>JADZEO010000021.1 GCA_020850475.1 Bdellovibrionales bacterium | reverse complement strand
GTTCCCGGTACACCCAGCGGTGGAATTTTTCTAAGTATATTTCTCTCGCCGCCTTCGACTCCTGCCCTTCGATTTGATTGGCTTTGATGTAGCCAAACAAATTGAGTTCCTCTCGTCGCGACACCAAAACGCGAGTAAAAGCCTGGCCCTGCCAAAACTTGCCAAACTTTTTACCCCGCCGGGCGCCCGTGAGGGTTCGAGCGATTAAAGTGGTGACCGACACCAAAAAGGCTTGAAACAGCGGCCGCGAGGCAATGCGAATTTTCAGATGAAGGTGATTGCCAACGTTGGCAAACTGACAGATGCGCACACCAAATTTTCTCGCCTTCTCCCGAATGATCCCCTCGACTACGGGTTTATTCTTATGAGTGAGAAAACTCAGGCATCCAGTCGCCTTATGAGACTTTAAGACGAGATGTATCGGACGAGTAGTTGAAAGTGGTCTCTCAAGCTTTCGGTGCCCTTTGGTTTCGACCCCACCGTGTTGGGTGCGCCCATAACGCTTACGGGTCTGACGAGTATCAAAGTAATCAAAAAGGTTGGCTTGTTTTGCTTTCATATGGGCACTATAGTAATAGACGTAAAATATGTCAAATTATTTTACTCATAAATCTGTGATTTTACACAATTTGGAGCGGTGCAGACCTGGGGCCAGCTCATGCTCAAACGGCACAGTGCTGGGGGCAGTTAACGCTCAAGTAGCACAGAGTTGGGGACAGACAATCCTCAAGCGGCGCAGAGCTGGAGCAGCCCTATGCTCAAACAGCACAGAGCTGGAGCAGCCCTATGCTCAAACGGCCCAATGCTCAAACAGTGCAGAGGCGGAGCGACTTGACCGGCCCAGTTAAATACCCCTTGCTTTTTGTTATACAATTGTATAATATGTTGATATATGGGTACAAAGACAGAAAGATCACTGTCCCTCTCGCCGACGAATTCGCCATCATCAAAGGAGCAACTTCTGGCGGCGGCGATCAAACTTTTTGCCGAGAAGGGGTTTGAGGCGGTCACGGTGCGAGAGGTGGCGCGCGAAGCCAATATCAATTTTGGACTCATTCGATACTACTTTACCGACAAGACGGGCCTCTATCGAGCCTGCATCCAAAAATATGGTCAAACTCGGCTCGACTCGGCCCGCCGTTTTTTGGAACCGGCGACTTCACTTGCCGACTTTAAACTCAAGCTTCGTTACGCGATCGAGGACATCATCGAAGCTCAACTTCAAGACCCCAGCCTAACCAAACTCGCACTCCGCGAAGTGGAATCAGAGAACTCTATTGCCGATGATATTTTTCGCGACACGCTCATCGTGATGGCGAAGAGTTTTATCCGATTTTTTGCCGACGCCCAAAAGAAAGGATTCATGAACTCGGCCGTTGACCCTGGGTTTTTGACCCACTCCATTCAGGGAATCATTAACCATTTGGTCCGCACCGATTCAATTCGGGCCAAGCATTTTAACTTTTCCGTTCGCTCAACTGACCGGCGAAAGAAAATCGCCGAGGATCTCTATCAATTGATTTTAAACGGAATCCTAAAATAGGGGGTTACTGATGAACATGGTTAATAAGAATGTTCCGACGGGGTATCGAATAATCGGTCTCTTTGCACTTGTATTTGGGTTGCTCACTTTGCGAGAAGGCGGCGCGGTTTTGTTTGGAGACAGCGCAGCCCGCGTGGCAGCCGGAAACTATGTCCCCTTCGTGGTGACTTTTAATTTTATTGCCGGATTTTTTTATGTTCTCGGCGGCGCGAGCATTGTCGCGGGCGTTAAATGGTCAACACCGGTCGCTGTGGTGATTGCGGCTTCAACTCTCATCACCTTTGCCGCCTTTGGGTTTCATATTTTCAACGGCAATCCGTATGAAGTTCGCACAGTGGCAGCCATGGCCTTAAGGTCGCTGGTTTGGGTGGGCATTGCCATCACCCTTAGGCGATCCAAATACTACGGCTGCCCACTTCACACCCACTCCTGCGCGACTTAATGGAGGGCGATAGTGGCAACGCTTTTGATAGGTGCCTGTTACTTCTTGTAAAGGTGCCTGCTACTTCTTTTAAAGGTGCGTGATCGTGCGTTGCGGTAAGGTCAAGCCTTGGTTCCCGCGCCAGGATTGGGTATTATGCTCGCCACGCCCGGCGCTTTTTTGAGATGACGGGCCCGATTTGAGAGATGAGCGACTCCATGGGCAGCCTTAACAAAATATCACTCCCCGGCCTTGTGAACGCCACTCTCGGCCTCGTGAACGCCACTCTCGGCCTCGTGAACGCCACTCTCGGCCTCGTCGTTGCCTCGCTCGGCCTCGTCGTCGCCCTTGGCGTTCATGCGGCAGAACCAACCCCTGCGCCCTTGGGCCCGAGAGCGCTGCCGGATTTGATTCGCCTTGCGGAGCAGAGTCAAGTTGACCTCGCCCGCGTGCGATTTTCGACGGAACAAGCACGACTCGAGGTCGTTTCGGGACGGAGCGCCCTGCTTCCTGATTTAAAATTGGAATCCAGTCTTGGACGCGACTATCAGACCTCGACCAGAGGTCAAGACTCAACCAGTTCTTCGGCGGCCATTCGCTCTCGCTGGTCTCTGTACGACAATGGAGTCAGTTGGACCAACTATCAAATTGACCGGCTGCAAGCCGACCTGGCTCGCGCCAAAGAACTAAAAGTGCGTGATGAAATTGTTCTCAATATTCTCAATCGTTATTCCGCGGCTTGGGTGGCCCGTCGCCAAAAAGAAATCACCACGCAACGACTCAAACTCCTCCAGGCGCAACACCTGATCACCGAACGCCAGTTTCGCCAGGGACTTAAGGCCCGTGGGGACTACCAACGTCTGCAATCAGAACTCCAACGAGCCAAGTTGTCACTCGAGCGCCAAACCAACGATGAAATTGGTCGGCTTGAGGAATTGGGCCGCTATCTCGGCTTTTCGCTCGCCCTCGGGTGGGACCAACTCTCCCCCTTTCCTGCTGGTGATTTACTCAAGCGTTTTTCCACGCCGCCGCTTCCTCGCGCCGATGCGGCCCTGAGTGTCGTTTTGGCGAGTAAAGAGGTCGAAATCAGTCAGAGCCAAACAAAACTCACCCACCGCCAACTGTGGCCGGAACTTTCGCTCAGTTTGTCTGCTGGCTATGGCTCCGATGACTTTGTTAATTCAAGCCAGAGTTGGTCCGCGCAAGAGCGGTGGTCCGCCGATGGTCGATTGGAACTTGATTGGACGCTTTGGGATTGGCAAAGTCGACGGAGCCAACACCAAAAGACTGAACTCTCCAGTCAACTCAGTCAACGCCAACTGGAACAGGCCCAGCTTGATCACCAGACCACCCTCGCCCGCCTCCAACGCGAAAAGCGACGGCTGGCCGAGAGCATTCAACTCGTCCAGGAGATCTACCAGATCGAACTCAAGACCTTTCGTGACATCGAAGCCGAGTACCGCGAAGGGAAGGCCAGTTATCTTGATTTGATTTCAAGCTTGGATCGCCGCACGCAAGCCGAGCTGGATTTCGAGGAAGAGTCGAATGCGGCGGTCCTTAACGCGGCAGAAATCCTGCATCTATATGGAGAACTTTATGCTCACTCGATTCGCCCTTAGACTCCGCTGGATCACACTCCTCCTATGGGCCCTTCAAGTGGGCTGCACCTCGGAAAATGAGCGTCTCAAGGCCAGCGGTGAAGTCACCAAGCAGGACGTGATCCAACGAATTTCCATTAACGGCACCGTCCGCGGACAAAGACAGGCCCAGGTGCAGCCTGGCTATAACGGTTATGTCGGAAAAATCTTTGTAAAAGTGGGACAAACCGTTCAGGCCGGTCAGCCTTTGGTGAGCGTCACTCAAACGATTTCGCAACCGCTGAGTGAGGTGTACCCCATTCGCGCCCCCTTTGCGGGTGTCGTAACGCAAATTTTGAAGCGCGAAGGAGAATACGTCACGACGAATTCCGAAAGTGGGACCTTGATTTACGTCGATGATCTCAGTCAGATTTGGGTTAATGCCAATGTCCCTGAAGTGGATATCGCAAAAGTTCGTATTGGTCTTGACGCTCAAATTCGAGCCAATGCTCTGCCTAACAAACTCTACCAAGGAGTGGTCCGCACGATTTCGCTCTCGCCCCGCGAATCCCAGGATCGGTGGGATCGTGGTCGGGTGGAGTACCCGATCGAAATTGAGGTCATTCAACCTGACAAAGATCTGTTGAGCGGCATGACGGTCGTGGCAGACGTGATTTCGGCTAAGGCCGAAGGTGTCGCAACAATTCGTCACGAATTTTTGCAACGAGATAAAGATGGATATTTTTTGAAAGATCTCAAAGGCAAGCGCCACAATATCGAGGTGGGCCTTTCTAACGAAGAACTGGTTGAAATCACCAAGGGCGCAGACGTTGGTCTTCGAGTTGAGATGAAAGACTTTGCGGAGAAGAGTCGTGGCCCAAATCGACGTCTCTAATCTCACCTTTTGTTATCGGCCTCACGAGCCGGTCCTTAAGGACCTCACTTTTAGTGTTGGCCAAGGCGAAATGGTGGCCATCACCGGAGAGTCGGGATCAGGAAAGTCGACTTTATTTTACCTTTTAGGACTGCTGGCAAGTCAGTACCAAGGCGTCATCCGCTTTGACGGGCGTCCGCTCCAGGAGCTGCGACCCGAGGAACAGGCGCAATTGCGCAATCAAGCCATAGGATTTATTTTTCAGCAGTTTTTTTTACTTCCGCGCGCCAACGTTTTAGACAATATTTTGTTGCCGGCATTTTATCCCTTTGCCCACTCCAAACCCACGCCGACGGACCACTCGCGCGCCATTCAGCTTGCCGAGCGACTGGGTATTGCCGAGTTGTTGGACCGTAAGCCCCAAGAGCTTTCCGGAGGTCAGCAACAACGGGTGGCCATCGCCCGCGCCCTCATGCGTGACCCTAAACTCATTCTCGCTGACGAGCCCACGGGAAACCTAGACAGCCAGACCACGCAAATGGTGATGGCGATTCTCAAGGACCTCAACCTCCAGGGCCGCACAATTATTATCATCACTCATAGTCCCGAGGTGGCAGCCCTTTGCTCGCGGGTGATTCGCCTGCGCGACGGACAGATTGTGAGCGACTCTAAGTACTCCACACCACCTCTGGCATCATCGCCCAGTTCGCCAACGGATTGGCACCCTCTGGCGCAAAAATCGGCGACGGTGTTGGCCTACTTTATGGCCATGCGTCCAGCCCTCCAAAACCTGTGGCGGGCAAAGGCCAAGTCGGTGCTGACGATGCTCGGCGTGGTGCTGGGGATTGCGGCGGTGATTTCAACCATGAGTCTGGCTCGTTTTGCCAAAGACCGCATCATTTCGAGTTACGAAGCCATTGGCGTTAACAATCTCAGTTTTTCGGGGTGGCCCAACTGGCGGCGCAGCTCGCGCGATTTTTCACCTGCGGTGTTTCGCTCATTTAATTGGACTCAAGACATTGAACCCCTGCTGGCGATCTTCACCGACGTCGAGCTGGTTTCTCCCACCATGGTCACCTGGAGTCCCACCTTCAACCTGGGCGGACTCTCGCAGTCAGAGGATAAAAACACCTTGATTGGCGTCAACGACGACTTCTTTAAGATTGCCAATCAGGAAATCCAATGGGGGCGTTCGTTTAGCACGGTCGATGTTGAGCGCGCCAATCCAGTGTGTGTGATTGGCACTAAAGTCGCGGATGAAATCAGCCCCTACTCCCAGCCGATCGGCAAAATCATGACGATCGTGAGCGACACCCTGAATGCCGATCTCCCTTGCCGAGTGGTGGGTCAACTTCGTCTGTTACCTGGTGACGACGACTATTTGAGTCCCAATTATGCGGTTTACATCCCTTACACTTACTTTCAACGTGCGGCTGGCCGCCCCTGGGACAAAGAAATTCGCGAGCTGCGGATGAAAATTCGCATGGGCGTGGACCCTGATTCTATCGGGGAGCAAATCTCCGGCTACTTTGTTTCTCGCTACGGAACCTCGGCGGTTTTTAATGCGAGCTCCAATGCCAAGACGGTTGACCAAATGAAGCTCTTTTTGAACGTTTTTTCCTTGTTGTTGACCGCTGTCGCCGTGATTGCCCTGGTGGTGGGCGGGATTGGCATCAACAATATGATGTTGGTCAATCTTGCTGACCGTTTGAATGAAATTGGCCTTCGCAAAGCGCTCGGCGCCAGTGCCCATCAAATTCGCGCGATGGTTCTCACTGAGTCATTGGTCTTGTCTTTGATCGGTGGCGGATTTGGCTTGGTGGGAGGGTTTCTTGTTTACCACCTGCTCATTTATTTGGGCTCGCATATTGTGCCCAACACTCAATTTGCCTGGGTCGTTGATCCTCTGGCCATCTTTGCCGCCACCGCTACCATGATCGCCACTGGGATTTTGAGCGGCCTTTACCCTGCCCTCAAGGCTGACCGAATGCAGGTAATCGATGCCCTTAGGCGCGAATAACTGAGCCCTCTAACCCCTCGTCTTCCACCACATTTGCGATTAATCGTAAAAAGATTTGACTCTCAATTTTGAAAACACCTGTCGAAGTTTTTGACAACGCTCAGTCACTAAGTATTGAAAATCCCGAGCTCGCGGTGGGACTGATATTTGCTCTTGTCATGGGTAAGGGGGAACGCACCCCCAGCAACAGTAGTAAACACCTCAGTATGCCAGGATGGCAAAGGAGATGCGAAGATGGAGTTTCAACAACCGAGAAAGCGACCACTCCTAAGGGCAATCTGGATCGCCACCACCCTCTCCGCCGTCGGCTTTGCTCTCACCCCTCCCGAGGCTTGGGCCCAAAAGCCGGCCAAACTCATTTTCGAAATTGAGCCGGGGATCGACTTCAATGAAAACGAACTTGAAATCGACGCTCTCCTCGAGCCCGACAACCGCCCGCTCACCAAAGACGAAGTGAAAGCTCTTAATGAAAGCATCGACGATGCTGATGACACCGAAGCCGAGCTCAATCGATTTGGCAAACTGAGTCCCAAGGCCAAACGCAGCAAGTACTCGCCGGGCGCTCCTTTGCCGAAGCAAGCCCAGACCCCACCGACGGCAGCAGATTCGGCCAAACCTTCAGGAGTCGCAACGAGCAAACCACCGGCGAGCGCAAAAACCAAAGCGCGTGCCACCTCTCGCAAGCAACTCCAGGCCAAAGCGCCGGCCGTGGTCGAGCCCGCCACACCAATTCCACTTTTGACTGACCAAGAAAAGACTGAAATCCAGCGCGATATCGCCAGTGTCGAGAAGGCGCGCTCCAAGCGATCCCACCGCCCGCGCTCAGTCGTAAATATTGAATTTAAGAACTAACGATCGAGCCCCGTCGTCATCGGCGCTGGCTGGGTTTGGCAATCAACTTCACCTCAAAAGATTCTTCAGGCTCTTCGGGCTGATGAGCAGCCGACGGGCGACGAAGTATCTGGTTCTCATTTGATTGGGACGCTTGATCATTGCGGGCAACGAGCGCCTTTGACTGATCCACTTGTTGGTTGAGTCGCCGTAACTCGGCATCAAAATCGAGCGCTTGAGCCGGCCAGCTCATCCCAGCACCAAACATCAGTCCCAACGATAGCAATGCCGAGCCCAAGCGCATGAGTTCTCCAGTCGCCAA
The DNA here is from genome assembly GCA_020850475.1 of Bdellovibrionales bacterium. Taxonomy (GTDB): domain Bacteria; phylum Bdellovibrionota; class Bdellovibrionia; order Bdellovibrionales; family UBA1609; genus JADZEO01. The sequence goes on along the minus strand of JADZEO010000021.1, from coordinate 29,305 downwards.
AAGGTAAAAGCGTCCCGCTCAAGAAATTTTGCTTCTTGCCAAACCAGCCAGGCAGTTTTTCGAAGTGAAACAATTCTAAGTCGGAGCCGCTATTGAGCGCACATTTCAAAATTCGGACCAGGTGCGCAAAGCATGGAGGCGACAGGAGATCGGGTCTCACAGCAAAAAGCCCTGCTATTTACTTTGACAGACCCTATACAAACTTCACTGCCAAGCGGGCCTAAGATTCATGAGAGGCGGTCTTGCGTTGAATCTCTCTTAGCTCGGCATCGAGAAAGAAGGCGGCATTCACTCCCGACCTCCTCACACGATAAATGAGATCCTGCGCTTGTGAGTAGCGACCAAACCCCATCAACATACTGACATACACCCGCACCACTTGAACCTGCAGGACATCGGGTTTAATCGAAAGGGTGAGATCAAAGTATTTAGAGGCCAAGTCCACCTGCCCAAGGGCGGCGTAGACCTTAGCCAGCTCGTACACCACCTCATGCTCACGGCCACCGTGTTCAATGTAGGCTTGAAAGCTTTTTTGCGCTAAATCCCAGGATTGCAACTGCGCCCGAATCTTACCCAAATCAGCCAAGTAGGTGAGCTTTTTGGGATTCCTCAGAACGAGCCGCTCTAAGGTGGCGGCAACACAATCATGATTGAGTCGCTCCCGACAAATAATGACCTTTCGCTCGAGATCGGGAGTCGTAGCCAACGCCATGTACTCCTTGGCCGTAAGAGTCGTTATCTCGATTGCGTACTTATCCCAACGAACAATGTGGATAAAACTGAGGACAATGGCCACGGCGATTGAAACCAGTGTTACCGCGGTACGCATATCGCGCCGCTGCTCCGCCTGTTGGCTTCGCTGAGAGCGTGTCCACCCGCACTCACAGACTACCATGTCGAGAAAAAGTCGTTGTGAATCAATTGCTCGTCCGCATGCCGGGCAATTGTGATTTGATACTTGATCCATCTTGAAACCCCTCTAACGTACCATATTGGTTCATTTGGAATTTTGAAAAAACAGTTCCTCACACTTTGGTCTCGCACAGTTCGTGCCTTGCCACCTTCCAACAGGGTGAGGAAAGCGACCACTTTTCGACAAGCCTTTGGCACTGGAAAAACATTTGACGAAATCCCTCAGAATCGACATTGCATATCATCCAAACCTTCTCTAGGCTCAGAGCATGAATCATTCTAATTCGAAGACCGGATTTATAGGCAAATTGATACATTTTTTGCGCGATTCGGAGTTGCGCCTATTGGCCTCGAGCATGGCCTTTACGACGATTCTGAGTTTGGTGCCTCTCTTGACGGTCAGTCTTTATGTGTTTCAAAAATTGGGTGGTTTTGAAGAATCAATGGCGAAACTTCGACCACTGGTTTTTACCTATTTTGCCGAGGGAGTTGGACAAGAAGCGGTCAACAAACTCGAGCTCTTGATCCATCGCCTACAGGGCGGCTCAATAAGTGTGATGGGAACGGTATTTTTGTTTTTGGCTTCGCTCAAATTGCTCAACGATATGGAAAAGGCCGTGCAAAAGATCTGGGGCATTCATGAGCTGCGTCCCCTCTGGCAACGAGTCACCTATCATTCCCTAATTATTACACTTGGGCCTTTGTCCGCCGCCATCTTGTTTGGATTCTTGAGTTGGCAGCAACTGATCGTCATGAGATTTCTCCCTGACCGCACCATGTTTTTGTTGTTGGGTTGGATCATGCTCTTCTTACTCGTTCGCCTCTTGCCCAAAACCCAGGTGAGTACCCGTGCGGCAATGATTTCATCGCTCCTCACCTTTATCGCGATCGCCTTGGTGCAGTTTGTCTACCTGAAGTTGACCAAAACTTTGTTTCGCTATGACCGGATCTACGGGTCCTTGGCGACCTTGCCTGTTTTTATGATGTGGATTTACATCAACTGGACTCTTTATTTATTTGGCCACGCCCTCTGCGCCGCCCTTCAACGCCACTGGAATGGAACCTTGGAAAGTTAGGGACCACCTGACCCGAGCGATTTACGAGCGGCTAAAGAGCGGGAATAAATGGAACACCGAGGCGCTTTTCCAACCACAGAACAAACGGGCCTCGGCATTGGTCGTCGAGGTAACTTATCTCAATTCCTGACTTGCTGGTATTGGGGGCTTGGCCCGCCTTGCGCCAGCGAACCACTCCGGTCCCGCGAATATCGGGGAGTTCGGTTTCATGCAGGCGAAGTTGAAATCGAACCGTATCATCGACGCCCCAACCCTCGATGCCGTGAACCAGAGAAAATCCCCCTCGGCCAAAGCGAATTTTCGGGCTCGGCAACTTTTCGTCAACGATAAAATCATACTCCGGATCGACCGAAGGCGCCCGCTTCCACAAATCATCTAAAGGAACGGTGGCCCGCCGAATCGCATCCAGCATGCCTCGCGAATCGAAAGGCTTACAAAAGAACCCATCAGCTCCCTTGTGGTACAACTCTTCGGTTGAGATATCAGCATAACCGGAGATCACGAGAACTTTTGGAGTGTTGACGTTGCGAGCTTTGATCGTCTCAAGAAGCTGAATTCCACTGACCTTGGGCATTCTGACGTCGGTCAGAACCAGCTGCACCGACTCTTTGGCGAGGATGTCGATTGCGGCCTGACCGCTATCGGCAATCAGGCACTCATAGCCAAAAATCTCAAAATAAGTTGCAATTGATTGGCTCAAATCAACTTCGTCATCCACAATCAGTAGCCGAATCTTCTCAGAGCTCAAATTATTCCTCGTTGTTGCCCGTACCCGTGCGCCGCACTCTTGTCGAGGCTTTCATAATTCGCGATCCCTCTTGGTCTACATCTTCAATTTGATTGGTCTCAAGATTCAGTTTTTTAACCTTAGGTTCCGGCTTATCGGCCGACTCAGTCGGCACCGAGTCCGATTTGCTTATGCTGTCCGTCTTACTGATGCTGTCGGTTTTGCTCACGCTCCCGGTTTTGCTCACTTTCATCTTATCCGTGAGCAGGCGTTCCTTAACATCGATCACGAAGTCCTTAATTCCTTCGTCAACATCAAAGAGCGCGCCGCCCGCGCCATCAATGACCTGACGATCATTAACAATTTGGTAGGCGTCAGAAGCTCGGATCTCGCCGTTTTCAACTGCTTTGGCAATCTCCACATCCATAATTTGCATGCCTTCTTTTTTGCCCACCAACATTGAGTTTTCAATCTGAAAGGTCTTGTTCTCGCGGATGAGGTTGGCCACCGCATCGTTATTAACCAAGATGTCCTGAAAGCATTTTAATTTACCCCGATCCATCGTCAACACCAGTTTTTGCGATACGACCAGCCTTAGGGTCTCTGCCAGGACCGTGCGAATCTCGGTTTGTTCACCTGATGGAAAGGAGTTAATGATACGGTCAATCGTTTTAGATGCTGAGTTCGTGTGCAAGGTCGACAAGACCAAGTGACCAGTTTCAGCGGCGTGAATTGCCGCCATCATCGTTTCTTGATCGCGCATCTCACCCACCAAGATGACATCGGGATCTTCCCGCATGGCTGCACGCAGGGCTGTTGCAAATGACGTGAAGTCATGTCCCAATGAGCGCTGATTGATGAGCGACTTTTTGCTCTCATGAATGTACTCGATCGGGTCTTCAATGGTGACGATGTGGCCTTTCTGATGGTCATTGATGTGGTCAATCATCGCCGCCAAAGTTGTCGATTTTCCTGAGCCGGTGGGGCCGGTAATCAGGATCAAACCGTTATAGAAGGTACAAGCTCGCTTGAGGATTGCAGGCATTCGCAGTTCTTCCAGAGTCGGCGGCTTTAACGGCAACAGCCGCAAAACAAACGACAGACCGTGCCGTTGGTAGAACAAATGCGCGCGAAAGACCCCAATGCCTGGAGATTGAAAGGAAAAGTCCACGCTCTTGTTGTGGTCAAGTTCGATTCGTTGTTTCTCGTTGAGGATGGGATAAATGAGATTGCGCACTTCCTCGGGTTTGAACACCGGAATATCAATGCGTTCCATTTCTCCGCGCACGCGGATCATCGCTGGATTGTTCGATGAAACGTGCAAATCGGAACCCCCGTTTCGCACGAGACATTTAAGTAAGCTGATGAGCAGTCGCCCACCCTTACTGATAGGGCTTGAATTCGTTGCTTCCATCCACTTTCTTTTTCGGATTTTGAGATTAAATGCAGGAGACCGTTCAGGAATTTCTGGACGCCGCAGACCTCAGACTTGAGTCCAGTCGCGCTCCAAGTAACGATAGCTGAGATGCTGTTTAAAGTACTTAGGATTGAGCACCTCGCCGGTCGCCTGCCGCAGCAGCTCATTCACCTCGAGAAAGCTACCTCGGGACCAAATTCTTTCGCCCAACCAACGTCGCAAGCGGCTGAGATCTCCTCGAGCAAAATCGTCGAGGAGCCCCGGGCAATCTCGATAAACGGCCTGAAAAATCTGCGCCGCATTCATCGCACCCAGAGTGTAGCTGGGAAAATAGCCAAAGGTCCCGCCCATCCAATGGACATCCTGAAGGGGACCATCTTTAAAATTACCAACCGTACTCAGACCGAGGTACTGCTGCATTTTTTGGTTCCAAACTTCGGGAATGTCTTCGACCTCCAGACGGCCCTCGATCAATGGCCTTTCGATTTCGTATCGTAGGATTACGTGCGCGGGATAGGTCACCTCATCGGCATTGACTCGAATAAAGTCCGGCTTAACTCGCGTCAACGATCGATAGAGATGTTCAGGGCTCCAGGCCTGCTCGTTTGGCCCTAAGTGCAACAACTCCTTCATTATGGGACTGAGATACTGGAGAAAGTGAAAGCTTCGCCCCACCTGCATTTCGAATAACAGACTTTGCGACTCGTGAATGCCCATGCTGCGGGCCGAGCTCACTGGCTGATGGGTCCACTCTCGCGGCAACCCCTGTTCATAAAGGGCGTGACCTGTCTCATGCAGCACCGACATCAAATTGTCGGCGAAGTCATGCTCCTGGTAACGGGTCGTAATTCGCACGTCGTGAGGCACGCCACCACAAAACGGATGGTGACTCACATCCAAGCGCCCATGACGAAAATCAAATCCCAATACCTCCATCGCCTTCAAACCCAATTGCCGTTGCTGCGGAATTGGAAATGGACCATCGGGACGCAGCACCCCTTCGCTCCGCTGTCGAGCGAGAACGCGTTGGATAAAGTCAGGAAGAAAATTCTTAAGGTCAAAAAACAACTGATCGACTTGATCGCTCCGCATTCCTGGCTCATGAAGATCCATCATGGCGTCGTAGGGTTTAAGTCCCGAATGAGCCGCGCGCTGTTGAGCCTCCAGGCGAGCGAGACGAACCACCTCTTGAAACAAGGGCTTCATCCCAGTCCAATCATTTTGCGCCCGCTTAATCCGCCAAGTTTGCTCACAGCGCATGGATGCTTTGGTCTTGGCCTCGACCAGCGCGGAGTCCACCGCCGTTGCCTGACTTACCTCACGCGCCATCTCTCGCAAGTTTGCCGCCTGCCAAGAATCACTCGGAGAAGCTGCTTGCTGGGCCTCTGCAAGCCACTCCGGCAGTCGCGGGTCACACAACAGATCGTTGAGTAAAACATGCAGCTCTGCCATCGCCTCGGCCCGGTATTCTCCCGCACCCTGAGGCCTCATGACCGCCTCGTCCCACGAGGCAATTGCCCCCAGGTGTTGAAGATTGCGGATTTTAGTAAAATGGCGAACCAAGGATTGATACGACGAATTTTTTTTCATAGCCGCCGAGCCTACTGCCAATGTCCTCCGCTGCCAATGCTAGAAGGTGCCTGCTACTTTCAATTAACACCGCGCTTCAAGCAAAAAGTAGCTGGCACCTTTTCGTCCGTACGGTACACCCAACTTATGAAACGATGGGTGGTGACTGGAGCTGCAGGATTTGTGGGGTCGCACTTGGTGGAGACTCTGATTCGCCAAGGGCACCACGTGGTGGGCCTCGACAATTTGTCGTCGGGAAAGTGGGAAAACCTCGAAGGGTTTCTGAGCGCCCTCCCCAACGGCACCCGCAAAAACTTTGTCTTTGTCTGCGAAGACATTCGTGACGCCAGAGCAGTGGACAAGGTGGTGCGTGGTGCCGATGTGATTTTGCATCATGCGGCCATGGCCTCGGTGCCGAAGAGTATTGAAAATCCCCGCGAAGCCCACGAAGTCAATGTGACTGGTTTTCTTAATGTGCTTGAGGCGGCCCGTACTCATCAAGTCAAGCGCGTGGTTTATGCCTCAAGCAGCGCCGTTTATGGTGATCACCCGGCAGCCACAAAAACCGAGAACGATTTAGGCGCCTTGCTGTCACCCTACGCGGCTTCCAAGCGAGTCAATGAGCTCTATGCCGAGCAGTACGCCCGTCATTATGGACTGGAGACGGTGGGCTTTCGCTACTTTAACATTTTTGGTACCCGACAAGATCCCGAGGGAGCGTATGCCGCTGTCATCCCCAAATGGGTGGCCGCGATCAAGGGTGGTCAACCGATGCTTGTCTATGGTGACGGCACTTCAACGCGCGATTTTGTTCACGTTCGAGATGTGGCTGCCGTCAATTTGCAGGTCGGGCTCGCTCCCGAGGGCCAGGCTCTCAAGGGTCAGGTCTTTAATATTTGTTCTGGAACTGAAACAAATCTCAAATTGCTCACGTCGACTTTGGCGGAATTATGGAAGGAACTCCACCCAAGCGGAGCCGCTCCGCAGGTCGAATTTCAAGCCTTTCGCGCTGGCGACATTTACCGCTCACTCGGATCGTCAGGACTGGCCCAGAAGGCCTTGGGCTTTCGCCCCCACATCTCACTCCGCGAGGGGCTCAAAGAGCTTTTGCTCTAATGCTACGTGCCCGAAAAATTTAAGGGGCGCTCGATCGGTCGAAATAGGCCGATAGGCCCCGGGGATCGCCCAGGGCCTACCAGCTCACCGAATAAGGAGTGGAATGTGATGACTCCCCACTTGAGCAAGTTCTTCGCCATCCTTAAAAAACCATCGGACGGGTTTTCAATCCCTTGTTGGTCCGCTTCCCGGAGCTCGATGCATTGCACCACTCTTTGCGAAAAAGTAGCAGGCACCTTTCAAAGATTGCGGTAAATTCGCTTCACTATGTCCAACCGCTTTAGCCCGGCCCCGTTTTACAAAATAATCCTCGTCTTACTTGATGGCGTGGGGTTTTTTGCGGCCTTTCAGGCGGCTTACTACGTGCGCCTGGGACATTGGGTGGGGATGGATCTCTGGCTTAAGCTGGTGCCCTGCCTCGCCTTCACGCTGCTCCTGATGTACGTGTTCGACGTTTACAAACTTCAAGATCGATTGCACTTTTTGCGGGACCTGGCCCGGCTCGCGGCCGCACTGGTCATCGCAGCGGCAACGGTGGTCGTGGGCGCCTACCTCGTGGGCTTGAAGGGTTTCGGCGGTCTCACCGGTCGCGGTGTGCTCATGGGATCGTACGCTTTGTTTTTTGTTTGGTCCGCGTTTTGGCGAATTGTCCTCCATGCGCGAGTCAAAAGACTTGAACAGCAGTCGCGTTGGCTCATCATTGGCACTCGCGATTATTTGCAGCACTTTTTGCGCGATTACGAAAAATCCCCGCACGACGTGCAACTCACCTGCCTAACGCAAAATCGATTTGAGCCGGACGCCGAAAACTTTAGCGGTTTCGAAAAATACGTCAAAGGCAGTTGGCAAGACGTCGATGAATTTCTCAAACAACCCTGGCGCGGGATCGTGATTGCCACGGGCCAAAAAATTCCCGAAAATCTCGTCGAGAAATTGATGGATGCACGCTTTCACGGCACGCGCGTTTACGATCTCTCGGATTTTTACGAGGCCGTTTGGCGCAAAGTTCCCGTCTTTTACCTCGAAAATAGTTGGTTCGCCCTGAGCCAAGGATTTAGCCTCCTTCACAACCCCATTGGACTGCGCCTAAAGCGGGTTGGTGATATTTTTTGCGCCGGAATTATCTTGATCCTGGCTCTGCCGTTAATGTTGATCGCCTCACTGATGGTCTTAATTACCAGCGGCTGGCCGATCATTTACTCGCAGCGCCGCTGTGGGCTTAATGGCCACGACTTTATCATTTATAAGTTTCGCTCCATGCGCCAAGACGCCGAGAAAAATGGCGCCCAGTGGGCCCAACAAGGCGACGCCCGCGTGACGGCTTGGGGGCGTTTTATGCGGGTCTCGCGCATCGATGAGCTCCCGCAAATTTGGAATATTTTTCGCGGCGACATGAGTTTCATCGGTCCACGCCCGGAGCGCCCCGAATTTACGGGTGAATTGGCCACCCAGATTCCATTTTACAACTACCGCCACTTGGTGCGCCCAGGTCTCAGCGGCTGGGCGCAAGTGATGTATCCGTATGGCGCCACCGTCGACGACGCCAAAGAAAAGCTCCAGTATGAGCTCTACTACATCAAAAACTACTCGCTGCTCCTCGACTGGTTGGTACTGCTGAAGACCGCCACTGTCGTCCTCCTCGGCCGCGGCCGCTAGCTCGAAAGTAGCAGGCACCTTTCGAAATTTCACCCTCGTCTGAAAAATCCACCTTACCCCCCGGTCTGGCAGGGGCGGAGTGGCTCTGGCCCCGCATTCAATGGCGCTGGCGATTCACTCAGCGGCCCCTGGTTTGCAAATCGAGGCCCGATGAGCCCTCATTTCTTTGGGCTGGGTTAGGTATTTTGGGTACTCCATCAACAGGAGTTATATTGTGGGTGCAATGACCCGCCATTGCCGGTCGATGATCGCGCTGGCTTTTATATTTGCTGCCATTTCTTTTGCGCAGCCCTTCTCGGCCTATGCCCAAACGCTCACGCGATTGGCCCCGTCACCGGAGCTGACGGCCATCTCGAATCGAATCGAAGAGTTTAGAGCGAACCTCGCCCAGCATTTTGGCATCAAGGACATCTTCGTCGGCGGAGGTAGTTCCCGCGCCATTCTTGATCACCTTTACGATGGCAAACCTTTAGAGATGCGCGACCTCGACATTTTTGTGGTCGCTGGCCGCGAAGTGACCGAAGACTGGGCTCGAAGCATCGGTCAGAAGCTCGAATCTCCGACCTTGGGGAAGTTTTCCGATAAGGATCTCAGACCGCGGCCACGCGGAAACCCCGCTCTCCCGCTCCCGCAAAGGCACAGATACAACGCGGGGTTTGGATTTTTTTGGCTCGGCGGTACACCCGATATCTTTGACATTTCTATCTTTCACCAAGTCACCGATTTGCAACTCAACGGCATTTTTGACATCGATACGGTCATGATTCCAGTTCGAGGATCCTTCATCGAAGGACTCCGCCAGAGTTTAGTCGGCAAAGACTACGCCACGGTTGTACGCGAGGGCGGTGTGCTTGATCGGTTCCAAGGCTACTCCGCCTGGCGCAAACAAAATCTCACGATCATCCACTGGGACGAGATCGATCGCGATCCGGTGTTGAATGGAATTCGGGTCGCGCGAACGATGGCCAAAGTCGGTAAGCAAAGCTTGAGCCGGGCGGACGAAGCCCACATAAAAACGAGTATTGCCCAGGCGACTAATACCAATCGTCTTCAAATTGTCCGAAACCTGCTTAAACTCCTCGACGACAAAACTGCACCCGAGCAGATTCAGATTCTCTTGCGCTGGGGCGTTTTTAAGATGATTGACCAGAGTCTCGACCAAGCGCTGGCAAAAGTTAAAGTCGAGACCCTGCGGGAGGCGTTTGCGCTCCAAGCAAGTAGTCTGGGGAGACTCAGTGAACTGATTAAGAGCGCGCCCATTCATGCCCGCTTAAGGTTTCTAGTTGATGTGACTCTGGTGGAGCCGGAGTGGGCTCTCAGACAGATTGCCGGCCTGCTCGTTGAATCCATCGCCAATACTCGTTGGTCGGTGACCCCGATTGACCCGGAGGCCCTGCGCACGGTACTCGCCACGGCCCTCGCTCAAAAGGCCTATGCCAAACAACTTCAAGGCTATTGGCAGAACCCTCAAATGTCAGCCGACCTTGCGGCCTGGCTCTCACTCCGTGCCGCCTTGCAAACCACCACCGCCAACGGTGGAACTGACCAGGCGACCAGTGATCCCGCCGCCTGGCGCGAAGCCGTGGCACGCTTGTATCCTCTCGCCAAACTCACTGAACAGGTTGAGCTCACTAAGAAGCTGAGCGCCCCGCGAGTGGGATATTTTACTGGAGTACTCAACCCGTTTCACACGGGCCATCAACAGTTGCTGGTGACCGCCATTGAGTCGTTGGGACTTGATCAAATTTATGTCATTCCGACCGTAAAAACCAAACACAATGAAACTCCCATTGGCTGGCATGATCGGCAGGAGATGATTCGGCTCGGAACCCAAGAAATTCCCAAAGTGAAGACTCTTTCTTCTGATTATTACTCGCTTCTTCAGCAAGGCACGGGGCCCACACTCCAGCGGCTATTCGGAACCCTCGCTCCCGGCGCTCAACTGGTCCACGTCATGGGGGCCGATTCGTTCGAACGATTTTTAGAAGCCGGATACTTAGAAAAACACGCGAGAGAGGGGCACGAAGTCGCAGTGATCGCTCGTGCGGGCTACGCGATGCCAGCCCTAAAACCGGAACAGTCGCGGCAAATCTCTTTTTTGCAGACCAACAGCATGGTTGTGTATTCCGAACAAGCGCGTTCTTCAACTTTGATTCGCCAGACTCTGGCCAAGGGCGAAAGCATTGGCGGAATGGTTCCTCCTCTAGTTGAAAAGTACATTTTGTCGCGCGGTCTCTATGTCGACCAACCGGTTCCCCTGGTGGCGCAAGAAATCAACTACCGCGAGTATGGTTCAAGATCGGCTCCGGCGCTCGTACTCGTTCACGGTATGGACTCATCGCTCGCCACCTTTGACAGTGTTGTACACCACTTGGCCGAGCATTTTAGGGTCATCGTTTATGACCAACGCGGACACGGCAACACCGCCATTCGCGGTGAAGACTATTCGACGAATACGATGGCTCTAGACCTGCGCGCTCTCCTTGATCATTTGCAGCTGCAATCGGTTTTTTTGCTCGGCCACTCGATGGGCGCTCGTACGGCAACTCGCTTTGCCGCACTTTATCCTGAACGAGTCAAAGCCCTGATTATTGAGGACATGGAACTCCTCGCGCGCTCGCGAGAAACCAATGAGCAAATTGTCAAGCGTGCGCGAATTGCCGCCGACTTGCCCGTCGAATTTGTAAGCGGCGAAGCTCTGCTACAGACTCTCGCGCCCACCTTTGGCAATCTTAAGGCACAGTCAATCTTGCAAAATCAGACAACCCGTCGAGCCGACGGCACTCTGAAATTGAGCTTTGATCCCAAAGTTTCTGTCCTTTATCGCGGACAGGCCAGCCGCGAAGACTTCACTCAAGAGCTGGGCCGTCTAAAAATGCCCATTCTCATCCTGCAAGCCAACCCCAAGACCTCAGCGATTTCGGCGGAAGGACTGGCTCACTTGCGGCAGCATTTACCCGACGCTCAGCTTTTTACAATTCCCGGCGCAAATCACTACATCCACCAAAGTGCGCCCACCCAGTTCTTGAATACCGTCGTGCCTTTCCTCCACCGCGCGCTGCTCCCACCTGCTCTCACGTGCCGGGGCGTAGTCGCGGGATGAAAAAGTAGCAGGCACCTTTTAATGGTTGGGCGGCGGAAACCCCAGCTCGGGATGCCGCCCCCGAAATTGGCGAAAAAAATCTTGGAGATGGGCGATATCTTTTTCTTTGTCCCCTGTCGGATAAAAAAGTTGCCCGCACACCACGCGCTTGTGCTCAAAGTCGAGAGCAAAAGGGCAAATCGGCACACCCGCGCCGAGGGCGATGTGGTAAAAGCCCGTTTTCCATTTGTCCACTTTGCCTCGAGTGCCTTCTGGAGCGAGTGCCAAAATAAAATGATCCTCGCGCTTAAACTTAGCAATGGCGACCGAGACCACATCATGATGGTGGGCACGTTCGATGGGAAATCCCCCCATCGCTCGTAATAGAACTCCAACTGGCCAAATGAAAATGGTGTGTTTGCCGTACCACCGAAATTGTATCTTGAGGCGATGGTAAGCTGCCATTCCAATAAAAAAATCCCAATTGGATGTGTGAGGCGCTCCTATGGCCACATACTTGGGAACCTGAGGAAGTTGCCCCTCAACCCGCCAGCCGAGGAGACGAAACATTAGCAAATCACAAAGCCAGTACACCAGCTGCGGGAGTCCCATAAGCTAACGCTCTCAATTCTCGCCTGGTTCGTCAATCACACCCAGACCCTGCAGTACCTCTGTAGCGGTGATTGTGGTTAAGCAGCGACGATCATACGGACAGGGTTTGTTTTGATTGCAAGGCCGACAGGGAAACGACTTTTCAATGATTTTGCCGTTGATTTGCAGTGGCCCGCATTTGCTGGTCAAGGCCGGACCAAACAGGGCCGCCACTTGCATTTGCAGAGCGCAGGCAAGATGCATAGGACCGCTATCGGGCCCAATGAACACGCGCGCGTGCGAAAACAAAGCCTTCACTGCTGCTAGCTGAAGCGGGCGCCAATAAGCCCAATCGGGATGGCGCGCGCACCATCTCTGCATGGCCGGTTGATCCAAACCCACCATCACCACCGCGCGACCTCTCGCCACCAGCTGATCGATGAGATCATCCACCAACAGTGGTGGCAGGTGACGAATGGGATTTGCCGCCTCAGGTGCCAGAACCACGATGGGGCGTCCCGAATTTTGGAGGGGACGGAGCCACTCGCTCAAGTGTGCAGGCAAATCGAGGGGCGTAAGGCGGGGCGACGCCAATGGCCCGAGCTCCAACGCCTCACTGAGCACCTGATAGTCGCGCACGATGTGATCTACTGGGTGCTTAGGCACCTGGAGGTCATAAAGGTTCCAGTATTTGAGTCGCCTCAGGGTGTTGAGATAACGCCCCACTTTTCGATTCGCCTTTACTTCGCGGATGATTTTGCGACTGGTCTGAGATGAGTCCAAATCAAGACACAGTTCATAAGGGCCGCTCTGGTTAAGCTGATCTTCACCAATCTCGCGAATTCCCACTTCTCCCGCGAAGAGTCCGCGAAAAGGAGAACGCACCAAGATTTCCACCCCGCCTCGAGTGTCGGCCAAAGCGCGCACCAACCCCGCAGCCGACACGACATCGCCCATGTTGGCCGTGTGCACTACTAGAGTCGAAAAGGTGCCTGCTACTTTTTGTCGGTCACGGTGCATCACAAACTCTTATCCCCTCTTGGCCATGTTGACTAGGTAATATCCCAAACTAGAATAACGCCCTAGTGGTTCATCAGGAAAATGTTTTCATCGATGGCCCCACTAGACGCACCGTGACCGACAAAAAGTAGCAGGCACCTTTCGGAGGAACCATGGGACTACTGCTGAAGCAGATTTTTCAATTTCTCAAATTGTTGAACTCGGAGAATGGCACCAATCAAATTGCCGCGGGAATCGCCGCAGGTTTTGTTTTGGGTATGACGCCAGCCTTTTCGCTGCAGACCCTGCTGGTCTTTGTCTGCATTTTCTTTTTTCGGATCCAAGCCGGAGCCGCCATGCTGAGTGCGGGATTTTTTGCCTTCGCCGGTTATCTCCTCGATCCGGTGTTTGATAGCGCTGGGCGGGCAGTCCTTGAGATCGCCGGGCTGCAAGGTCTGTACACAACTCTCTACAACTTACCGATTATTCCCTACACCCGTTTTAATAATTCCATTGTGATGGGTAGTGGTGTTGTGGCGATCATTCTCTCACCGATTGTTTTTGTGTTAGCGCGAATTCTCATCGCTAAATATCGAGAGCAGGTCGTCGCGCGCTTTAAGGGCACCAAGCTTTGGAAGGGCATTCAAGCCACTTCGCTCTATAAGTGGTACTTCAAGTACGACGAACTCTACGGCAACCAATAAGCGACGACAGCGACCACCTAACATCCATCTAATTTGCAACTAACAAGAGAGAACAAAATGAGTGAGACAACCCCACCAGCAGCACCCAAGAAAGTCAAAGCGAAGGGTCCCATCCGTTGGGAAGCCGTGATTCCCGTCGTCGTCATTTGCGTCGGCACTGGGCTTTATTTTTCCTTACTGTTTGACTCCCACCTCCGCCATCTCATCGAATTTTCCGCAACCCATATCCACGGCGCTGAGGTGAATGTTGCGAGTGTCCGCACCAGCTTTCTGGGAGGTTCGTTTCGCCTAGCGGGATTGCAAGTCACGGACAAAGAAACTCCTTCGCAAAATCTCGTGCAAATCGGCGAGATTCGCTTTGGCTTTTTGTGGGACGCTCTTTTGCGAGCCAAATTTGTAGTCGAAGAAGCAACGATTGAAAATATCCAAGCGCTCGTACCGCGTAAAAAGCCAGGTCGTATTCTTCCCAAAGAGCCCGAGAAGGCCGGGGGCGGCGAGGGTCTCGCCAAACTCGAAGCCGGAATTCTCGATCAAACCAAAGAAGACTTTGAAGGCAACGTCCTCGGCGACCTCTCACAACTCGTTGAAGGTGCTGATCCCAAGGACCACATCAAAAATATCGAAAGTGAACTCAAAGCTAGCGTGCGCATCAAAGAACTCGAAGCAACTCTCAAAGAAAAACAAAAACTCTGGGACGAGCGCATCAAGTCCCTCCCCAAGAGTGAAGAACTTAAGGATTTTGAAAATCGCCTAAAGGCGGTAAAGGTCGACACCAAAGACCCGGTTAAATTTGCCGAGTCACTCAAACAAATCAAGGCGCTCAAAGAAGAAGCTGATCAAAAGATCAAACTGGTAAAGGACACCAGCAGCAACCTCGATAGCGACGTCAAGATGGTCGACAAGTCCTTCAAAGAACTCGACGAGCTCGTTAAGCAAGACCTCAAGGACTTAGAGGCACGCCTTAAGATTCCTAAACTCGATATGGGTGATTTTGCCAAAAAACTTTTTGGCAAAATGTTCGCCGATAAACTCGTGACCCTGAACAAGTACATGGCCATTGCGCGCGAATACATGCCGCCGAAAAAAACCGAAGAGCAAAAGACCGCCCAAGAGTCGGAAAAGCTCGTGCCCACTCCCCGCGGCTCTGGCAAAACCTACCGCTTCCCGGTGACGACGGGCTACCCGTTGTTTTGGCTCAAAAAAGCGCGAATTAGTTCTGAGCCCTCTCACGGCGAATACAGTGGCAAAATTGAAGGTGAAATTCGCGATGTCACCACCAATCCCGTGCAGCTGGGTAAGCCGACCATCGCTACCATTAAGGGCGAGTTCCCTAAACAACAGATTTTTGGCTTTGACACCTTGGTCACCCTCGATCACACGACTGATCAACCCAAGGACGAAGTGAAGCTGACCATTGGCTCTTTCCCGGTTGGATCGCAGAAGATCTCCGACAGTTCCGATGTCAAATTCCTGATTAATCAGTCCAAAGGTCAGAGCCAGATGATCGCGACTCTGCAGAATGACCAACTCAAAGTTGGAGTTAAAAATTACTTCCGCGAAATGAAGTACGACATTGATGCCAAGTCCAACACCGTCAAGGAAATCCTTACCAACGTGATGGCAGGTATCCCGGAAATTACCCTGGACGCCTCGGCAACGGGAACTTGGAAGAAGTTGGATCTAAGTCTTCGTTCTAACCTGGCCGAAGAACTCTCCAAGGGCTTTCAAAAGCAAATTCAGGCCAAGATTGACGAGGCTCGAGCTAAACTCAAAGCCTTAGTCGACGAAAAAATTGGTGCCGAAAAAGCCAAACTGACCGCCGAGTTTGACAAGATCAAGGGTCAACTCGACAAAGAAGTCGCGCGGGTTAAAGGCGAAGTCGAAGGGGCAAAGCAAAAGGCCGAGAGCCAGCTCGAAGGAAGTAAAAAATCAGCCGAAAGCAGTCAAAAGGAAAAAGCCAAAGAAGAGCTCGGCAAGGGCCTCAAGGATTTGAAAAAGAAGTTCAAACTCGGCAAGTAAATTTGCGCGGGCAAAAAGAAGGCGCCACAACAAATGAAGATTCATTTGCGCGAAGTCGATCGCCACAATCCCAACGAAGTCGACCTCATTGTCGGACGCTGCATGGAAACCATTCTGGAAATGGTCCCGGAGTTTAACAACGACCCCATGCTGGCTCGCGAGGTCATCGAGGACTTCACCTTCAACCAAATGAAGGAGAGAATCATGGGGGCCACCCATGACCCACATCACAAGATTGTAGTTGCGAGCGATCTCGACGGCGAGATGCTCGGGCACTCCATTTTTTCAATTAAGAAAGATGCCGATAACTTCACTTATGGCAGCTTTTTTACTCGGTACATTGCACCCGAGCACCGGCGCATGGGTTTGGCCTCACGGATGCTCCAAGAGGCCGAAGAGTGGATGAAGCAAATGGGTGCCCAGTACTTTCTCGCCCAGACTCACGTCAAAAACTATAAACTTCAAAACTTGTTTCGCAAGCACGGTTATCGCGTCACCGGCCCAAAGATGGCCCGGTGGCCCTACTACGAACTCCGCAAAGACATCTAACTTATTCGCAGAAGATCCGCACCCTTTCGCGATCGCTGTCGACATCAATTGAGATTTCGGCCAGGTGTTGGATCAACTCTTCAAGGTCTTCGCCCTTGGCCTTCGAAAGATCAATATCAATGCCTTTTTTACTTAAGGCCTCACTCACTTTATCGCGAGCTCCACTGGGCATCAGCGCCGCAAGCTTCATTCCCGCACGCATTAACTTAAAAGGAACCTTGATGTTGACCTTCTCGGTCCCCTCGCCGTCTTTGGCGGCATCCACCTGAATCCGCAGATACTTAGGCTCTTTGCGCCCACCCGAAGGCTTCGCGCCATCCGCGGCCGCCAAGTCAGGCTCCGCACGCGGGCCCGCCGAGGCGGTGGCATCCAGTAATTTTTCTGCGTCGGCAGCGGTGATCTTACCTTGGGCCAACATATCCAAAATCTTTCGTCGCTCTTCGCTCATGATTTCCTCCCAGTTTTGCACATCGTTTGCGTAGCACCGTTTTTCAATTTTCATTTACCTTTTGAGCAACTCAACGGCTTCGTCCGCCGTGAGTTCGCCCCGCTCCACCCGCTCCAACACCTCGTCGGTTCGAGTCACTGGCGCGACCCCCAGTCCACCCAATTGAGTGCCAATTTGGTTGAGACGGTTTTTGATGGTCGGGTAGCTCACGCCAAACAAGCGTTCCATTTCTTTGATCGACCCATGAGAACTCACAAAGGCAGCGACAAAAACCTGGTCCTCTTGGGAGAGGCGAGCCAAAGGGGGGAGTTCAAAGTTCCCCTCCACCGCGATTCCGGTCCGCTCCAGGCGCACCCGCTCGACCGAAAAATCCTCACCTTTGACCAATTGCAATAGGTCCTGCCAGTCTGTTTTCATAAATACCTTCAAATTTAAAGCCATTATAATTAATAAAACTCAAGTTTTCAATAAAATTAATTAAATTTCTTAATATTGCCGCCAAATGCTGCGTAATGCAGCGTATTATTAAGAGTGTCCCCCACTCCCATTCATGGGTGGGCGACGACTTGCCCTCCCGCGACCCGGCGGCAATACTATTCATCCGATGTTTACGCCGGATAAGTGGAAGGCGGGCCTTAAGCAAGCGCTCTACCTTCTCACCACACAGGATCTTAAATCTCCCCAGTCCGCTAGCCGACTCGCTAAGGCCCCGCGCCGAGGCCAACCACCGTTAACTCGCACTCTTGAGGACGTGTCGCCTGAGGAACTCACCACGGGTGAGTTGCAGATTCTCAATCGTCTCCAAAGAGCGCAGCCGCTGACCCACACCCTGATTCTCGACCATGGACCACGCACCCTGTCCTCGTCACCTTCCGGTGAAGCCTATGACCTCATTTATTTGCCACAAGTGCAGCTAGCTTCGCTCCCCACCGTCGGCGGGCGCATCGAGTTTCTCCAAAGCCTGCGTGACAAACTCAAGCCGCGAGGAGGGCTCTTAGTAACTCCAGCAATTGGCAGTATCCGGCCTTTTTCTCGCGAAGCCGTGGGTTCTGCATTGCTCAAAATTAAGTGGCGCAAATTCCCGGGCGCCTGGAGTGAAGGAGACACCTTACGCCCCATCGCGGCCTCTGGTCGCCCACGAAAACCACTGCGCTACTTTCATTATTATCAGAGTGAAATTGATTTTAAAACAGAACTCCAGCTTGCCGGATGGCGGATAGAGGCGCACAAGCGCGGCTCTTACCTCTGTCACGACGAAGCCCACACTCATTTGTAAAACCCGAGGACTCACGCGTAATCTCATAGAACGGCCTGGCGCTCGCCCCAGAGACCTCACGCTCTAGTGCGCGGCCTTAATTTTTTTATCAACGATATCGCGAAAAAATTCGATGGCCTCTGGAGTGTCCCACTTGTCGACTCCAGCAATTTTGCGAATGAGCGAGTTGTCATAGCCTAAAATGTAAGATTCCGGCAAAGCCTCGGTGCCATAAAGATTGGCCACCTTTTGCTCTTTGTCCCACATGATCTTGATATGAGGGTCATCGGCCTTAAAGGCTTTTACGAAGGCCTTAAGCTCATCCACGCTGTTATCTGCACTCACCGCTAGCAAGACCACCTTCCCCTTAAACTCGCGAATCAAATTTACCAGTGACGGAAACTCTTCAACACAGGGTTCGCACCAGGTCGCCCAAAAACTAACGATGACCACACGATCTTTAAGCGCAGCCAATTGCACCGACTCGCCGCTTAAGGTCGTCAAGGAAAAATCAGGCACACCCTTCGCTTCCATTTGATTGAGCTTTTGCGTGCCTTCTGGGGGACGCGATCCTTGATTAAGAAAGTCCTGATATTTCCACCAGGCAGCCCCCATCACGATGCCAACCAGCACCACGGCGAGAATCCCTTTGATCGCGTGAGACATAATCAACTCCCCACAAACTTCGAAATCACGTAGCCTCTCGGCCCATTTGCTTCTATTCTAATGGGCAGTAAAGGCAAGCTATAGCTTTGCTGTTCTACAGCATGCGGAATTCGGGCAAAAAGCAGGAGCAGAACTTTGGACATCCTGGTCACCGGCGCTGCAGGTTTTATTGGCGCCGCCCTCACTCAAAAGCTACTCGACCGAGGAGACTCGGTTCTAGGGATTGATAATCTGAGCCCCTATTACGACGTCAATCTCAAGCAAGCTCGCCTGGGCCGCCTTAAAACTTCGCCGGAATTTCAGTTTGTGCAAATGGATCTCGCCAACATCGAAGACTTTAGCCGCTCTTACCGAGATTTTTCTCCGCAGGTGGTGGTGCATCTGGCGGCCCAACCTGGGGTTCGATATTCGATCGATCATCCCCAGGAGTACATTCATTCCAACTTGAACGGATTTTACTCCGTCCTTGAAACCTGCCGCCAACAAAATTGCTCTCACTTTATGTTTGCTTCATCGAGCAGTGTCTATGGAGCCAACACTCACATGCCGTATTCGGTTCACCAAAGCACTGAACATCCGCTTTCACTCTATGCGGCGACAAAAAAGGCCAATGAAATGATGGCCCACAGTTAAGCTCACCTTTACCAGCTGCCGTGTACGGGGCTCCGGTTTTTTACCGTGTACGGTCCCTGGGGTCGCCCCGACATGGCCGTATTTGCATTCACCAAAAAAATTCTCAGCGGCGAACCCATTGAGGTTTTCAATGATGGTCACCATCATCGTGACTTTACCTACATCGATGACGTCACCGAAGCCTTGGTTCGCATGGTGGAGCGACCACCGGTGACCAACCCCCTCTGGACGGGGGACCGCCCTGATCCTGGGACCAGTCGCGCTCCATACAAGATCTACAACATTGGCAACCATTCGCCGGTGTTGCTTAAAGACTTCATCGAAACTTTAGAATCCATCATAGGTAAAAGAGCCGTGCGTCAACTCAAAGGCCTCCAACCCGGCGACGTGGCCGACACCTACGCCGATGTCCTCGATCTGCAAATGGATTTTGAGTTTGCGCCGAATACACCCCTGCGCACTGGGCTTGAACGCTTTTTTGCGTGGTATCAGAGCTATTATCCCCACCCTTAAACGACTGACATTTCTATTGCTTCTCTCAAAGTTCCTTCCTAACTTAGGCGGATAATTGCTTTTATCGATATCGATACAGACGAAAGGGGTATCACGTGAAGTCCTTGGCAAAATTATTGGCATTGGTAACTACAGTGGTCGTCATGGCTGGATGTTCAACGCTCTCCAAAGAGCAATGTGAAATGGGCGATTGGCACGAAATCGGTCGCTTGGACGGTGAAAAAGGCTATGACCAGGCTCGCTTCCAACAGCACATCAAGGCTTGCGGCGAGTACGGTGTAAAACCCAACATGGAAATCTATAACAAAGGCCGCGAAATCGGTCTGAGCCTTTATTGCACTCCAGAGAACGGCATGACCGTCGGCCGCAGCGGCAGCAACTACAACAATGTGTGCCCGGCAAATCTTGAGCGCGACTTCCTCAAGAAGTACAAAATTGGCAAAGAAATGTACGATATTGATTCACAAATGAAGCAAATCGACTACGACATCGAAAACATCGACAAACAATTTGAGGACGCTAAGCTGTCAAGCAATGATCGCTCTCGCTTGCGCAATGACCAGCGTCGCCTCGAGCGCGAAAAAGATCGTTTGCAAAAGCGCATGACCATGATCGAAATGCAAGAGATGGTCACCGAAGCGGTTAAGCAAAAGGACTGATAATCTCATTTTGAGTTTCAAGTTCTAGATAGGCGCAAGATGTGGACTTCTCCCCTTGCGCCTTTTTTATTGGTGCAGACACTGATAGGCGGGCGGGAACATCATGTCGAGAACCCGATCAGGATCCTCAAACTTACCAAAGAGCATCCGCTGAATGATGTCAGGAGCCGCTTTCTTCCAAAAGCGATAACTCAGAACTCCAAACTTATGTGGGGCACTCGCCCAAATCATCCCATTGATACTCATCTCAAAATCAAGTGCTTCGCCCGGCCACAAACTTAAGACCTCGCCTTTTTCTCGCTCCGCCATAGTCTCAATTTGCACGTTGTAAGCGATAAACTCACTCGTGGCATGTGCCATATGGAATTTGCGCTGCACGCTCAAAATATGGTGATAGCGGTGAGAAACCTCGTGCGCCACGACCGATGAGTGGTACTCAATGTTGTTGTTTAGATAATCAAATACTTTGCGCTCCATGAGATAATCGGTTCCCCACTCCGACATTTCGATGAGCTCGGTGCTTCGATTGTACTGACCATACACCCTCATGTACTCAGTGATTTTTCCATCCGGAGAGGTGAGCGGGGTCAGCACTTCTTCTTTAAACTCAACTTTGATCTTCTGTCCCGCCGGTTCAAAATCAAAATGTGAAAAAAACCTTTGGGCGCGGGCTATACCTTCACAGGCAATCTTGAGGTCAATGGGATTGCGATACCTCACTTCCACGTAGCTCAAACCACAATCGCCCACCTTCGCAGACGAAAATTCGGCCCGACTTTGAGTTGCCAACCACAGCACCAAGAACACCAAGAGGAGCTTAACGAGTTCTCCATTGGTATGCCGAGTTTTGCGATGCCTAGAAAACGACATGATCCGACTCCTTACCCTTCATCAGCCAGCTTGAGCGACTCACTTCCTAACGAAGTAACCTGCCCGCCCGGGCCAATCAACGCTAGGCGCTAAAATAGGGGTGGTTCCTGTAAAGTTTTACCAAAACCAAGTGAGTTCAATAACTTAGGTGTTATACGATATATAACTAGGGCTTATAGTGGCGGCGAATCTTCCAAAGCTCAAAAGGTGCCTTCAAAAAGTCCCCGGGGCGGACCCGGCTCCCGGCGACATCGACCCATTCATTCAGAGGCAACTCATAGATTAAATTCGTACCGACTTGGGCAAACTGCGCCGTGGCCTGAATCCGAAACAACAGCTCCACATCAAAGAGCCAGCGAGACAAAAATGGCTCCCGAAAAATCTGCAAGGCGAGATCGCGTCGAATCACCTTCGCTCCACACTGGGTATCATAAACGGGAAGCCCTAGGGCGAGGCTCGCGAAGGTGGCAAATATCCGGCCCGTATAGTGGCGGTACCAATGTCGAACAATTTTGGCTCCCAAACGCAGGATCCGCGCACCCATCACAATGGCTGACTGGGGGTGCTCAGCGATCGCCCTTCGAAAAAAAGCAATCTCACTCAACGGCGTTGCCAAATCAGCATCCCAAAACCCGACCCACTCACAATCAGTATCGGTCAGCAGCTTAAGGATGCCTTCTCGCACACTTTCGGCCTTACCACGATTTTGTTGCCGATCAACAATGAGTAGACCAGGTGCCCTTTGCTTCATCTTCTCAAGCACGCCGGATGTCCCATCGCGACTGCCGTCGTTGACAAAACAAAGGCAAAGGGAATCTCCCTCGCTCCGAAGAAAATCAACATAAGCCTTTTGATCGAGGCGAACCGCCTCATTGTAACAAGGAACAACGATGCCTAACTTCATCAATCCTTTGGAGGCTCCAGCAGCGCCGGCACAAACGTCACTTCGAGTTCAGTGCCCGGTGGTTGCGGTTGCAAGTCGAGCTCCTGTCCTAAGTAAATACCAACGCGACCGGGATCATAACTCCACCCAGCTTTAACGTCTTCGTCAATAATCTGGGTACCGTATTTCACTTGGATCGTTGAAACAACCGGGATTTGCTTCAGCGGAATAAACATCCCGACCTTTTGCACAAGGTCATCCCCAATTTCCGCCAAACGCTTACCAAAGTCAGGGTCACAAAGGCTAAACGAGATGCCCTTGGTAATGTGCAAAAACTCTTCTGTGGTAATCGGCGTTCTATCTTCGTCTCGGTCACAGTTGTCCTCACCCGAGGGGACAATCACACCATAAGTAATAATCCGCTCGCGATCCCATTCCTTAAGATTCATCAGAAAATTGTAAACGTCCGAGGCTTGCATATTGCTCTGATCATGGGCGTCGGTCACATACACGAGAGCCAAATAGGCATCTTGGCGATAAAATCCTTTGTTGGCGCCACTTAGGTTGGGTTCACTGAGCGCATCGATGGTTGGCTTAAACACGCTCTCCGTCCCGTCACCACTAGTACCCACAAGTAAGTTGGAGCGCAAGCGAATCAGCCCGTCGGGCGTGTTCTTATCAATGACCAGGGGGTTACCCTTCAAATTTCCCGAGAGACGACCACGAAAGTCAGTGGTGGTCACTCCGATGTGATAATCCAGAATCTGAGTCTTCCCCAGTCCATTGGTAAACAGATCGATGTTGGCTGACAAGTTGAGCTGATGCGATCCCATGCTGCCGGAGTCATCAATGACAAATAAAATATCGACCGTGGGTTTAAAAATTAACTTAATATCCCCGTGCGAGTCCTTCACCTTTTGAGTGGGATCTGGACGGGGAATCAAAAACTTGCTCGTTGGCGGCGTACATGCGGCCACCAACAGCAATCCACAGAGGACACCGATAGAACGCGAGATCAATCTCACTACTCTCCCCCTCGTTTCGCCTGACACCCTTTTTTGACATCAACTTTATAGTTCGCTAACTCGTCAAACCAGGTCTCCCCATCGAACGGGAACTTCAAGCTGAATTTGTCTGTGCTTCCTGTCGAGCCCTTTTTCTCAATCAGCTGCTTGGTACTGGCTTGAATCACTCTCTCTGCCTGGGCGATTTGCTGAATCATTTCAGCTTCGACAATGTGCATTTTTTGGAGAATGTTCTGAGTCTCCTGCAACTCTTCTGAGGCGAGGTCTTTAATGCGGTTAAAAATTGCGCTCTTGGCTGACTGCTGCCGAGCCTCGGCCCCAAAGCGAAGCTCTTCCATGCGCCCCTGAAAGCCCACTTGATCCGATCCACCGGTCAACGACCGAGCGTAGATCTCGCCAGCCGTCTTTTCCTCTTGCTCCAGTCTCATTTGCGCTTGCACCAGTCCGAGCAACACTTCATCGCGGCTGACAAACCGGGGAATGCGTCCGGCACTTTGGCCAAGGCTCAAAAGCTTGACCCGCCCTTTGCGCAAGGCCGCTAACAACTTGTCAATATCAGGAGACTGCCCAGACTCAGCCAGTGTCACCATGACCTTGCTTCGCTCTTTAAATCGCTCACGGAAGGAGTTAATCGCGCCGATCACCGCGGGATAATCACAAACCTTGAGGTTGGCCAAAGCCCGCAAAAATAAAACTTCAGGTCCCACATGGGGGGCAAAATCCTTATGCAGCAAGGTTTGAGTCACAGCCAAGGTATTTTGTGGCTCACCCTTACGAATATAAGACCACGCCATCTCTTCTTGAGCCGTAAACCAATACTCGGACTTCTTGTCGATTTTTTGGTAATAACCGATCGCCGGCGCCAAATAGCCTTGCTGATAAAGCAAACGAGCAGCGGTGACGTACTGAATATCCGGCGAAATTAAGCCCGTCTTATCTTGCATCAAGTGGGACAAAATCTTCGCTGCCTTAGTGATATCTCCTTGCAGAGCCAACCCCAAAGCCATTTCCCATTCAAGCCAGGCCCGCTCGCGCGTGTCGAGCTTAGTCTTGCGCAAAAGTTCAAAAATCTTCTCTGTATTTGACGGGTCATACATTTGCCGGGCCCGAACTTGAACTTCGGTCGCCACATCAAAAACTTCAGTCCACTCGTCCGTCCATTGAGCATCGACTAAACTCCACGCGCTATGGCCAGCGGGAGTGAGGAGCCTCCACAACTTAACGACATCAGGATGAATCTTCTTGGGCTCTTTGATTTCCATCAATGCCTGGAGCCCGTTCAATTCTAAGCCGTTTTTAAACAACAAATACGCGTACACGGCTTTGCCGGTGGCTGTCGTTAAAAAAGGCTTCTTCTCAAAAGCCGGCCACCATTGATACAAGGCCTTTTCAAATTGGTTCTGATCCATAAAGGACAAGAAGATATTCTGCTCTGGCGTCGTTTGCCCCAACTCCTTACGGAGAGCGATGGTCAGTTCTTGGCGCTCTTGAAAGAGCGCATCAGCGTTATCGGATTTGCCATCAAGAATATTCAGGACGTCATCTTGGGTCTCACCCGTGGGGGCCGCCTTGTCACCCTCTGCAGCCGAGACCGCAATCGTAAGGGCCAATGCTGCTAACCAACTTAGACTAAATAAGCTCTTGCTCATAGCATGTATCCCAATGAGAGGTTAGCAACCGTCAACTTCATGTCCGCCGCCCCAGCCATTCGCTCTGAAGTGTAATTCAATACCCTAATTTCGAATCGACTCGTCAAATGCTGAGACAACCAAAAGCCAACGCCGGCACCACCGGTCAGCGCGCTGGTCTCGCCATTCTTGAGTTCGATATTCCCGTATCCCGCAAGAAAATAAAAATCGAAGTGAATGATGCTTTTACCGAAGAAGTTAAACTTCCCGTACATTGGGTAATAATTGATCAATCCCAAATAAGATTGCTTAGGCCAATCCAACTCGGGGATATATCCGAACTGACTGATAATGTTGCGGCCCTCGGACCCCAACTCATTTAAATAGTGCGAATACTTTAAGCCCACGGACCAACGGGGATTGATATGATACTGGTAGTTCCCGGCCAAATACTGGGTGTTGAGGTAAGTGTCCCCACCTAGGATATTTCCGTACTCCGGGTAGAATTCGTGCCGTGAATGGCGCTTCACAATTCGCGACTGCACGATCTCAATTTTGGTCTCGGGATTTAACGCCTGGGCCTTTTCAAGCAAAGCATCGTTACCTCCCAAAGAATCAAAGTCATCCATGATGCCGGCTTGTGCTAGCCCCGCCAACCCCGCCACCATCGCCACCACTAGGATCTGTTTTGATAATTTCACGTTCAATCCCTTTCCCGTGCTACTGAACAATCTTTACATACTTAAGAAACTCAGCCGGCTCCGCATCAGAATTTCTGAAGCGGTTACGATTGACCGCTCTAAACGCAATTGGATACTTCTCTTTGTCCGGATCTATCGCACCCGGAGTCCAGGTCATGCGACAATTGTATCTCCAACTTTGTGATGCAGCCTTGGTGCACTTGCACTCCGCCGGCCCCGGCATATCGGCATTGCACTTGATCGCGATGGTCGGTGCATCGAGATCGCCATCACCCTCTGGACTTGAGCGAAAATTAAGTGCGCCCATTGGTGAATAAATATCCCACGTGTAGACGGCCGCGACCCCCGTTTTGAACTCGATGACGTCCTCTCCCCAGGTAGTTAACGGCCGTGGCACCTTAGTGATCACCGCAATCGAGAGACCCTTGGGTTGTGAAGGAACTCCCCCTTCGGCCGAGGGCAAGCCAAACCTAGAGGTCGCAATCAAGCCAAACTTAAAATTGTCACGACTCGAGGTGAGCTCTCGATTTCGGGCGTTAACCCTCATTTTGTAAATCCACAAATTAGGATCATAGGTTGGATCAGAGGGATCCAAGCGACGTGGGTTCGGATTGTCCGAGGTGGAAGGAACGAGACTTACCAAAGAAGCTCCGTCGCGGTAGGTGTCGTCAGTCTGAACCACCGTAATATGAGGTGTCCTGAATCTAAATAGCGAACCATCGGTTGAATCCAGGTCGCGAACCTGCACCGTAAATTCAACTTCACTCCCCTCTTGCACTTCGTTGGGCATATGGACCTTGACGATTTCTGGTCGCGGCGAATCTCGCTGAACAAAGATCGGCACCCTGCGCACCAGTGACATCACCGGTTTTTTGAGCGTGCTCATCTGAATGATGAGGTTGTAAGTCTCCATGTAGTCATCACCGATCACCATGTCGGTGAGTGGCTTCCACGTCACCTTGCCGGTTGCCGAGTCAAAGCTGGCACCTTCCGGCAGATTCTTGATTTCGACGGTATATTCTTCTTTGTCGTAGCCCAAAACATCCGTCTTGATCGTGAATGAACCCTCTTTGCCTTCGACGAAGTAAACAACTTCAGGCTCAACTTCCAGTCTCATGGCCTCGCGAGGAACGGGATTTCGATCCTCTTTGGGCTTCTCACCCGGTGGAACGCCTTTGCGCACATTATCCGGTTGGTTTTGCAACGGGTCTTGGCCGGTTCCTCCACTGCACCCAACGATGGCTAACGGCAAAAGCAGAGGTAAAATCAGTTTTTTCATCGACTCACTCCCTTAACCACGACCCAGTCGTCGCAGCATAAATGGATAGGAAACCTTAACATCCACACCACCCTCGGGTAGCGGGAACTTCCAAGACTTCAAACGCAGCAAAATACAATCTTCAACACTCTTCGAGTTGAGCGTCGTGCTACCAATACCAGCAATTTTCACCAAGCCGTTGCCGTCGATGACAAAATCAACGGCCACACGTCCTGCGAGCTTAGGATCGCCCTGCAAACCTTGCTCGTAACAAAAACGAATCTGTCCCATGTTCTTTTGAATAACAGCGGCAATCATGTCGCGATCCAAGCCGCCCTGAATGATCGCTTCGCGTCCGAGAGGAACTGGGGCACTGCCTGAGGATCCAATCAGAGTCATTTCACCATAGCCGTCTTGGCCACCGCCCTTACCTTTCGTGCCGTAGCCGCCCGCTCCGTTAATATTGCCACCGGCACCCAAGGGAGCTGCCACAATTCCCTTTCCATAAAGCGAGGTTTGAACGCCACCACTTCCGGCCGTTCCGCCCCCCAAACCTGGGCCGGGTGAGGTCTTTACTGCGCCCAAATTAACTCCACCATATTGCTTACTTTTAGAAAGACGACCGAGGACTCCGAGGGCCCCCATTCGCTGAACACTCGTCGCCGTTTTAGTCGGGGTCGGCTCGGCTTTGGTGGTATTTTGCGACGTCATGGCTTGCGCCACGACTTGTTGCTCCACCTTCTTAGGAGCATTCTTGACGATCTTAATCACGTGCTGCCGAAGCTCTTGCTGAAGCTTAGGTGTGCTCAGCGGAGCATTAATGGCCGCCGCAATAAATCCACCAATCATAATAAACGCAACCCCTAAGGACCGCCACCACATCCGAGTTTCATTTTCCTCGGCATGTTCGACGTTTCGTTGCACTTCCGCAATCCGTGAAACGAGCTTGAGAGTCCCGACTCCAGCCATGGCGACTGATTGTTGAGCCAACTCTTGACGATTGATCTTACGAATCAACGTAAAGGGAATCTTGTTCACGGTTAGGGCCTCAACATCAGGGTGAATCTCCACCCGCTTGTTGTCACCACGGTGAATCACCACCGCTTCATCATGCCGCCAGGGAAAAAATCGAACGACTTTTCCTTCTTCGTTTTCCATCACCAATTGACTTGTCATTTCCGCCATACTCACTCCAAACCTCAGTGTCGACTCGCGCTGCGTTTGATCCGATCTTTAAAGTCCTTCCGAATTCCCAACAGGGCATCCAAAACCTTGTCCTCTTCGACGGTTGCAACCGCCTCGTCGGAAAAGTGATACTTACCTTGCACCAACAAGTCTTCGAAGCTCATGTTGGTGGAAAGCCCCTGCTGCTTTGCTGCCTCGTCGGCTGCCGTCGTCCCACTTGTCTTATCTGCGGCTGTTGCAATCATCGGCGCAACCAGACTGACCGCCGCCAAGCCCAAGGTCATTAAGCCCGTGACCACAGCACTCTTAAGAAATCCCTTTGTCATTTTCCCTCCGCCTGCGGACTCGCACTTCCCGGTTCATCCAACTTAGCAAGGCGATTTTCCAAATAGACGACCATTGCTTCACGACCCATTTTCTTTTCTAAGCTGAGGAGATTCTCCAGAGACCCACGGTTGAACGGCTGTGAACGCACCTGTTGGCGCGCACCTTCCAGTTCGGCGATTGTTGGCACCAGTTTTTGCTGGGCGGGCGTTTGAAGAATTTGCTCGAGCTGGGGTTTTAGCGCTTCAGGTGCCGCGGCCGCAACGAGTGAGAGTTCCATCACATATTTATCACGTTCCGCCCCAGCGAAGACCGGCATTTTCTTGGCAAAATCGCCCACTAAGTTTTCATGAGCCCAAAACTCCTGGGTCTTTGTCTGCAACTCTTGAGCGCGAATTTGATGAGGTCCCGCCTGCTGTGAAAGCGCCTGCAAGTACTCGTTTTGCTGTTCTGGACTCAACCCCTCCGGCATCGGCAACGACAACAGCTCCTGATAAAAGCGATTCGACTCTGCACCCAACAACTGCACCGTCAACATCTGGGTTGACCAGTCCTCGTGCTCAACCGCTTCTTTGAGGAGTTTTTCAAGCCCAGAAAGCATCTTCATTCTTTGTTCAAGACTTCGACCCAAAACTTTCTCGGTCTCAGCCTTCATCGCGTGACCGGTAATCTCTGCTTTGGCCTTTACATAGCGAGCCAAATAATCTTCTTTCCACAAAACCTTCAGCGAAAGCGTGTTCGCAAATTGCTTGCCGCTCAGGCGACTCAAGGCCACCTGCCGGTTGCCGTCCTTCAAATAAATCTCATATTGAAGGCTTGCATAAAGTTCCGGGTTTTCCT
>JADZEO010000020.1 GCA_020850475.1 Bdellovibrionales bacterium | reverse complement strand
CAATTTTATCGGAAACAAAAAAATGGGGTTTGCGCCCCGTATGACCTTGGGAAATTCGAACCAGCATACTGGGAATAATAATTCCCAAACACAAGAGCGTAAATATATGCAGTGCTATTGTACCAACACTCCAAATATCAGCGATTTGTAAAGCCGCAAATATAAAATGCAGGACAAGGGCAAGGTACCCGGCATACATCGTTGCGTTCCCGAATGTTTTAAATCCAATATCCGGTCGCCAAATAATCCACCTTAATAACAACAAAGAGCCTGCCAGCATAAGAATGCCAATAGCAATTGATGGAGGGAAAAAGTTTTGAAAAACAGAAAGTAAAACAGAAACCTTGATTGATGAATCTATAAATTTATTCCTGTACAGAGTCTGCCCCTCAGTATTTTTCATAAATTGGGTTATTGTTCGTTCAAACATGACAACAAAAGCCAGCCGAAAAAGGCCGACGGTCATATTGATTCCGTGTTGATAGTAAGACTCAGAAATTAAAAGATTTTTGGCCACGAGAATAAGGCCCAGCAGAATAACAAAAAAATAGTTGTCATTGAAACTGTCGTTGCGACGATGTTTGAGCAAAGTACCTATAACATATAACCCACTAGCTGCAAAAAAAAGACTCAACCCCAGGTGTTTAAGAATCAAGCCGAAGTCAGATGCATAATAAACAAAAACTCTTTCAAAAACCCAAAGTCCAACGAGAATCATAAGGCTCACGCCATGAATTCCTCGCACCTTGACCCAGTTCTTACTTGCAGTGAGCAAAAAACCAATTAGAACAGACCCTGCAAATCCAAAAAACATTTCATGTGCGTGCCACTGAATGGAATTTATCCCTAAGGGTAACGCCAGCCTTCCTGAAAAAACTAAGCCCCAGATTACTGGCATTAGAAGACCCATAAAAATAGCGAGCGTGAAAAAAGGTCGAAAACCAGCGCGCCACAAAGGATGACGTGGGGATAAAATCCGTAATTGCATTACATTCTCCTACTTTGAATTCACGCTACAACTGTTAATGTAGTCATTCGGGTTTTCTAGTATAGTTGTAATTTTATGTCGCCAAACTTTTTGAAATGGAAGGCTTGCGGCATCGTCAGGAACTTGTGCCTTAGAAGGATCGTATGAAATATCCACAGTATTGCCAGTTTTTAGATTGCGAAAGCGAAAGGCCCCCTGAGCAACACCTTGGGCGTCATACTTTAAAAGCCCTCTTCGAACAAACTGCCCTTGCAATCCACCAAAACCGCTCCGTTCCCAGGCTCCAAAAATCATCGAGAAAACATTAGAGATAGGACCTGTCGCCCCCTGGGTGACTGAGGACGGAATTTCGATAGCCACTTGACCACGAATGCAAACACTGGTCTCAGGAAAAAGCTCTTTAATGGCTTTTTGTGAAATTAAAAAAGCGCCGACCATAGCTGGACAGGCATGACCAGCAAAACGAACTACATCAAGTAACGAAATTTTGAATTCATGCTCGTCTTGATCAGCCATTAAAAACTCGGCGAATGGTTCATGGATAGTTATTATAAACTTCTCAAATTCCGCAGAACTGATTGTCTTTAGATTGTTCATTTGCACTCCAAATTCGAGCCTTCAGCTCGTCTATTAATTCTCTCTTTTGCACTTTGACTGGTACATTCGCTCGATTCTGTCGAGCGACACGCAAATCTTTGATGGTGTTGATCTAGCGTATCTAGGAGCAAACCAAGTAATGCCTTAAAATAATTGGCATTCCTTTTTAGTCTCGATTCATCTAAGGCGCTCAATAATGCAAGCATGCGTATGTGTTCAGCAGAATGTTCATCGACCAAATTCTTAGGGAGACCGGGAAAAATACATGTATTTTCAATTTCAATATGATCGTTCAGCGCTTCCTTTATTATTGGCAAGAGATAATCAGCCCAATCAGAGTCTTCGTCAAAAAGATGCCATGTCCCATCTTTAAGGCGCCGAACAGCATCTAAAATGAGTGTGCAGTCTCTATCTATACTGGAACATGGGATCAAAATTTGATTTTCCATAAAAATGACCTCCTCAAACCCGATCTTAAGCCCTCTCAATAATTTTACAATTAAAAACACAAATATGTGTTTTTAATATGACAGTCTTATGTTAGATAAAAACTATGAATTTGATTAATGGCGACCAATTTAAAATTCTTGAACGTTTGAAAACGCAGGGAATACAGTCTGTTGATGCGATCACCCAATGGCAAAAAAAACCTAAAACAGCGGTACGGCGAACGCTGTTAGGCTTAGAAAAAAAAGGAGTCATCGAGCGACTTCTGCAAAAATCAGAAAGAGGCCGACCCGTCCTTTGTTATAAACTTAGTCCTGGTTCAAAAGCGTTTTTCCCGAGCAAAGAAGCCGAGGTTTTAAACGAGCTTATTCAATACCTTATGAAACTTGGCCATAACTCCATTCTTGAAGACTTTTTTAGTAAATATTGGGATCAACGATATGAGCTTGTGATGAAAAGACTTTCGGAACGAAAATGTCAGGATTTAAGCACCCGACTTGAAGTACTGAAAAGCGTTTTGAACGAAGATGGCTTTTATGCTCGGTCTAACATAAATAAAAAAAACGATCAGATCACTCTAAGGGAATGCCACTGTCCAATTGCGGCTGTCGCTACTGCCGTAAACATTCCATGCCGTCTAGAAGCTAAACTTATTTCGCGCGTGCTTAATGCGGATTGTACGTCTGCAAGCCCGATGTCGGCACAGCAGAAAAGCTGTGTATTCACGTTTAAAAAATAGAGGAGTTCGTACTATATGCAAACCAGCAGTCCAGATTATGTCCAAGCACTTTCAGATGATCATCCCGTACGTGTTTATATCGAGGAAAACTCATATTTAAAGAAGCTTCTTGTGCAGCTTGCTCAGGTCGATATCATCAAGGACTACCAGCTAGCGTACAATCTCTTTAACCAAATCGCGACTGTTGACATACGTTACACCCGTAAAGAGAACCAACTATTCCCCTACCTCGAAAAGCGCGGATGGTTTGGCCCTAGCCAAGGCATGTGGAGCTTTCAGGATGAAAATCGTAAACTCATCAAAAATGTCCGAGCAAAATTAGAATCTGCTCGCCTTGATGAATTAAAACCTGACCTAGAACTTATGATTTCAGAGCTTATGCGAATGACCCAAGTCGAAGAAATGCGGCTGTTCCCCAATGCACTGCGCATGCTGTTGCCAGAGGACTGGGAGGCCATGAAGTTAGGAGAAGTCGAAATCGGGTGGATGCACAAAAAAGCCAAAGTTGAAGCCGTTAGCAACACTCCATTTTCAGAAGCTGTGGTTGGCCCCGAAGGTTTCTTAAAAATGAATGAGGGTCTAATGACTCTTGAACAAATTAATTTAATGCTGCAGTTCATTCCGTTTGACCTAACCTACGTTGACGAAAACGACAAAGTTCTCTTCTACAACCGTGGAGAAGATCGTGTCTTTCCACGAAGCGCGGGAGTGATCGGTCGCGAGGTCCGTTTTTGTCATCCACCCAAAAGCGTTTCTATGGTTTTAGAGATTCTAGAAGAGTTTCGCGCGGGCCGTAAGAGCGTAGCTGAATTTTGGATTAACTTTAGAGGCAAGCTCATTCACATCCGTTATTTCGCAGTTAGAGATCATGAGCAAAAATACAAAGGTGTTATCGAAGTCTCTCAAGATGTTACAGACATAAAAAAACTCGAGGGTGAAAAGCGTCTGCTCGACTGGAACCATTAGTCAGTACCATATTCACAGCCAACTTCTGGAATTAGTCGCATAAGATCGTCTGATCCACAGTGCTGACAGCAACCAGTTGCCGTTTCTTCATAGCAGCTATAGCAAAATGGTTTTGAGCGTTTAAATGCAAGTTTTTCTAATTGTGCTTTAATTTCTGAATTCATAAGTGGCTCCTTGTTTTGTTGTTGGCCTCTTGATCGAGGGTTCCTTCGCAGAAGCTCAGGAACCTGAGGGGGCCAAGAAAGTGAGCAAGGACTCAAGTCTCGACATTCATTTAGCGACAGCGGGCAAAGCCCATGACAAAGCAAAGCTTTGGCGGGGGCTTATGTCTTGAATGGCGAAAACAGACTTGAGTTCGCAGCCGAGCGGCAAAATAGACAAGGAGCTTTGAAACAGTCTGAATGTACTTTGAAAATACTATTTATAACAATTTAATTAAGTTTGCTGAGCTTTATCCTACAAAAATACGATTGGGGGTCTGTTCCCCTGCTGTTTCGGAGGCGGCCGCTGGGGTAAATTCTGATTTTTCTTTTGGTTTCGGTCTGAATCGTGCCGGTTCGTGTACTGTCTTAAATGGTGCCCCGGGCCAGACTTGAACTGGCACGCCAGTGTGACCCAGCCCAGGATTTTAAGTCCTGTGCGTCTACCTATTTCGCCACCGGGGCTTAAACGTGAGTTCACTAAAGTGCTTCGGGAGTCACGTGACTGTCAACGGTTTTTGAAAATGCCCATAGCTGTCGGCTATTTGATCTTTTTCAACCCGTCTGACATCGGCAAAGATCGACTTTTGACTTCGGTCGCACTTGATGGCGAAATGTCTGGGCGAGAAAATGCGGTGTTTCGCCCGCAGCGAACACCAGGTGAAGGGGCGCAACTCTATGATTATGACTGCTGAAAAAAAAGCCCGCGCGGCTTATTGGCCCTTTATCAGATCCTCGCTCACGGTTCTCTTACCACTGTGGATTTTGTCGGAACTCATGGATCAGTACTTTGCTCTCGGTGCACGCCTGGCCACCCGCGGAAGCCCCGAACAAATGATGGCTCAAGTGGGACAGCTCGCCACCGCCGTCACCGTGAGTTTTGTCCTCATTCTTCTGCTCCCCATTCGCATTCAAGATTGGCAACAAAGGCGAAAGCCCTACCGCTCTTGGATGACCGTGGCCCACGAGCACGGGGGCCCCTTAGTTATAGAAGGACTTCGCATGACTGGCGTTGTCATTTTGTGGGCCCTCCTGCTCATTTTGCCCGGGATTTACAAGCAAATCCGCCTCCTTTTTGTGCCCTTTGTGGTGCTTCTCGACGCTCGATATCAAGCAGGTGAAGTCGATGCCTTAGAGCGCTCTGCGGACCTTACAAAGGGAATCATGGGATGGCTCGTACTACTCTTTCTTGGCAGTATGGCAGCCGAAATCGGCTTTGAAATGCTTCCCCAGTTTCTTCCGGTATTGACTCATCCGGCGGCTCGCGTTTTAACCGGAGGGTTGTCGATGCTCATCTCGATTTACTTCTACATCTGGTTCTTTTTTATTTATGAAGCGCGCGCACTCGAAGTGCCCGCCCGTTAAGCCGGGGAGGAAATCATGGAATTGATGTTCAACTGGGAAGCACTCAGCACTCGGGGCAAAGCTTACACCTTTGATGACGTTTTGCTGGTACCGAATAAGTCTGAAGTGCGCTCGCGCCGTGATCCCGATTTGTCGACCCAACTCACCCGTGAAATCAAGATTGATCGCCCTTTCATCAGTGCCAACATGGACACCGTAACTGAATTTGAAATGGCCATTGGGATGAACCAACTGGGAGCCATCGGAATTCTTCATCGCTTCATGTCCATTACCGATCAAGTTCAGCAAGTTGAAAAAGTCAAAAAATCGGGAGCGGCCCACATCGGAGCTTCCATTGGGGTAAACGACGACTTTCAAGATCGAGCCAAGGCTCTGGTGGAGAGCGGGGTTGATGTCCTGACCATTGACATTGCTCACGGCCACTCGGTTTCGATGCTTGAGGTCTTGGCGTGGCTTAAGCGCGAATTTACTCAAGTACAAATTATTGCCGGCAATGTGGCCACTCCCGCCGGCACTCGCGACTTGATAGAAGCTGGTGCCGATGCAATTAAGGTGGGTATTGGTCCCGGCTCCATGTGCACCACTCGACTCATTACTGGTTGTGGAGTTCCGCAACTGACGGCCATCTCGATCTGTGCCCAGGCGGCTCGAGCGCAAGGTGTGCCGGTCATTGCCGATGGTGGTATTAAAAACTCCGGCGACATCGTTAAGGCCCTCGCTGCCGGAGCCTCGAGCGTGATGTTAGGCTCACTTCTCGCCGGTACTATTGAGACTCCCGGAGCCATAGTTAAGGGCATGAAGCAATATCGTGGGATGGCGTCTAAGGCCGCCCAAGTCTCATGGCGAGGGGGAGTCCCTGAGGGCATGGCCCCCGAAGGCGAGTCCACGTTTATTCCGGTAAAAGGGCACATCTCCGATGTGATCAACGAACTTTCCGGGGGGTTGCGCAGCGGGATGAGTTACCTCAACGCCACCCGCATTGATGAAATTCGCTGCAATGCCCTCTTTGTTGAAATGACCCCCATGGGCATGGGCGAGTCTCGCGCACATGGACTAAAGAACTGATTTTTTGCCTACGAAGCCGAGCGGCATGAATCATCTCAACGGCTTAACCCTCCGCAGTCGGAGGGTGCCGCAGGTGGGCTCAATTTACGGCTTTGACCATTAATCCTCATGGCCCTTAGGCTATCAAAACGAAAACGATGTTTTCACGTTCGTTTCCTAGGCAGCTTTCGTCCTTAGTTGTTGTCGGTGTCATCAAGGAAGATGAAAGTCTTAACCGGCTTGAGCGAAGAACTCGCACCCAATATGGTTTCTGTTGTGTGAACCCCCTCTGAAGTCGGAGGGGGTTCAAATTTTCCTGGACTGCTCTCACGCCGGTCCCCTTGGTAAAGTGAGCTGTGGCCTTCGAGAGCACTCCTTCATTGCCCATTGCGGTGTTTGACTCTGGCGTCGGTGGACTCACCGTCCTGCGTGCTCTTGCGCAACATTTTCCGCGTGAGGATTTCTTGTACCTCGGGGACACCGCTCGCCTACCCTACGGCAACAAATCCCCCGTCACTATTCGCCAATATGTCGAACAAAACATTCGTTTTCTTCTCGGTCGACGGGTAAAGGCCATCGTGGTGGCTTGCAACTCTGCCTCCAGTGTCCTTGATCCTTCGGTCAAGGCCCCCGTGCCGATCTATAACGTCATCACTCCGGGTGCACGCTTGGCGGTCACACAATCAAACACCGGTAAGATCGGGGTCATTGCGACCAGAACCACCGTTGCCCAACAAGCCTACGTGCGTGCGATCGCCGCAGTTAATCCCAATGCTCAAGTTGTCCAGCAAGCTTGCCCTCTGCTCGTGCCGCTGGTTGAAGAAGGCTGGGTGGATGATCCCCTGACGAACTTGGTGATCCATCGCTATTTAAATCCCCTCAAAGAGGCCGGCATCGACACTTTGATCATGGGCTGCACCCACTACCCCGTTCTCAAAGAACCGATGTCACGGGTAATGGGAAAGGGCGTGGTCCTGGTCGATTCTGGCGAAGCCATCGCCCAACAAATTCAAACCGACATGTCGGCCAAACAGCTCTTAGCCAATCCCCTTGGCCAGGGCCGACTTGATTTACTGAGTACCGATTTGGCTGAGAACTTTCGCCTGATGGCCGAACGAATCCTTCATCCTTTAAGTGCTGCCAGCTTTAACCACGTCGACATCTAAGGATTTGAATTTTCCTTTTGATCCTTTTTCATCCAGCCCGTTAGGGCTGACCTCATGGCCTTTTCAACCGACATATTGAGAGGTGTCAGTCGATCTTTGGGCAGAAACACCGTGAACCCACCCATTTGATAGCTCATTGGCAAAAACACCGCGACGCGATTTTCTTTTTTAATCCCAGCTGGCAAAGAGTCAAGTTCGGTCCTGGTGACTAAACCCACAGTCTGTACATCAGTCCCCGGCCAACTCACCGCAACCACCTGACTTTGGTTGGCGCCACCTTCTTTGGGAGAAAAATAATCCGTCAGATCCTGAATCGCGGTGTAGACACTTTTGACCAAAGGCACCCGGCGAAATAGCCCATCAATCATCAAATGAGCTCGGTGCCCGAAGTAATTGGAGAGTGCCACGCCAAGAAGGAATATAAACAAAATGCCCGCGACAAATCCCAGCCCCGGCCAGTTGTATTCCGGCGGAACCAAGCCGATAAACAGACTGAACACGGTTTCATCAAACCAGCGGAAAAACTTAATCAAAATGTAGACGGATAAAAAGGTCGGCAATACCGCAAATAGACCCCGCCCGAAGGTGCGCAAAAAGGAACGCATCATGAAATCACCTCGCCTGATCGAATCGCAACTTCCCGCGGCGGTGCTTGGAGATTGTAGTGACTGGACATAACGGCTCCGTAGGCCCCACTATCCATGACAGCTAACCAATCTCCTTCTTGAAGACCAGCAAAAGGGCGATCATGTCCGAGCACATCGGCCGATTCACAAATAGGTCCCACCACATCGTAGGTCTTAACCTCAGCGCCCGAGCTCTCCCGCAGTGGTAAGATGCGATGATACGCTTCGTACAAGGCTGGCCTCAGCAGATGGTGCATCCCCGTATTGACGATGGCAAAACGTTTATAAGGAGTTTCCTTTAGGTACTGCACCTGGCACAACAGCACTCCGGCCCGCGCCACCAAAATCCGCCCCGGCTCACAAAGAATCCTTCCGCCCACGGGTTTGAGCAACTCAAGCAGACCACGAGCATACGCCTCGACCGCTCGCAACTCACCTTCGGAATTTCCTGAGTGATAATCAATGCCCAGTCCTCCGCCCACATCAAAAGTAGACAATTGATGTCCTGCCTCTTGCCAACGCTGAAACCACGGAATTGATTTTCGAACAGCTTCGAGCAGCGGACTGACGTCACGCAGTTGGGACCCGATGTGCAAAGTAATACCCACTAGCTTCAGACAATCTTTAAACTGCCCAAGTACGGTTTGGACTTCGGGGAAAAAACTCGCGTCCATGCCAAATTTGTTTTCTCTAAATCCGGTGCGGATATAGGGATGGGTCTCGGGATTTACATCAGGATTAAATCGCAGAGCCACCGGTGCCACGGTTTTTTGCGCTCTCGCCACCTCGCCGATCCGGCGCAGCTCGCCCGGGCTTTCCACATTGATTTGACAAATCTTATGTTGCAATGCCAGTTGAATTTCTCGACGGGTTTTACCGACTCCCGAAAACACAATCCGACTCGGTGGGAACCCCACGCGTAAGGCCAAGTCGATCTCTCCGCCGGAGACAACATCTACGCCAATCCCCACTTGCGCCAGAGTTTTGAGCACCGCGAGGTTGTGATTGGCCTTCATGGCATAATGAACCGTGACCTGCTGGTTAAAGGCCGCCTTCAAACGTTCGGTCCGGTTCACGATATCATCGAGGTCGTAGACATAGGTCGGCGCCTCATCCTTGGCGACGAGAGTTCGTAAGGCCAAAAACTTTTGGCCTGAGAATAAACCTAGTTCTCCACCTTGATAGCCATAGGACATGGCTTTAAGCCTCTTATTCTCGGTCCAGACCAAACTCAGCGTGGAGAGCCTTGGCGGCTTCTCCTAGGTTGGTTTGATCTATGACGGCACTAATTTTAATGTCCGAAGTCGTTACGAGATGAATCGGAACTTTTTGCTTTTCCAGTACGCGGAAAAATCGGGCTGCAACACCAGGATGATTGGCCATTCCCACTCCGACCGCCGAAAGCTTGGCCATTTTTTCCATTTGGACAATGCTGGTCTTGTTGCCCACCATTTGCTTAACGACCGTTACGGCGGAGTTTAAATCTTCGTCGCGAACCGAAAAGGCCACCCGTTGACCGTCCTCATTATGACTCTGAGTAATGATGTCCACCACCACCCCTTTTTCGGCGAGAGCTTCAAACAATTCGGCCAAAAATCCAGGTCCGAACGGAACTGGAAAGAGTTTAAGAACAACCGTGGCTGCATCGTGAGTAATCGAGGACACCACTGGGGTTTCCATTTTGTCTCCTTCAGGCACCACCCAGGTGCCATCGCGGGTCTCAAAGGTCGACCGCAAGTGAATCTTGACTCGGTATTTTGCCGCCAACTCGACACTTCGAAAGTGCAAAACCTTTGACCCTAGACTCGCCATTTCCATCATTTCCTCAAAGCTCAAAACCGGAATCTCACGAGCCTTTGGCACGAGTCGCGGGTCGGCCGAGTAAACCGCCGGCACATCGGTATAGATCTCGCACGCCTCCGACTGGACCGCCGCCGCTAAAGCCACTGCGGTGGTGTCAGAACCTCCGCGACCCAAGGTCGTAATTTGATCGCCCTCGGTGACTCCTTGAAAACCAGCGACGATGGGAATCTCGCCCCGATGGACATACCCGAGCAGTTTTTCGGAGTTGACGGCGGTGATCCGCGCTTTCGAAAAAATCGCGTCGGTTTGAATGCCCAACTGATAAGCCAAAAGCGGGACGGCCTTAGCTCCGCGCTTTTCGAGAGCAATAGCCAAGAGAGCGATGGAAACTTGCTCGCCCGAAGCCACCAACATGTCATAGGCCGGGCCTCGGTAGAAAGGATCCACGTCATTTGCCAAGCGCACGAGCCGGTTGGTCTCACCTGACATCGCACTTGCCACCACGATGGGTTTTTGACCCGCTTTCATGTCCGCAAGGACGCGATCGGCAACGGCTTCGATTCTCTCAATCGAGCCCACAGAAGTTCCGCCGAATTTCTTGACCAACACTTGAGACTGGGTTTTCATGGTGGTGACACAGTATCATAGCGGAGCGCGACGTGAAAAGTTATATATTAGGTCACTCCCGTCTCAAACTTCCCATCATGGCTTATGAGTTTGGCTCCGCCGGCCCCCGAGTCCTGCTCATAGGTGGCGTGCATGGCGACGAGTCCGAAGGGGTGGTCGCCGCGCAGGCTTTGCTTGGCGTCTTTTCACAGTCGACCCTTCCCAATTTACAAATCACCCTCATTCCGATGTTTAACATCGATGGCGTTTTAGCCTGCCGAAGAACCAACTCAGCGGGCGTGGACCTCAACCGCAACCTCCCCACCAAGGATTGGTCGCCCGAGATCGCCACTGAACGCTATCATCCCGGCCCCTATGCCAATAGTGAACCCGAGAATCAAGCACTCACGGGTTGGCTCACCACGCACGCCCCTCGACTGATTATTAGCTTGCACTCTTGGAAACCGCTGCTCAACACCAACGGCGATTGCCTTCGGGTGGCGGAGGCGATTGCCCGCCACACCGGATACCCCATTCAACCTTCGATTGGTTACCCCACACCGGGTTGCTTGGGCACCTACACTGGACTCGAGCGCGGCATTCCGACCTTAACTTATGAAATCGAACGCCAACTCAGTCCTGACAAGATCGTTGCCACTCATGTGCCAGCCATTATCGAGGGACTTCAAGTGATGGCCACAACTTCTCCTGCTTAAAGGATGTCCTTTATGAATCTCGAAACCTTAAAGAAAATGATTGCCAAAACCTTTGACGAAATGGATTCAATTAAAAAATTCGATTCACTTCCAGAGGACCAAGTCGAGGCGATCAAACAAGCCCTCAAAGGTCTCGACACCGGCGAGTACCGCGTCTGCACCAAGGAAAATGGTGTTTGGACCACCCACCAGTGGCTCAAGCAAGCCATCCTGCTGTTTTTTAAACTCAAAAAAATGAAGACCATTGAGGTGGGGGAGTTTCGGTTTGTCGATAAAATTCCTTTGAAGAAGTGGGAAGGTAACGAAGGCGTGCGGGTGGTGCCCCACGCCCTGGTCCGCCAGGGCGCTTACGTCTCGCCGGGAGCCGTGCTAATGCCCAGCTATGTCAACATCGGCGCCTGGGTCGGCCCCGGAACGATGGTCGACACCTGGGCCACCGTGGGATCCTGTGCCCAAATCGGTGCTCACGTTCATCTTTCTGGGGGGGTCGGTATTGGCGGCGTTTTAGAACCCATTCAGGCGAGCCCGGTTATCATCGAAGACAACGTCTTTGTCGGGAG
Source organism: Bdellovibrionales bacterium (assembly GCA_020850475.1). Lineage (GTDB taxonomy): Bacteria > Bdellovibrionota > Bdellovibrionia > Bdellovibrionales > UBA1609 > JADZEO01. The sequence continues at coordinate 1,593 of JADZEO010000020.1, read as the reverse complement.
TCGATGTATTGTGGTGGAAGGAGTCGTCGTGGAAGAGGGCGCCGTCCTCGGAGCTGGCGTAACCCTCACTGCCAGCACCAAGATTGTTGATGTCCGCAGCAAAGAGGCAAAGATCGTCAAAGGACGTATTCCGCGTAATGCCGTGGTTATTCCTGGCACCGTCTCCAAAGATTTTCCCGCCGGCACGTTCGGCGTTCCAGCGGCTCTAATCATTGGTGAACGCAATGACTCGACCGACAAAAAAACTTCGCTTACGCAAGTCCTGAGGGATTTTGAAGTTTCGGTCTAGTTGCTGAGGAGTTCTTTTAAGCCCGCGCGCAGAGTCTCAAGTGTGGGCCCCCAAAAGGTGCGCGTTTCAGGAGTAACATCCTGCTCGTCAACCGGAAGCCCATCGGCTGCAATACCGATGACTTCGCCTCGCTCATTGAGAAACGGAGCACCACTGAGTCCTGACTGCCCATCGGCTGTCGTGTAAAAACAAGAGGCTGTCGATGAACACCCGCGCATATGAGACATCAAGCCTCCCCCCATAATCATTCCAGGGCCAGGCAGCAGCCCACTCTGCCGCGGACCCGCAGCGCCACCAGCCAATCTCTGATCGACCAAGGCCGGATCGAGAGCCTCGCCCAGAGTGAAGTAAAAACTCTCCCCGTCCGAATCAGGGCGCTTAAACTCAGCTCGGGTCTCCGTCACTTGCGGAAAGCCACCGGTGAAGACCCTTTCACCAAACTTCGGCGGTGCCGAAGCCAGTTTCAGTCCCTCTCCCAGGGATTGATTCAGTTTCAGCAGCGCCCAGTCCTCTTCTGCCCGCAAATCGCCATCGAGTTTTCTCCGCTTGAGCATTTCCCACTTCAGGTTCAGTTGCGTGACTCTTTGTGCGGGGTCCTCTCCCCAAACCACCTTGCCCTCGGCATTGACCAAAATGAGAGGGAAGTTGAGGGTGCTAAACAAGGCTTTCTGTTTTTCCATTTCGCCTTCTTCATAGAGCGGCCGTTTCATCGAGCGGTAGATTTTGCGAAGGTTGATCAAATGCAAATCAATGTTGTGAAACACGGTCGCGAGAGTTTTTCCATCATCCAGCAAAAAGGCCGTCCCTCTTATCGAACCCGTTTCAACAATGCAGGGCTTGATCATTAACTCGCTACAACGACGGATTTGGGCAATTAACAACAGACGCTCAGGCTTTGGCAGCTCGTCATCACTCATTTGGTTGAGACGTTTGATATCTTCCTCAGGGTTCTCAAAACTTCCATAGGTTTCGAAGTTAGGCGCATACACCTTAAAGATCGAACCCTTGGTGAGTTGGACGGCAAGATGCTTATTGAGGTCCTTATAAAAGCCAATCTCAGCGACCGCCACCGGGCTACTTAGGATCATAATTGTCGCTATTGGCACCAATAAATTCTTCAACTGCATGTCAATTCCGCCTTTAAGAGTGATGCACTTCTTCAAGCAACCTAGGTGCCACGAGGGGGGAGTTTGAGCACCCGCCAAATCTCACTCTTTTGAAGCCGGTGGCGGGCGAAATTCCCTTGAGGCCGTAAATCGTCACGACCCTGTAAGAATCGCTCAAAACTGTTGCTTGAAAACGCT
>JADZEO010000019.1 GCA_020850475.1 Bdellovibrionales bacterium | reverse complement strand
GACCTTCGAGAGATTTTACTAAACCATAAAGATCCGAACATCGTGCGTTTCGGAAAAATTCTAACGCCTTGGTGTGGGGATTCGCTTTTTGGAAAGTTCCTCGATCAAAAAACCAATATCAGCTTAGACAAGCAAGTGGTCGCCTTCGATTTGAAAGGGATGGAGACATATCCTGAACTTCAGGCGGTGTGTCTGTTCTTGATTACCGATCTTGTTTGGCGCGAGGTTCAAAAAGATCGCCTCACCAAAAAATTTCTCTGCTTTGACGAGTGTTGGAAGCTCCTCAAGAACGAATCAGGAATCGTGTTTATTGAGGAGGTTTTTAGAACTTTCCGTAAATACAAAGCATCGGCCATTGCGATCTCACAAGACATTGACGATTTCGCCAAGTCACGGATTGCGGGCGCACTGCTCCCGAACTGTTCGATCAAGTGGTTGCTACTACAGCAACAGGTGGATGGCGAACGCCTCAAGGAAGTTTTGGACCTCAACGACAACGAAGTTCAAATGGTGAAGTCGCTCTATCAAGAAAAAGGCCGACTATCGCAAGCGTTTCTACTCGCACAGAAAAATCGAATCGTCGCCGTCGTCGAATCCACTCCTCTTGAATACTGGATCGCCACCACAGATCCAAAGGATTTAGCAGAGGTGGATCGACTTACGGCTGAGACTCCTCAGCAGAACCATATCCAACGGCTTAAGTGGCTCGCTGAAAAATATCCGCATGGGATTGCGGCGTTCGAGAAAGAGAGGGCTTCGTGAGTAAATTTAAGAAAGCGGTTCTTGTTCATCTGATGGCTCTGGCGTTGGTGTTCACGCCGACGACTGGTCGCGCTGATATGTGGGGCGGCGATCTTATTTATCTCGCACAGATTTTGGCAAATGCCGTGCAACAGCTCGCTCAACTGAAAGAGATTCTCGGCAATGGACGGGATAATTTGAATCTGATTCGAGAGATCAATCGCGGGATTAACGATTCGCTTGGAATTGTGAGGACGATCTATCCAAACATTGACCCAGGTCTTTACAAAGATTGGGACAGGATCGACCAGGCCCTTCGCGGTCTTGAGCAAATCTATGGAGCAGTGACGCCTTCGCAAGATGCAAGAGTGCAGCGAGACACCGATCAAAGCGTTGCCGAGGCGATTTCGCTCAATAATTCGATCTATAAGTACACGTCGGACATCGACAAGATCGGTGAAGCCATCAAGCAATATAGTCACGCGGTTTCCCCTGGCGGCGCACAAAAGCTCACCGCAGAAAGTCTTGGCGTAATGTTGACCGTGATGAATCAAAGTCTTCGGACCCAAGCAACAGGACTCAAGATTCAGGCGCAGGCGTTGGCCTTACAGAATCATAGAGAAAAGGAAATGACCCGTCACATGATGGATATTTCGGGACAGCTCGGTGATTCGCTAAAGACCCAAAGCCCTGACTATAAACTTCCGAGGTTTTGAACATGACTGATTTATCATGGCTTGCTCAGGAGGCGCGGAGTATCCACGCCCTCTTTGAGTCAGTGTTTTATGGCCTTGCTGTCGTTCTGGTTTTGATCGGAGTGATAAGCGAATACTTCAAGCTGCCGATTGGTGGGATGGCGTTCACGCCTGAACTGATTGGCCGCGTGCTGATCGCCGCCCTCTTACTGCACAGTTATCCCGAAGTGACCAACACCTTGAGCGACGTGACAGACGCACTTGCTAACCGTATCGGCGACTACAACAACTTTAACCTCGTTACCGCGAGAATGAAGGAAAAACTAGACACGATGGTTTGGAGTTGGACGGCGGTGAAAGACAGCATCATCATGCTTTTTTCCTTCGTGACATTCTTCATCCTCTACATCTCAGTTTTCATCACGAATGCTGGGGTCATCTATGTTTGGACGATTCTCTATGTATTTTCGCCGATTCTGATTGCGTTTTTTATTTTGCCCGCGACAGCGGGCGCAACTAAGGCACTCTATCGGACGCTGATCGAAGTCTGTATGTGGAAAATTGTGTGGGCAACGCTCGCAGCACTTCTTTGGAGTAGTGCTTTGAGTGACATGAACAAAACTGACATCAATTTCCTCACTGTGATTTCGTTCAACCTGATTCTGGCTCTCTCACTACTCGCTACACCGATTGTTGTGAGTGCGCTTGCCTCCAAAGGTTTGTCATCAATGGCAAGCTCCGCCATTGGAACCGCAGCAATGGCCGCTACGTTTAGTCCGTCCTTGGTCGCCAAGAAAGGCGTTTCGATGGGAGTCTCTGCTGGAACTGGTGCAGCTAAAGCGTTCCCTCGACCTGACAAAAAAGAACCGCCGAAACCCAAGACGTAGAAACGTCATGTTGTCACTGAATATCTAAAACGATTTTGAACGAGAGGAAGTCTTATGCGTTTATCTCAGGCTTGGGCCGACGTTGCCAAACAAAACAACGTCCTTCGATTCGCCGTGATCGGTGTCACCTTTGTATGTGTGGTCATTTTGATGATCGCGCTGAAGTTTGCCTTTAAAGAGCCACTTGTGATTGAGCGCGGTTGTTTTTCTACAGTTGCACCAACGCAGTCGCAAGTTCAGACCCCGCAAGAGATTGAGGCTTTTTTGAGAGAAACTGTCGCCGAGAGATTCAACTCTAGTGCCGTTGTGGTCAATGACTACTTTGCGTTGGAAGAGCTGAAAGCCCGCGATAGTGAGCAGATCGAACTAAAGCGGAGAGACATCAAGCAAAGTGTCGTCGTGAACTCCGTCACCAAGCAGGGCGATGGCTATATTGTGGATGCTGACCGTATCTTGTCTGTCGGAAAAATCAGGTCAGCATTTCAAATGCCCATGACCGTCACCATCGCAAAAGCCACGCGCACAAGCGGCAATCCTTATGGCCTTGTAGTGTTACGAGTGGCCCCTATCAAGACGGAGGACAAGAAAGATGGCAAGTAAGAATCAAAAGCGGTCGGAACTATTTTTCTTCACACTCATTCTGGTACTGCTGACGTCATTCACCATCAACGCTTTTGCAGAAGAGGCGAAGATCATTCGGCTCGACGAGAAAACCATCGGCAGAGTGCTGATCTCGACTCGCGGGACGGTGCTAAGTTTTCCGATCAAGCCCACGAAAGTCATTCTTGGGCGAGCTGGAACTTTTGGCATCGAGTATGTCGAAAGCGATCTCGCTATTTCGCCACTCAATACCGCCGCACGCTCAAACCTATTCGTCTATCTCTACGGTCGGCGGTTCAGCTTTGACTTGGTTACATCCCCCCAAGGTGGAAGCCCTGTGATCCGCGTGTTGGATGCCATCGAGCCCAAGCCCGCAGTATCGCCCCCGCCAGCGAAGGCAAAGGGGAAAAAATGAAGTCGGACAAGGTGGAAACTGTTGAGATGATCTCGGAGGGTACGGCGAAAAAGACCTTTCTTGAGAATTTCAGCTACATTCGGCGCGAAGCGAACCAAGGGACGCGATTTAAGGTCATGGGAATACTGATGGCTCTCGTGGCCATCGCCATCTCGTTTTTTCGTGGCGAACCCGAAAAAGAGATCGAGCTTTCGGTCCCGATGTCCATTCCCACTATTGGCGAGGCGCAAGTTGATCCCACCGCGAACGGCTACTCCCGCACCGACGACGCAAAACGACTGGATGAAAAACGCCGCTCACCGCAAGCTGGTACACCTCTCAAACTTGCGGGACCTAAGCTCATTACTCGGTCGAGGAATGTCGAGATTCCGTCAGGGACTCTTGCTCGCGCCGAGCTGGTGACAGGGGCATCCAACGGATCGGTGAAGGCCATCTTGAAAGATGCTGTGCGCGTGAATGGCGAAACCTTGATCGAGGCAGGGTCAACCATTCTAGGGCGTGGGGCTTCGACGGAAGATCGCCTCTTTATCACGTTCACGAAAGTTCTCCACAAAGAGGGTGACGTTTCACAAGTGGCGGCGGAGGCCGCCGATAGCTCGGACAAGACGATGGGGCTTAAAGGTTCCAAGGTTGCAAGTCGTGCCATCAAGCTCGCGGCGAATGTCGGACTCAAGTTTGTTGCGGGAGCGACAACCGCCCTTCAAGAAACAGAAGGTCAATCTGGTGTCGCCGTCAAAAAGCCCACGATGAAAAATGCTTTCTTGAGTGGGGCCGCCGAATCTGCGCTCGAACAATCGAACCAAATTGCATCTGAATATAAAAACTCTGCGCCCGTGATCGAGGTGAAGGCAGGAACAGAGTTTTTCTTATTCTTCGCCGACAATGGGGGCTGATTGAAAACCAAAACTGAAAAGCGAGACAACCTTGGTGAACTCATCAAGACATTCAATCGCGCCACACGGCCATTCGTTGAGATCGTTCATGGAGTACGCAAAGGTACGATCCCCTACTTCGAGTGCGGAGCGTGGGCATTGATGGTCAGTGTTGGTGTCGCCCTTGGAGTTGATGAGTGGCTTCTAAAGAAAGCTCACCTGTCCTTTCTTTATCCGTACAATCACCCGATCATCTATTGGTCGCTGCAAGCATTCTTGCTTGTCTCTGGATTTTTCTTCTGGGGGATTCGAGAGGCTGTGAAGCTGAATAGGCTTCTCTCGACTCTGACGAGCATATTTGTTGAAGCGGGACTCAAGACGAATATGGGCCGAGTGCCTTCATTTGTCGCGGATCGTCCGATTGATTTTGGCGTGCGCGAAATGGTGCTCTCAATGAATGGAGTTCCTCTCTCGGCATTTAAGCAAGCCCGCGAAAAACTAGAGACGGATGTTTTTGGATTCATCGAAGAGATGAAGGATGAGCGCAGGAAGGGGCTCATCAAAATTAAGTATTCCGAAAAAGACATTCCTAAGATCATCAACTTGGAAAGCCCCTATGGATACAGGCACTACGATTTTATCGTCGGAAACACGCGCACTGGCGAAAAGCGTTCAAACCTTGAGACAACGCCCCACCTATTGATCGCAGGGACGAGCAACTCTGGTAAATCGACGTATCTCAAGCAATTCATCTCGACCCTCTACCTGAACAATCGCTCGTGTGAGTTCACGCTGATCGACCTTAAAAATGGCCTTGAGTCGATCCAGTTTCACAACCTGCCGAGAGTGAAAGTCGTCACTCGTCCACAGGATGCGGTGGAGAAGTTAGCTCGTCTTCAAAAAAAGATAGCCGAGCGTGCAAAGTTTCTTCTGGCGAACGGCTGTCACAAGATCGAGGAATTTTTTGCTCTCCCTAAAGACAAGAAGAAGTGGACGGAGCAAGTTAAGTCCGACAAAGACATTGGCCGTCACGTTGTCATCGTGGATGAAGCCGCAGAACTATTCCTCGTGGGTGCAGAGCTAAACGCCGAAGGCGCATCGAAGGCCCGCAGGATCGTGGCACAACTTGCGGCACAGGGACGTGCCGTCGGGGTTCACATTATAGTCTCTACTCAACGCCCTGATGTGAAAGTCATCGACGGAACGATTAAGACCAACCTGCAAGGCCGTCTCTGTTTCCAAATGCCCGACAACGCATCCAGTATGACGATCTTAGACAGCGTTCGTGCTGCTGACCTGCCTGACATCAAGGGCCGCGCTATCTGGCGCGACGGCACTGCGATGACAGAAGTGCAAGTGCCCTTATTGTCTGACGAGAAAATCGAGGAGCTGTTGAGTCCGATGCGAGAGAAGAAAGTTGTCACTCCGAATCTGGTCGTGCCTCCCGATAATACAAGCAAAGATTCCGACGAGGCTGGTCTATGAGTAAGAAAAAATATCTTTCACTTTCGGACGATGAGCGTTCCATTCTTCAATTTCTCTGGCGCGTAAAGGTCGCTTCAACATCTGTCATCTTTTTTCGTTTTGAACCTGATTTCAAATGGAAGACGTTTACCGCCTATGAGCGACTTTCTAAGCTAAAAAAGAAGGGCTGTGTAGATACGCGCTCAGACGAATCAGGAAATTTTCGTGCGTGGGTACTAACAGCTAAAGGCTTCAAGGCGATCCGACAAAATCTTTTGGCACTTAAGGAAGAGGGCTATGCTTCAGAGAGCATCACGCATGATCTCCATGTGACAGCAATTCACTACGGCGAGTGGATTCAGAAGGGTTCGGCACCAGATGTGCGCTTCGTAACCGAGCAGGAGTTACGTCGAATTGATAGCGACGATCTTCCCAAATGGGCAACGCCCCTGCAATCACACAAGCCCGATGGTGTCTGGTATTTTCCCGAAACTAAGGCGAAGACGCTCGTCGCTCTTGAACTTGAATTGAGCCGAAAACGAAGTGATGACTACAAGAGCCTTGGAGCGTTCTACTCCGAACAGGAAAGCATCTGCTCTGTTCTTTGGATTGTTCAAAAGAGGAGTCAGGCCAGCTCAATTGTGAATGCGTTTCAAGCGGCCACTATTACTTATCGTGACATCCATAATTTCGTGCTTCTCGATGATCTCAAAAAGTCTGGCTGGGCTTCCGTGATTTTCTTCGGCCCTAATGTCGGAATGTCGATCCATAACTTTTTAGAAAATGCTCGTCGTAGCCAACCCATAGCCATGCCATTGCCAAGCCCTGGCTATGGCTACGTCGAAAGAATGCTCAACTTTCACATAAAACGATTCAATTCAGATACTTCTGCGTCCGTCAAAAATTCGAGATTTCGCGCTTGAATACGGTATCAACCTCAAAATCCGCATCTCTCCCTAACATCATTCAAATCTCCGTCCCCAAATCCATATCTATTCTAGCTCGGAGGAAATTTCCGCATGAAAAAAATGATTTTAAGTTCCTTATTTGTATCTCTGTTGACTGGGTGTTCCACCATCAATAAGAAACCCGCGCCTAACGGAGACAAGAAGCTCCCACCATCTTTGAGAAACGCTGAAGTCAAAACACTTTGGATTCCAGACAAAATCGAAGCAGACCGCTATATAGAGGGGCATTACATCTACATCATAGAAAAGCCCGCGACTTGGAGGGCGCAATAATGTCGGATGAAACCAAAAAGAAGCGGATTCCAAAATATGATCGCGTGACGTTGTACGATGAAGCCATGAAGCGCGTCGATGGCTGGATCAAGCAAGCCCAAGACTCCAAGGCTGGTGTCTCGCTATGCAGAAAAGACATTCTGAATTGGTACATCCTGAACGCACCTGAAGAACTGGACGCGAAATCCATCGAGAGCTTGGCCACACAATTCTTCGACCAAGAGCGATTTTTGAAACAGGCCCTCAAGCGAGTTCGAGACGCAAAAGGTCGTGGTGAGACCGTCTCGCTTCAAGAGTTAATGACCGACGAGCAGAGCGTAAAGCCTAAGAAACCACGCAAGCCGCGCTCGCCGAAATCAAACTCAACAGAGGGCGTTTCTGTTGATCCTGTGACCAGTCCGACGAGTGATTTTTCGTAGGAAAAACGCCCTCACTTTGCCTCTGATTTTCGTCCCACCATCGCACCCAATTTCTTGAAATTTCATGGGGATTTTGCTATGGTGAAATCATTGGTGGAGGAATCGTCCTCCGCTCTGCTCTTTGACAAGTTAAAGTGGATGAACGCTCGTGAAGCTGCGTTTTACTTGCGAGTTTCGGTCGGCCAAATCAGAAACATGGTTTGGCGAGGACAACTAAAGTCTTACAAATTCCGAAACCGTTTGCGCTTCTTAAGAACTGATCTTGAACGACTCGTAAAACCTTCTTTTTAATCGAAGGAGTATTTTATGTCAGTCATCGAGTATCAGTCCGAAGACGGAGAGCGTCTTTGGAAAGCCTATGTAAGTGTGAAGAGCAAAACCAAATCGTCCGTCCGTGTTCAGCGGTGGAAGTTTGGATGTAAGACGCAAAAAATTGCAGAACGAGAAGAAGTAAATCTTCGGCGTGAGTGTCACGCTGAGATTTTACGGCTAGAGAACCAAGGCGAAACATGGGGCGCACTTGTTGAGAGCTGGGAGTTGTATCTAAGAGATCATCACTCAGGACTCAATGAACGCACACGCAAGGATTACATCGCCGTTTTAAGGAAGCACACAGGTTGCTGGTGGAAACGTCCAGCGAATGAAGTTTGCCGAGCCGATGTCATCGAGATTCTGGAACAGGCGAAAGTCAACGGAACCTCGAACAGCCATCGGAACGTCATCAAAGTCATTATCAATCGCGTGTTCACTTACGGCATAGATCATCGGATTATTTCTGGGATCGAGAGAAGTCCTGCACATGGTATCAGTCTTGGGCGTGAAGAAGAAAAGAAGCCTGAAATCTTGAACATTCAAGAGATCAAACAGCTTCTCGCTGAATCACGCGCTCTTAAGCACGCATGGTATCCAGTTTGGGCAATGGCTGTTTTAACAGGTTGTCGAAACGGAGAATTGAACGCCCTCTTGTGGACGGACGTTGATTGGGAAAATCGAGAGATCAATCTCACGAAGTCCTACAACACCGCGACCAAGAAAGTGAAATCAACCAAGGCGGGTTATTGGCGGAAGATTCCTATTTCAAACGAGCTGCTGAGTCTCTTAAGCGAGATCAAAGCGGACGCAGGGAATCGGAAAGAGATTTTGCCAAGGCTCCCAAGGTGGGATCAGGGTGAACAAGCCAGAATCTTAAGAGAGTTCTGTGCAGGTATTGGGCTACCTTCAATCAAGTTCCATACGCTGAGAGCGTGTTTTGCGACACAGCTCATCAGAAATGGAGTCCCGCCGATCCAGATTCAAAAAATCTGTGGCTGGCGCGACCTTGAAACCATGCAACGGTATATCCGTCTTGCGGGGATCGAGGTGAAGGGAGCAACCGACAGCCTTCAAGTTTTGCCAGCGATCCAAGTCTTTGAAAAAGCCGCCGCGATGTTCACAAGCGAACACGAGGAGGCCAAAGCAGGATGAGGATTCGCACCGCCCCAACAGCGTCGCCACTATTGACTGATAGGTTGGTCTTAGTAGAATCTTACTAAGGTTGTAACCTAGCGGAATTGTTGAATACCCTTCAAATCCGCCAAAACCAGTCCGAGTTACTTGCCGCAGTCGTAAGCCTCTAAGGGAATTTGGCTTAGGGCGCTGTTAATTTCAAGATCATCATAATATCCAACTTTCCGCCACTCGCTGTAAATTGGGGCTTTGTTAGGAATGGAAGCGTCGGCACCCATTGCCAGTCGGAGAGTCTGATAGTGGGTATAAAGAGCAAATTTTTGCGAGGTTTGTCCACCAGGACAAAGTTTATTGAGCACGGCCACGTCAATCACCTTTGATAGACAGTTGACCTCTTGATCATTGGGTACCCGTTGGATCGTATTGATCCCGATACTCTGCATGCAGGGATTTGCGGGTTGCGCGTTGGAAGTTACCGCCGAAGCAAGCACCAAACACCAAAAACCGAGGCTTAAAAGCTTAAGCATAAACAGGCTCCTTTAAAGCCCAACAAAATAGCAAAATACCCCAACTTTTACGAGTGTAATGATTCTAACACGACTGCCGGATTTCGGCTCCCCGCCCACCAGGAGACGGCTGTTTCTGGGGCTCGGTCAAAACAACAAACCATTCAATGACTTCATAAGCTCACGCATCGCGGTTTCGGCAGTGGCATCTCCACGATTAGTCGCAATCAGAATAACCAACTCTCTGTCGGGGGCAAATTCCGCCGTGGCGAAATTGAGAGTGTTGCTTCCACTGTGCTGAAAGAGGGGAGTCTTGTACTTCTCGTCATTGCGGCCCCGGCCGCCAGCGGTGTAGCTCGAGTGGGGGTCTCCGAAGTACTCACGCGTGACTCCCGAATCGGTGATGAGGCTTCCTGTTCTCTTCCAGATCCGAGTCAGTTCCAGAACAAATTTGTGCCAGTCTTGAAGGCTGCAGTGGGCTGTGCCCGCTGGCCCCAACATCGGCGGGTTATCCGCTTTGGCCTTGGGCGGAATGCCGATCAACTTTCCTTTGTCCATGATGTGTGGCCAAGGCTGGGAGGGTGTCGTTTCGCTTTCGAGACCGGCCACCCCAAAACCACAAGAAGTCATTGTGAGTCGAGTGAATATTTTCTCAGCGAGCAGCTGCTCCCAGGGGGTGTTGTAGAGCTGCTCGAGGACCGCGCCGGCAATTACATAATTAATATTCGCATACTGAAAGGTGCTAACGGGTTGGCTGGTGCCCTTGGTTAAATGAGGCTCTGCTTGGAGCGAAGCCAGGCTCATTTCCCTGCGTTGCACCGTCAGCGGCTGGGTCGACCTAAAGAGCGCCTTCCAGAGATTGCCGCCCTTGACCTCCTGTACGTCCTTAAGGCCACTGGTATGGGACAAGAGTTGCCTAATCGTCAGGTTTTGGTTCAGCGGATGGATGAGCTGGCTTTTTAGAAGTGAGCTCACCTTTGAATCATAGGAAAGCTTGCCCTCTTGAGCTGCCAGGGCAACAAGCAGGGCGGTCATCGCCTTGGTGTCAGAGCCCAGGTGCCACCGGTCACTCCCTTCGACCGGAGCTTCGAATTGAATAGCGCGGCGTCCTTGGCTGTGAAAGAAGTGGGTTGTACCACGCCAGGAGATCAGGGCCGCAATCGCCGGCAAGTCGCCGTGCTTTTGAGCCGCGTCCATTAAGGCCTGAATTTTTTCTTGGTGGTTTGGCGGAAGAGAACCCTCACGAGTGGAACGAGGAAAAGTTCCGCAGCCCACGAGTAACAATAAAATAGTGTATTGAGTGAGGTAGACAAAAGTTTTCATTTGGCGAGTTGATATCATCTGTTATTCGAGATGAGCAACGCTGTTGGGGACGATTTGAAATTTAGACGGGGTGGTTTTTGTCTTAAAGTTGGTATATAGGGTGTGCTCAATTGAGGCGGAAATGGGAAAAGCCAAAGACATATCATTTTTGGATTGGGTTGAAGAGGCGCTGCCCGCCGACTTTTCGCGGAAGCACATGTTTGGTGGCTATGCTTACTATTATGAAAGTCGCTTGATTTTGGTCATTTTTGAAAGCCCAGGAGAAAAAACCTACAAAGGCCGGCGCGCTGACTTTGATCTCTGGGACGGCTGTCTGTTTCCGGCGGAGCGCGAGCACCACGAGGCAATCAAAAAATTATTTCCAATTTTGGTTAATCACCCCGTGTTGGGAAAGTGGCTGTATCTCCCTCAACAAACCGAAGATTTTGAAGAGGTCGCGACCCGAGTGATCCGCCAACTCCTGCGGCGAGCGGATCTCTTTGGCGTTTATCCGAAATCAAAGAAGCCTAAGACCACTCGCAAAGAGCCAATTGAAGCATGGAAGCCCACGCCGATTCCGTCGATGTTTAGCGATGAGCCGGCGGAACAACGAATTCAAAGAGCTAAAAAAATCTCTGATCTGCTCAATCTTGGCCCAGTATCGGAGAAGGAGTTCCACAAGGCGGGTATTAAGACGGTAAGTCAGTTCGTTAAGCTGGGGTGGAAAAAGACGATGGTGAAGTTGGTCAAGGCGAACCGCCGAAACCGTCACGCGGTCTTTGCTTATGCAGTTATTGGTGCACTTCAGAATATCGAGTGGAATGCCATTTCGGCGGCGGATAAAGAGCAGGCCCGCGAGCTGATGAAGAGCCTAAAATCTAAGTGAGGTCTGAGTACCAACGTTCGATGCCGAGTTGGTGGTGCTTGCGTTTGGTGGGTTCGTCCAGTTCGGACCAAGTTGAATTTGAATAAAGCGCCTTTAACAAGAAATCAAAAAGAAGATGATGACGACGATAAGTTCGCTTCAGCCGATGCTCTTTAATCGGATTAAAGGCGCCATGTTTTGAAAAGATCTGGAGAGGATTTTTTCGCACCCAAGACCAAGAGCCCATTTCGAGGGTGACCGGTAGAAACAAGCCGGCGGTCGAAGCCTTGTGAAATTCCAAGTACAAGTAGTCCCACATATCGCCGTTGAGCAAATAGCCGTGCGATTGCGGTTCAATCTGGTAAATATGGTAGGGATGAGTTTGTTCAAACAAATAGGTGAGGGCGTGGAGTTCCGACAAACTATCGAAGGGTTTGGTGGTGTAAGAAAATGGAAACCACAAACGGTCTTTGAGGCCAAAGCCCGAGTGAAAATCGAGAGCCACGGCACATCGGCTCGACTTCACTTCCGATTCAAAGGCCTCAATGACGGCCTGGTTTTCGGGTTCGAAGGAGTCCGGTGCCCCCTGAAACCAAGGCAGTTTGTTGGTGATTCGCTGACCCCCGACAAGCGGCGGAGTGTCGTCAATCGCGCGGATGGGCGAGTTGCGCATCAGGTCCACACCATTGAGATTACTGCGTCGGTAATTGTAATATCCGGTTGGGTTCACGAGCGGAAGGACCACCATGCGAACCCGACCTAACAGCTCGGACAAAGCATTGTCCCAGGTCATTCGCTCGACCGTCGTCTTCATCAGGCTCCAGGCCAGCTGGGCCCCGATTCGTTCGAGTCCATGAAACCCACCGGTGATCATCAGCACGGGAGCCGTCGGCTCTTCGGTTCCAAGGGAAAATGAATAGATCGGATACTCGCGCTTGGAATCGGCGACTGTTTTTAGAGTTCGAATGCGAACCTTTCCCCGCAAACGAGATTCACGTTCAGCAAATTGCGCGATTTTTTTGAGATCATCAATCATGCCCAAGCACCTAGAGATCTCTGGTTTTACAATCAACGAGATCGGAGTCAAGGGGGTGGGTTCGAGGGGGTTGCTGGTAAAATCGCCAAAAAACTTGGTCTCAGATCGACGGTGGTGGATTTGGCAAGAAAGAACTTCCCCTGGGCCCAAATATCTGGGATTGGATTCCAATTACTGTCGTTCAGGGCGTACAAATGATTGTCTTTTGTCCTCCGCGAATGGCCCCAAGGCTTTTTTAGGAGGCTAAAAATGGGAAAAAAATTATACATCGGTAACCTTTCTTACAGCGTCGATTCTGAGCAATTGACCAGTCTGTTCTCACAGGTTGGCCCTGTTGAATCAGCGAACGTCATTACTGACCGCGACTCTGGTCGCAGCAAAGGTTTTGGCTTCGTGGAAATGGCCGAAGAGTCTGATGCTCAAAGCGCGATTGAAAAATTTAACGGCACCGATTTGGGTGGTCGTGCAATGAACGTCTCTGAGGCGAAACCGATGGCTCCCCGCAATGGCGGTGGTGGCGGCGGCGGCGGCCGATTTGGCGGTGGTGGCGGCGGCGGATTCCGCGGACGTCGTTAATTCACGGATTAATTGATTCTGAAACAAACCCTTCGGCGCAAACGCCGAGGGGTTTTTTATTTGGCTGGAAACGTCTTGTTGACCAAGGCTTGGTTGGTGATCAACTCGACCAGCGTTTGAGTCTTAGTTCCAGTGAGCCTTGGCGATCCAGGTGCAGCGAGCGCGGAAATTTCCAAAAAGCTATAAGCTTTGTGATTTTCGCAATCTTCAATAAGATCGGTCTCGTTCGCACTGACCAAGTGTTGATTGCCCGGACTTACTGAGGTTCCATCTTCTCGCCAAAATTCAATGTTGCAGGCGCCGGCGCTCCCCATTGGGAAAACAGGAGTCGGCCCATTGCCGGTAAAGATGCGATAGAGGACGGTCCGCCACTGGCTCTGGTTACTGGAGCCGTTCAAATCTGTTTTAGGATCACGACTGTAGTAATACCCAAAGACCTTGCATGACGGCCCATAAAGAGCGGTACAATTCATCTGTTGCACCTGCATGAACTCTCGGCAAGCGCCAATGGTTGCGGCCGGTTGAGTGGAATTGATGTTTCCGCCGCCATAGAGTCGAACGTAGTTCGGTTGGCCACTTTTCTCAAATCGAGCAACGCCAAGGCACTCGGCCTGAAGACCTACTACAGGAGCAAGCGAGGGCACGGGAGGTTTAACGGTCACAGTGGCCATCTCGGCAAATTCGGGTTTGAAGTAACTGCCTTTGCAAGCCATCAGAGTATAGGTCGTTTGGACCAGCGGATTGTGGGCGTAGGTAGCCAGTTGCACTGGATTTGAACCGTTGTATCCGCGCGTGACGACGCGATTGCCGAGAGCGTCGGTTGAGACTAACAATAATCTTTGAATTTGAGCATCGGTGTTTTTCCATTCGAAGTTGTATCCCGATCCGCTTGAGTGAGGAGTCACCGAAAAAGGCGTGGTGCTGACTTTGAACACCGGGTTGCCTGGGTCAAGAACCGTGATGGTAACTTCTTGCTCAATATCGATCACCGAGCTGGTACCCTTGATCTTATAGGTGGTGGTTTCGTTCGGTTGCACTTCGACCAAAAGGGTGCAGCTACCGGTATCGGCACAAGTGTTTTCGGCTATGGTCTTGGTGCCATCTGTGACCGTTAGCTTCGAAACGTAAAAGGCTCCAATATCAATCACCGTGAGCTGGCCGCGGGGAATTGTCGGAGGACAGGCCGAAGCATAGCTTGACGGAAAATTCGCAGGACGAACAAGGCAGGCGCCATTCTTGAGGTAGTAGCCGTTGTTGCAGCTTGAGGCGACGCAAGTGCCGTAGGCGCCACTACTAAAGGTCTGCTCGCCTTGTCCATTGTCGACAGGGCAGGAGCGCTTGTTGGCGTAACAAGCTCCTTGATGCAAAGTGAAATTGGTATTGCATGAGCTAGCTTGGCAAGCCCCATAAGAGCCAGCTGAAAATTCCTGGAAACCGATTCCATTGGCGATCGAGCAACTCTTCCGGCTTTGGTGGCAGGCTGCTTGAAAAAGAGTGTAGTCGGTATTGCACGAGACAGCTGCGCAGGCGCCGTAACTACCACCGCTAAAGGCCTGCTCGCCTTGTCCGTTGTCGACAGGACAGGCGCGTTTGCTAGCGTAACAAGCGCCTTGATGCAAAGTGAAATTGGCGTCGCATGAAATAGCCTGGCAGGCGCCATAGGAACCGTTCGAAAAGGACGAGCGACCGACACCATGGTCGATGTTGCAAGGCTGAGTGTTGGCGTGGCAGGCGTTCTGATGCAACGTATAGTCGGTGTTGCATGAGGTAGCGGTGCAAGGCCCGTAATTGGATGTTCCGGCAATGAGGGTTTCCTTGCCGACTCCATTAGAAATAAAACAAGCGCGCTCGCTTGGAGGAAGCACGGCAACCTTTACCGTCGGGTTGGCGGCTGAAGCATCGCTCCCGCGGCTAATTAAAATTGCATGGTCACCCGCCGAGAGCGCGGCCAGGGAGCAAGTCAATTGCTGGGGACTCACAATATTAATAGATGTGCACGGACTACTTCCGACAAACACAGTTACGGAAGAATCAAAGCCCGTTCCATTGAGTGTAATCGTTCCGCCCGCCATTGGAACTTGGGCGGGTGAGATGGTACTTACAGAAAGACTTTGTGGCAAGGTGGGCTCAGTTACAGTGCCCGAGGAGCCCTTCGACTGTTCCACTGACTTCGGCTTAAGGTCGCTCGTACAAGCCACAGTCAATAATAAGGACACGATCGTTAGTAACGATTTTTTATTTAACATTTTTGGATACCCCATCTTCCCAGATATCTCCTCTTGAGCAACGGCTGTGCCAGGGAGTGAATCATCTTGAGACGAGGTAAATACCGAAAAGTTCACCTCAATTTGGGACGCCGGCTGCGGACAAATTTAGAGGCTGTCGAACTTTTTGAATTTGTGAACTCTGTTGACTAGAAGCACAGCGCTAGCGGCAGTTCGTAAAGTTTCCGGCCCACCCCCAAGAAAGGGCGTTGCCAACCACGGCACCGTTACCGTCCCAGAGTTCAAGAAAAATGAGTCCTGACGAATCGTCGGAAATGATCTCCAATTTTTCTTCAAGACTTGAGTTTTGCGTCCACCTCGAAGCAACGAGGGACAAAAAGGCGCCGGCGACGGGAAGCCCGCTCGGGTTTGCCAGTTGGGTAAGCTCGGCCATGAGGTTCGTGTGGTCCAGCACCTCGAAGGGATCGCGATAGGTGGTCGCGTGCTCCAGGGTGGGATCGAAGGTCCACGACAGGGTTCCTGAAGTTTCAATCGACTGCAGAGCTCCCGAAGAATCAATAATCAATTTGATAGTGGCCGTTTCGTCAAATTCCGAAGAGCAGGTCATGATCATAGGTTCGGCCTGAGAACTAACTGTAGCGAACAGGCCAACCACAAGGAAACTAAGTAGCCGTACCATCATCAACATCCCCCGTTTGAAGTTGGTGTACCATCAATGACTAGCGGCCCAAGGACGGAAGTTCAAGAACAAAAACCGCCAAATCAGTGGATTCCCGATGGAACGACGTCATCGATCATGTTAGCGTTAAATGCGGCAGGGGGACTTTAAATGACTAAGTGGACCGAAGTTCTAAGTGAGAATGTTGAACAACTCAACCAACTGGGACGCACGCTCAATGTTCACCCGCTCGCATTGGAAGACTGTCAGCATCGCGATCAGCGCCCCAAGCTCGACGACTATGAGACCCATCAGCTGTTGGTGTGGTTTTTGTTGGCCGCCAATGAAGTTCACGAAATTCAGTTCATCATCTTTCCGGATCATTTGGTGGCGATTCCACACGACCCTCCTCCGCACGGAGCGACCTGGTGGGAATATCTGCGAATGACTGATCCGGGCAAAGATGTTTGGCATCTACTTTACCATGCCCTCGATCGAATCACCGACATCAGCTGGCAAGAGATGCGCAAAATGTTTGCTAACGCCGACGAGTATGAGCAGGAGATGTTTCGTCGCGAAATCAGCCCACAGGATTTAATTGCCCTCAAGAGACAAATCAACGAGGTTGATTATTCTCTAAGTCACTTGCCTTCGGTAACTGAGCAGCTGCAAAACCTTTGTCAACCGACCGGGGACTTGGCCTGGAAGCTGCGAGACCTCCACGACCACTGCGAACGAATTTATCGGACCATCTCTCTGTATCGGTCGCAGATTGCGACTACGATAGAACTGTATTGGGGGCTGCAGGCGAATCGGACCAATGCCCAAGTCAAAAAACTCTCGCTATTGGCCAGCATTGCCGTCCCGATGACTTTTTGGGCGTCATTCTGGGGCATGAACTTTCAAGCGATACCCTTCGACAGTCCTCACCTTTTTTGGAGCGCTATTGGGGTGATGGGAATTTCGGTGCTGCTGACGACGTGGCTGCTCATTCGCAAAGGGTACTGGGCCGACTAGTGTCGAAGCACGAGCGGCCCAGTAAGTTTCAGTTAGTTTCCTTGGCGTAGTTTAGCAATCGGATCCACGTGCGGACGCGACTTGGTCGAGTCAAAAATGATCTCAAAGGGATTTTGCTTATCCACACTCGACAGCCGTTGGCTGCGATCGATGCTAACCATTTGACCCTTGTTCACCGGCAAGAAGTCGCCGTCTTCGCTGTTGCGCAAAAAGGTAACTCCGTTAATCATGCTACGACGTTCGTGATCCTTGTAAACAAAGGCATCATCGACCGACAACACCTGAAAGCCATAATTAACGGCATTTAGATCGGTAATCACCTCTTGCTCCGTCAGCTTGGCTACCGAGGTAAAGCGCATGATGACCAGTTCGTGGTCTTGAACGACCCGTTCGAAGCTATGTCCTGCCAGTTCGAGAACCAGGCTCAACACTTTGACGTCTTTAAGCGTTTCCTCGACGATACCGCGAATTGACATATCCTGCATCTTGGCTTCGCGCTCCTTTTTGTCTTTGCCCATCCAACGCGAGAACAGACGGACCGGATTGACAGCGTCAAAGAACGAGCGAGACATGGCGTAAGATTCGTGAGTTTGAGGATCAAGAATAAATTGGTCGGGCACAAGGCGATCTCCCGGCTGCAACACCTCGAGGCTGTTGTAGTGAGTGTGTCCCAAGATCATCGTGCGGACGTTGCGATTGGTGGCCAACTCATGAATCAACTTATATCCTGAGTAGTCCGGATGGATGTTGGGATCTTTGCGCATCTTCTCGACATCGCACTGGCCTTTATTGGGTCCATCGGCAATGACCCCGAGGCCGCCACAGTCAAACTGCGGGTCGGGGCGCATCCACTCCTGGAGTCCGTCTTGGAGACAGCCCAGGTAGAGATCAGTGCTCTTCTTCTTGACCCACTCGGGGGCGTGTTCACAAATCTTGGGTTGGATGATCTCGCCGCTGACGTAGTTCTTGAAACTTTCGTCCATTCCCTTGAAGGGAACTTGCCGAAAGTAGAAGGGGTAACCCACGTTCTTGTGCCCGCCGCGAGGATCGTGGTGAGCAAGAAGAACAGTCTCAAACTTTTGGCCATTGTGAAGCCGGTTGATCTCGCGGTGAATCCAAATCATTTGGTGGGATGACACATTTCCGCCGTAGTTGACGGTGTACATTCCCCAACCGGAGCGCATATGTTGTCGCAGGTCAAAGCTGTTGATATTGACGTAAGTGGTTTTGCCAAAGGACCAACTTTGGGTCAGGGGACCATAGGCTCGCTTCCACTGGTTGAAACCATCATAGAGAGGAATGTTGCGTTTGGTTCCGGCAGTTGGCTCGGTCCAAGCGGTATCATAGCGCTGTTGGTTGGCCCTACGAACGTAATGTCCATCAAAAATGTCCACCGGGTTTCCGCCAGGGAGCTCGGCGGTGTCCTTTAGGAAGCGGGAAAACTCATTGACCGTCGCTTGGTCGATCGCACCACTGCGAACATTGTCTTGAGCGATCTTGGCGATGCGAGCGGGTCCGTCAGAAATAAATCCCGGCGCGTGACCCATCGAAACATAGCCATCGTGTTTACCGATGGTGAGAAAAATCGGTACGGGCAGTTCTTTGAGAACATCCAAAATTGCGATTGCTTCCTCATTGTAGTTTTTGGCCACGTCTTCTGGCTTGAGGATCAGTGGATCGCCGCCATTGTGAAGGTCACCGTTAAAAGTAATGAAAGCCGCCTTAAGAACTTTTTCTTCGGCTTCGTTGCGGGCGCGGCCAAGTTGGTAGAGGTTTCGCATGTGGTGAACCATCTGGGTGAGACGATCCAGGGTTTGCTGGCGAAAGGACTTGCCGAGCAACAGCGGGAGCACCCCAACCGAGGCTTGGCTGTCAGTGACGTTGAGGACCTCGTAGTTAGATTGATCATAGTTACGATCAAACACGCGAACGGCATTGTACTGGAACTCACTGGCGACCAACTTTCCGCCGTTCATGACTTCCATGCGGATGTCGTAAAAGCCCGGAGGAACGTCGCGCATTTCTTGTTGGCCAAAGACCAATTTGAGTTTGGCGCGCTCAGCAAGGGGACGAGGCATCTCATCGGGTCGAGCATAGCGCCAAACGCCGACTGGTTGAAGGGCATAAAAGGCGTTGGGCTTGGTCACGCCACCAAAAGATTTCTTTTGAAAAAGACTCGCGCGAATTTCGGGAGTCCGTAGAGTGAGGTAAACAAAGATGCCGGATTCACTCCCCTTAGTTGTCACCTGAGGTTTAAAGGGTAACTTTCGAGCAGATTTGGGGCTAAGTGCCTTGCCATCGTCGGAGAGCAGGTCAGCGTACTCTGGGTCGGGGAGGTTGAGCATGACGACCAACTCATCATTGACGTTTGCGCCCTTGCCTTCAGTGAGGCCAGAAAAAAACAAATTCGGAGCGCCAATGGTCGGATAGATCAGCCGATCAATTTGATAGTACCGTTGACGATCAGGAGCAATCATCCGCGTGTCGGCGATTTGGCGATTTTGAATAGCGTCGGCGTAGTGAATATCAGGAAGAAGTGTTTCGCAGTCTTTGCTCAACAGCTCCCAGGGTAATCCTTTGCAGCCAGGAATTTCCTTGGTTGGGTAGGCCTCTTGGGCTTTGGCTTGAATCGACATTAAAAGGAGAACAAAAAAGATCACCAGTGCCGTAAGAGAATAGACTGAAGGAGAAGTCTCTCTTTTCATCATATTGACCTCGTAGGGGAGAAGGTTTCGACCACTTTTAGGACTTGCTTTATGAACTGATGGCGTGGCCTGTCAATTGGGGCTAAAAACGATTCAAGACTCTGTGTGTACAATTCAATGACACACTTCCCGTGAAAACCTCTAGGGAATTGGTGATCCTCGGTGACACTTTTGCGCCCGAGGGTTGGAAATTGTTCATGGTTGTCGAGTCAGTTTTTTGATCGGCTACCAACTAGACACTGCGGTCTCCTCGGCTCAATGGCTTCGTTCTTGCTGAGGTAGAGCCTTGATGAAAATGCGGATTTTGACGATTACCACAGCCTTTTCCCTTTTAATCCTGACTTGGGTTTCACTGCGCACAATCCAAAACTCCCGGGACTGCGTTAACTCGGCCTTGGTGAAAAGCTTGGTTTATTTTGATGCCAACGGCAAGCTGGAGATTCCCTCGTGCGGCAGGCAAAACACGGCCCGATTTTGGGAGTCGCGACAGGTAAGTGACGAACAACGTGACTTGCTCAATCGACTTATGATTCTCGAGCGCCTCGAGGGCGTGGGGTTGCGTCGAGTGAGAACGCCCGTAGATCTCATTGTCACCAGCGCCGATCCATTTGTGGTGAGCTGGGACGGGTCGCAGTTAACAATTGGAACTTCCTGGGTGCGGGCTCAAGGCCAGTTGGAGCGTGTTCTGGTTCAGCGATGGCTTCGAGACCAAGTGGGGGTCATCGGCCAAGACATCTTCCAACAAGAGGTTTTGAGTTATCTGTTAGTTGGTTTTTTATCCGATCAGCTGAACCTAGAGGATCCCTGGTTTGGCGATCAGACCGATTTCAATAGTCCTCGAAATTGGCTGAGTTGGGTCAGCGGAGTGGGTGACTATTGCTTGAGCTCGTGGATCGCGCTTGATCATCTTAACTTTTGTCGTGACTTTCGGCAGATTCCAACTCACCAGCGCGAGTTGTTGAGTACCATTTACGACGTGGAAAAGCTCAGCCTGGCGCCCTTGGTGACCAGTTTGATCTGGCGACGGTACAAAAACTCCAAATTTGCCGACCGCGCACTCTTTTGGCGGGGGTTAGCCTCGGGGCTGAACGATCAGGGCGTGCTCTCTCGCTGGCAGTGGGAGAGTTTTGTTCCTCCGCACAATCTGCCGGCGTTGGCGGATTGGGTAAATACGACGACCGAAATCTACTGGGCTTCATTTGGGTTTGTCGAGACGGTCCAGCATGAGTGGGTCAAAGCGGAGTTGGACTTCGTAATTAAGGGCTCTCCCGAGATTCTCGCCCGTCCCTCCGATCTTCCCACACTCCGATTCTTTTCCCATGACCGCTCAGTCGCGGTCTTGACGGAGGGGCAGAGTTGGCTGGACGGCACTCGACGGGTCAATCTCGGGCTTAACCAAACGCGAAGTCAGATCCAAGTTCTGGCCGTTTGTGATTCTATGACGACGCATGACTTTGCTCGGGTTGGCGCACCCAAACTGATGGTGGTGGATGTTTGTCGGTCAACCGACCCAATCCAGTGGAAGACCTTGATCCGCGGAGGAGTGGACGAATTCATTCAACAAAACTCACGAATGGTGTTCGCGGCCTTGTTTCTTCCTGCACTCAAGCAGGTCTTGGATTGGCCGACGGAGCTGAAATTTGATTCGGCAAACTTTCAGGCGTTGGGAGACATCCTTAAGTGGAAAGCTCTCCCTTGGGACGACCGACTCATGGCCATTCGCCCGGTGGGAGTTTGGGATGCCGTTCTTGCCTACCGTCTCTAGGGCTGACTAGTTAGCAGTTGGACCGGCGGCAGGAGTAAACGACTCAATAAAGCAATTGGCTGAGGTGTTGGCCAGTCCTTCGCGAGTTTGGTCGAAGATGTAAACAGACTCGGCCTTGTTGGTAGCGGGATCAAACTTAACGTTGAGCATAGTCAAGACGTGACCGGGACCGCCGAGAGTCATCGCCGGAATTGCAACCTCGACCCACATCCGCAACTTCGGGGGATTTTCCTTGGGAGCACCGACCAGAGTGCCGCCGAGTTTAGTTGACAGCGTAAAGGTGAGTTTATCATTCGGAGAACCCGTGTTGCCACCACTGAGCTCCATTTCAACAAACAAATCCTTACCGGGTTTGTCGAAGGGTCGAACTTTGAGCGTGCAGGACATGCCATCATCTGATTTGCCGGTGTAGGTTCCAAGGGGCAGATAGGTTGTAAAAACCTGAGTCAGCATTTCGTAGGCTGCTTGCTCTTCGGGATCGCCCTCGCTGCCGCCGTTGGCGGGAGGCGGCTGGCTGCCGCCAGCATTGCCTGGGTCGGCCGGTGTACTTCCGTCGCCGGAATTTGCGGAACCACCGGGGCCAGCCGATCCACCATTTCCGGTGCCGGGGCGAGACTCATCGCCGTTGGTGGGGCTGGGTGTTCCACCCAATCCTGGTTGTGGGGTGGAGTTCCCGCCACCAAGGCCGCCCTTGCTTCCCGTCGGACCACTGGGCTTCCCGGGGCGCCCGGTGATCGCCGATTTGTCGCCCTTGTCGCTGTCGGAGTCATCGTCGTTGGAGCAGGCGCTGGTCGCTAGAAAAGTGACAGTCAGAAGAGCGGCGGCAATTGTTTTTAAGAGAATTGAGTTTGGCATCGACAACCTTCCCGGGAAAATGATCGAGTGTTTGTTCAGAGATCAAATCAGAGATTAAAATAGTGTGGGAATTCGAGCGCTGGAATCTCCCCCCCATTACTCGATCGTGAAAGTAAGGGTTTGGGCATGGCGGGTCAATATGAAGAAAGTTCCATTTGTAAAGGTTACTTTGCTTCATGGTCTCAGATGCGACCAAAGCCCTTTGGGCGATTCAATTCATCGACAAAAACCAAACGAGGTTGATGGTGGGGGGCTTCGTGCTCCTCGACCTCGGCGTAACAAGCAATGATGACGAGGTCGCCCCGATGCACATGCCGGGCGGCGGCTCCGTTGAGACAGATCTCGCCGTCTTTGCCATAAATCACGTAGGTGGCAAAGCGAGCGCCATTATTGCAATTATAGATTTCAACTCGTTCGAATTGGTGGAGGTGGGCCATTTCGCACAATTTGGGATCAATTGAAATAGACCCTTCGTAATTGAGGTCCGCATCGGTTACGGTCGCGCGGTGAATTTTAGATTTGAGCATCGTTAGTTTCATGGGGAGCATCTCCTTAATTAGCTCAGGTATTCATCTGCAGGGCGAACAAGAGTCCGCGCAAAACCAGATCAGGTATTTCAACATCAAACAGGTCTTCGTCACTCAACAAACTTGAAAAGCCGCCGGTGGCAATAATCTTAGGACTGCGCCCGTCGAAGGCCTCCTTGGAAAGTCGTGTGGTGACCTCTTTAATCATTCCGATTGAACCAAAAAAGAGTCCCGATTGAATGCTCTCAACGGTCGACCGTCCCAGACAATCTTTCACCTTAACAATCTCGACGGAGGGAAGTTTGGAAGTTCGACTCTCTAACGCCTCCATTGAAATGCGCAAGCCCGCGAGAATTACACCGCCCAAGTATTGGCGGCTTGCCGAAATCGCACAAAAAGTCGTCGCGGTGCCAAAATCAATGACCACCAGGTCTTGTTCAGGAAACAAGTGATAGCCCGCGATGGCATTGGCAATTCGATCGGCGCCAACTTCAACAGGGTTGCGATAGTTAATTTTGAGGCCAGTCTTAACCCCAGCCTGCAAAATGAAGGGGTTGTGTTTGAAATACTTGAGACAACAGTTCTTTAGTGAGTGGAGTGTTTCTGGAACTACCGTGCAAAGGGCAATTCGGTCGATAAATTCCGGGTTGATGCCGTTCTCCTTGAGGACGCTTCGTAGAAAGAGGCCATACTCATCTGAAGAGGCCCCTCCGCGGGAGTTGCGGCGAAATTGCAGCAACAACTTGTCATCTTCAAATACGCCGCCGTGAATTTGGCTATTGCCGACGTCAAGACACATGATCATAGCGGAACCTCCGGTTCGGGGAGCGATGTAAGGTGTGACAAAGCGGGGTTGGGATCCGCTTCAACGAGGCCAACCAAGGATTGGGCCAGGTCCGATTTTGATTGACCGGCTGAGATCAGGCCGCCGTTTCCATAAAGGTTAAAGGCGTGTTGGTGCTCATTGATCTCAGTTAAGTCATTGGCGACCACAAAATTTGGTTGCGATTGTTGAAAGAGCTTTTCGACCGCCAAGCGGCGCTCATCGGCCCGCAAGGTGTTGGTGAGCTTAAATCCAACAACGGTGACGGCCTTGTTGACCGACCAGTCGCGAAGCGAAGAAATCACTTTAGGAGTCGGTACCAGCCGCAGGTTGATCGTCTGACCTGAAGGCAACTTGGTTCTGTTTTGGTTGACGATTCCCGCTGCGGTTTCAATGCGATCAATCGAAAAATCCGCAACCGCTGCGGCGTGAATGACGAAATCAAACGGTGAGTTCTGCAGAGCCGTCTTCATCTGAGAAGCCAAATCTTTAAAAGAATCAAAAGCCAACACGGTTAAGTTGGCGGACGGTGACGAAAACTTAATCGATTGATGCTTAAGTAAAACAACCTGATGTCCTCGCCGTGCGAGTTGCTCAGCCAGGAAGACTCCCGTGCGGCCGGAGCTGGTGTTAGTAATAAACCGAACTCCGTCAATGGATTCGCGAGTCCCCCCCGCGGTAACTAAAATGCGGCGGGCGACCCGAGGTGAATGGGGAGAAGCGAGTGGGTCGCTCTCGCGAAGCGCAGCTTCAATTGCGCGCACGATGGCACCCGGCTCAAGGAGCTTACCCTCGCCCACTTCACCGCAGGCAAGGGTTCCTTTGGCAGTTTCAAACACCTTGGCGCCCCAAGCGTGCAGTTGACTCAACGAGCGCTGCGTGGCGGGGTGGTTCAGCATCATGGTATTCATGGCGGGAAAAATGAGATAGGGACGGCTGAAGTTTTGGGCCAAAAAAATGGAGCCGATCAAGTCATCGCTGAGTCCGCTGGCCAGGCGATTAAGAGTGTTGGCGGTAGCGGGGCACAGAACAAAGAGGTCGGCCCACCGCGCCCACTCAATATGGCCCATCATCTCGCCGGGAGTAAAGATCCCTTGAGCGACAGGTCGAGAGGTGAGGCCTTCCAGGGTGGCTGGCCCAACAAATTGATTGGCCGAAGGGCTCAGAACCACCTGGACTTGATGACCATTTTGCACGAGCTGCGAAATCACCGCACAAGCCTTATAAGCAGCAATTGAACCCGTGATTTGGAATAGAATTTTTTTACTCGTTGATGGGAACATTATCTATTAACCTTATTTCTCCAAGCTTAACTGCGGCGAGCCTTCTTCCCCACTTTTCTTCTACGTAATCAACTTCAAAGCCAGCCAGAGTGAGTTGTTGGCGGATCGACTCCAGAGAGGCCTGGGATTTTAGAATTTCAAAAAGGCGCGGAGCCACCTGCCTTTGCTCCACATTCAATCGAAGATTGCGGGAACTCATGGCCAATCCATCGGCTTCGCGCACCAGCGGGCACCCGATAATTTCAACATTCAAAAAGAAAGCCTGAGCGAGGTCCTGTACCAAACGAAATTGCTGATAATCCTTTTCGCCAAAGTAGGCGCGATCGGCTTGCGCAATATTTAAGAGTTTGAGGACGACCGTGAGTACCCCATCAAAGTGGCCGGGACGATGAGCGCCACAGAGGAGGCGGCTCTCCTCAGCTTCGGTGACTTTGTAACGGTACTGGTCCGGATAGATCATCTCATAATCCGGTAACAGCACATAACCTACGCCGGCCTGTTTGAGCATTTCTAGGTCGGCTTCGACGAGGTTGGGGTAATTCGTCAGATCACTGGGGTTGTCGAACTGAGTGGGGTTAACAAAGAGACTGACAAGAGTCTGATCGTTTTCCTCCAACGAGCGATGAACCAAAGACAGGTGGCCCTGATGAAGGGCTCCCATCGTGGGGACAAAGCCCAGCGATTTGCCGGCTCGCCGATCTTGTTGGCGCTGTTCACTCCAAGTAGGTAAATGGCAAAAAATTTCCATTATTCGTAACTCTCCTCAATTGAGGGAAAGGTGCATTCTTTGACCTCAAGGTCATAGCGATTAATCGCATCGATTATCGGCTGGGAAAAATTTTGGAACCGGCGCAGGAATTTAGGCTCAAAGTTTTGATTCAAGCCCAGCATGTCGTGCAAAACGAGAACTTGGCCATCGGTGTGCGGGCCGGCGCCGATGCCGATGGTGGGTATAATGAGTGACTGTGAAACCCGCTCCGCAAGCCCGGATGGCACACACTCAAGGACCACCGAAAAGCAGCCGGCTTCTTGCAGGGCCAAGGCTTGTTCATTGAGCAAGGTCGCGGAATCGCGATCCTTGCCCTGCACCCTAAATCCGCCGAGCTGATGAATGGATTGTGGAGTCAGTCCGAGGTGGCCCATCACTGGAACACCTGATTCGACGATATGGCGAATGAGCTCCAGGTTGCCCGCGGCCCCTTCCAGCTTAACGGCTTGAGCTCCGGCCTTCATCAAGAGCTCGACGGAGTTCATATTTTCACTGAGTGATTTGCGGTAGGAAAGAAAGGGCAAGTCCCCAACCACAAACTTATCAGGTGCGCCGCGAGTGACGGCGGCGGTGTGCAACGCCATCACTTCGATGGAGGCTGGCAAGGTGGTCGGGTGGCCGTGCATGACCATGGCAAGACTGTCACCCACCAAGAGACAATCAACTTTAGATTGGTTCAGCAGCTGGGCCGACCAGAAGTCGTAGCAGGTAATCATCGAGATCTTACGTCCCAGCTTTTTAAATTTTTGAAAGTCAGGCGTTTGCATCGACCACTCCTCGAGAGTTTTCTTGGGGTTTGTGCTGGGACAGGAGGAACAATTTGACGAAAGAATCGTAAACGGAGGCGAGAGGGCTACCCGCGAGAGCCCGTTGGTTGCGCTCAACCGTTGGCCAGTCTCCGCGGACCAGTGGTCCAGTCAATGCGGTGGCGGGATTGGCGGCCAGGTTGCCCATGGTCACTTCCAAGTAAGGCAACAACTCCGACCACGAAATTCCTAACCGCGAGAACTCCTGAGCGGCGGTTTGCCACAACAACACGGAGAAGTTGTTGGCGGTCACACATAAGGCGTGGTAGCGGGCTTTGTCTTCGGGAGCAAGAACGCAAAAGGGATTACCTAATTCCGGACAAATCGAGGCGAGGCCGGGCTGACCGGATTCACCGACCAACAACATTCGCGAGTAAGTGTCGAGCGAGTAAAGCTCTTCGGAGAAGGACATTAGTGGATGCAGCGAGGTGATCCCGGAAACAACCAGACTCCCGGAACAATGAATCCAGCGATGGCGATCAATACTCGGGTGGGCATCGATAAAGGAAACAATTTCGGAGTCATTGATGAGAAGCCAAATCCACCGGACTTGGCTGGCGAAGTCGAGCAATTCACGTTGGGAATTGTCGCGGCGAGACCACAGCAAGGCGGGAATCTGTTTGAGGTTAAAATAGTGGTGGAGATGTTTGGCCAGCCGACCGGAGCCGACAAATAGGTGCGAGGGTCGATGGACCATTTTCTGAGGTACCTGTCCCATGGATCAAGTCCTGCCCGAGGGCTTCGTTTCAAATCAACTGACCACTTCAAAAGGTCACGTTCTTAACTCGTAAGTAAGTGCCTTATGGAAAGGACCATAGCAGAACTCGATCACTAAAATTAATCATTTTGTTTGAATTCTAATAATTTTTTCTTTTTCGGGGTTGGTGGCATAACCCATTTCCGTCAGCGGCAAGTGCCGCAACAAAAAATAACACTTAGGGGGAAATCATGAAAAAATTTATTCAAATCACAGTTTTAGCGGCTTCCGTCGCAGTTGCGGCAGTTCAAGCTCAGGCCTTAGTTAGCCGCTGCATTCCGCAGATCTTTCTTTCGGCTGAACTCGAGACCATCAATATTCATCCTAACCACAGCGGTGGCCTTGAAGTTATTGGTGGTAACATCCAGGTCGACATGGGCCAAAGCCAGCTTCGCTTGACCCTTTATCAACACATTTCTTGCCCTCCCGGCATGTTCTGTGCTGCTTATGCTCCGGCTCCAAAAGTGGTAGAGCTGCCGATTGTTAAGACTCGCATCAATCGTTGTGGCGACGTCATTTATACAGCCCTTGAAGATAAACGCCCGGCCGATGGCGCCTTGGAAAAATTGGTAGTTGTGGACCACACTCAAAACCACTGCCCAGTCGCCCTTTCTGGATTGTATGCTGCGACTGGAATCACCTACTCAACCACACCGGCTCGCTTTTCTGGCGATGAAGTTCAAACTTCGGTTTCAACTTTTACTGCCGGCCCACTTGAGCGCGAACCCAACCACGGCATGCGCTGCCGCTAATCAGTTAATATTCGGTGATCAGAGAAATACCAAAAGGGCCGCAGCAGCGGCCCTTTGTTTTAGAATCTTGGTGAAATACCAGATCTCAAAGTATTCGAACCAAAATCATAAGATGAACCAGAGCCGCGATCCTAATACTTTCAAGGCGTCGCACTTCCGGGCCAACCAATATTGAATCTAATCAAGTTTGGTTTTGTTTTGCTTCACTTTGGAGCAAAGAAAAAGAAAATACTCGGAGTTTATCAAGAGGTCGTGTAGGGTATGGTGGTCCAAGAGTCTTCGGGAGCTGGCCTTTCATTGATTGGGGAATGCGAAACGATGCCCAAGGCTTCATTTGGATCATTTGCATCTTGGACTTTATAATGTTGGGGAATAGGACCTAACTGGAAAGTTGAGTCATGAATGATTAAATTGAGCTGCTCTATCAGTATGCTTCTGTGGTTGTGGCACATAGCTTCTTTGGCTCCCTTTCTGGCACCACTAATTGCCGAGGGACAGGAGATAGAAGAGGTTCTCGTGGTACCAAGCGCCCGGGCAAAGGTTGAGACC
Organism: Bdellovibrionales bacterium; assembly: GCA_020850475.1. Taxonomy (GTDB): domain Bacteria; phylum Bdellovibrionota; class Bdellovibrionia; order Bdellovibrionales; family UBA1609; genus JADZEO01. The sequence continues at coordinate 816 of JADZEO010000019.1, read as the reverse complement.
TTCCCGATTTTTAAGAACCTTAGGTGGAATAAGGTGCTTGTCGAAAAAATTTTTTATGAGGGTCCCGACCCATTGGATTACGTTGTTGAATTCGTGGCTCAAGATAAGATTGAGCTCGGAGGACTGACCTTTCCAAAGGGTGTCCATGTGGTAGCCAGTAATCCAATCTTCAGAGTTCGTGACTTTAAAGACCTATGGGTAAATGGAATTAAAGTGTGTGACTTAATTGGAATGCATTCCATGAGTCTAGAGGTTGTTGAAATCCAACCCTGTGATGATGTGACCATCAGAGGTATTAAGATTCCCCAAGGATCTTTGGTCGCATTTTTAAAAAAAAAGCTCCAGCCTGGGGAAAAGTGGCTGGAAATCTACTGCATTAACCCTAGCAAAACAATGACCTACCAAGGAACTGTTTTTGAAAAAGGAAGTACTCTCTTCCCAGGCGCTGGAGGAAAAAAAGGTGAACTAAGTATTAGTTGCCTAATTGAGGAGTGGAAAGACGCCCCGCAACCCGTACCCATCGATGACGACGCCAAAAAGGCCATTGCGAAGTTTCCGATCTTTAAGGAAATGGATTGGAGTAAAACCAATTTTGAAGCGGCTGTTTTTGAAGGGCCAGAGAAACGTGATTACTTTATTGAATTTTCCATCGGAGATTTGGTTCGCATTGGCGGGCGCGAAGTCGATGGAGGATGGATCAAAGGACAGGGCTTGTCTTACCGCGCCTTTAGCATTGGCGAGACAAAGATCGGACAGTGGAAAATATGCGAACGTTTTGGACAGAATGCACAAACTCTGCAGGTCTTCGAAGCGGAG
>JADZEO010000018.1 GCA_020850475.1 Bdellovibrionales bacterium | reverse complement strand
GTCGGGCTTGATGATGCGCCCTTGATAGGTGAGGCTCGAAGGAGAAGACGAGGCGAAGGCGAGATCGCACCCGATGAGAGAAAATGTAATGCAAAAGAGTGCTCCGGACAGAACACAACGTGCCATAAAACTTAGTCTCATCATGAGCCAACGTGCCATAGGATGATGACCTCCTCGATATAGTTGTCGGTGTCTAGGTTACTGGTCTTAAGACCTGTTAGAAGAATTTAACACTTTGGGCGGGTGACTAAGCCAAGAAATGACTCAACTTGCGACGGACGATTCATTTAGGGATGTGGGATTCCTGCGAAATCGAGACCGCCATTACCGGTGGCGGTACATTGAACAAGCCAAGGTTGAATAGTATTGCCATTGAGGTCAAAGCCATCAGCTTTGTTAGTATTGGCGGAAGTCTTGTAGAGCCTGTGTTGAGCGCTGCCGCGCCCAAGTTTAATTCCATTGCCATCGCCAGTGATTGATTTGCCAGTCGTCTTACCGTTATCAAAGGACGAGCCAAAGTAGACAAAGGCAACATTACCCTCCCAAAAATCCCAACCATCATCACCGTTGCGGAATGAGTGGGCATCAATGAAGGTGTTATTTGATGCCCCAAAGGAGTTGCGAATGCCGTCGGCATTACCGCCATTGGCACAGACGTCACAACCGTTACCGCTTTCGTTGTAAGAATCATAGACCTCAACGCTGACAATGCAGTTGTTGTCGGCTTCATACCAAACACCTATGCCAGCCCCATTGGCATTAATTTGAGAAGTCCAGCCGGTGCGAGCAACCGAAACTTGATAAACCAACGAGCTGTCCCCGAGGAAGTTAAGCCCAACATCTCCGGCATCGATCAATCGAACATTCGCGAGCGTGTTGTTACCCCTGAGCCAAAGGCCCTCTTCAACGTTTTTGGCGTCGATGATAACTTCTTCGCCAGGCGCCCCAATTAGAGTTTTGCCAGGCTTAAGCTCAATCGTGTTCGATATGGCGTAAGTTCCTCCCTTGAGAATCACCACATTGGATGAACTAAGAGCCGTGTTAATGCAATTGCCGTTACATGGATTGAGCGTTTGCCCAGAGGTCGGAATATTCTGAACCTTCGCTTGGCAATCGTTGGGATCTCCAAAAATTACTCGTTGAGAATTGATCTCGGCCCACATCGCTGCCGTCACCCCTTTAAAGGCAACGCCCGGTGGAACCCCTGGATTGATTTTGGGAGTTACGGAAACTTTTGTTTGACCCGATCGAATCGAATCGGCCGCGACCGGCCTGTTGCCGATCAGAGCCCAACAGAATGCGAGCAATAACGTCCGCCGAAACAATCTTACCTCACGTCCCGTCAGTGTCCCCTCGTGTCCCCACCTGTCTCATTGGCACTCGGAAGGAATCTCGTTGAAGATGTCCGCATTGAGACTGCGATCACCGAAGACGTTGTTGGTGAGGGTGACATTAAAACAAGTCTCCGTGTCATGCCAAAAGTGGTTCTCAGCACCATTCTGTCCAATGGTGTCGATTCCCCAAACTCGGTTGTTGATGAAGGTGTGATCGCGACACGTGGGCATGGTGCCGCCGTTGGGGATATAGGCGTAGGCGTACATCCCGAGTCGTGAGGGCGAAGTTCGTCCGTCGAGGTAAACGCGATTGGAGTCGACTCGAATGTTGGTGCCACCCGCAACTCCGACTCCGACATTGCCAATGTTGACAATGGTGTTCTTGTAAACATGCATATAGCCACCGCCACCAGCGGCCGAAGAGTCGCCGGTCATGATTCCCGACCCCGACTCGGAGTGACCGCCCCGCAAACGGTTGTAGGCAATAAAAATGGGTTGTGACGAGGAGCCCGTCGAGGAATACATATTAATGTGATCTTCGACTTTTTCAACCGACGAACCCTGGACATCGGAAAGGTTGCAAGTGATCTTCGACTGCCCAGAGCCACCGCTGACGCCATTAAACTGCACCAGCTGTCCGCGCGGCATGGGGCCGCGGATGTTTTTGCCGGAGTTGTGAGATATTAGAATCGGGTGTTGAGCGTAAATTGCGTAAACTCCCGATGAGACGGTGTCAAAGGTGTTGTATTCCACCGTGAGATTGGCAGTATTCTCAACCAACACGCCAATTCCTTCGGGGCTACCGGCCGTGCCACAAGGGCCAATGATGTTGTCACGAACGACAACATTAGGTACGCGTACCGTGATGCACGGACCATTTGGGTTTGAGATCTTAAGCCCGCTAATAACTTGCCCGGCCGTGGCCGTAATGGGACCGCTCGTTTGAGTCGGAGTGGTGCGCGGGCCATAAATGACTTTTCCAGGCGCGGGCCCAGCGGCCTGAACTTTTACGGTGGTGGCATTTGATTTAAATGAGTCTGCCATTGCCGGCCAAGGGGCAACAACGAGTAAGCCCAACAAAAGGCTCCCCAGCAAAACTAATAGCTTTTGAGAAAACAGCGGCCAGTCCATGGATCCCCCGATCAAACGCGCATCTCCTTCTGAGACGCCGACCCTAGGTTATCATATTGCATTTGGCGTGCTCAAAGGGAGAGAAGCTTTGGCCCAGAAATCAATCCCCACTGTCGAGGATTGGACTGCCGACTACTAACTAGTCACTGAGGGGAGGGTGAGGTCGGTGTGGCGAGAGTTCTTAGAAACTTCTCCACGCGGGCCTTATACTCGACGGGAGCCTTGCTCAGACCCTGAAGGTGCCCCACTTCGGGAAGGCTCAAAACTTCGAGTGCAAGATGATCGAGGTTAGAAAAATACTCGTCGATGGAGCGCGCCGAGACCATTTCGTCATTCCAGGCCCGGATGCTCAGAACCGGAAAATTCCGCGGCAGATCCTTGAGGCGTTTCTTTGAAGCGGAGATGATGCGATCTCCACCGAGGAGCTCGACCATTAGAACGGAGAGAGCAACACTGACCAGCGGACTAGAAATCTTCATTTGCTGGTCTAAGTAGTTCGCAAAGCCTTTGCGCAACTGAGCAAAGGGACCGCCCTCACAGATGCAACCCTTGACCTGCCCGGCAGGCAAGTGAGTAATCGCGCGCAAGGCCGAACTGGAGGGACTAGAAAAGGTCATCAAGATTTTTGGTCGATCGATGGCCCGAAGGACGTCCGTGATTTGCTCTTCCCAAACTCGACAGACACCAAAGCGCCGGTCGCGAGTCAGCGGCAAACCAAGAAGCAACTTGGGACTTGAAAACCGCAACTGAAAGGTCGCCACATCAAAACCCAAGTCGTTCAAAAAGCGGATATGTCGAGAAAGAATTCGCGGTGTTGCACCAAAGTGATGAACCATCACCACGACGTCTTCAAAACGTCGAGACGAGGCCAAATGCAAGTTGTGGGTCGCATGGTGCTGGTGTTTCAAATCGGACTCTCGAAGAACGCTTAACTTTCTTTTTCCGGCCAAAGCGAGCGCCAGTCGGTTCGGGTCGAAGACTCGGTGTGAGCCAAAGCCTCAACCACTTGTCGACTGAGTTCGATGTTTTCCAAGGCCGTTTCAGAGAGTACTTTACCACAGGCTTCGACGATCGCCACCTCATCAATACCATGGTAGGCATAAACGTCCTGAGGTCTTCCACACCGCGAGTGCTTTCGCACAGCAAGAGCGAGTTGTTTCACCCCGACGAGTGAGCCCAAATTGTCGAGCAGACCCGGTTCTCCGTCGTGAACGCTCACCAATGGCACGCGACGACCGGCCAGCACCACCACATCTCCGCGCTGACTGTGTCCGTTGAGATGGGGAACCAAGTGTAAGTCACCCGTAACACCGAGACCATTCTTGAGGTGTTCATAATCATTGGCGTGAGCCAAGTTTCCAGCCAAAAGATCGGGACTGGTGACGACGATAACGTTGGCGTAAATGCCTCGAGCCAAGAGCGCCTGGGAAGCTTGGATGGCCTCTTGAACCAAGGAACCCATCGCAAAAATTTGTACGACATTGTCGCCCGGTTCGTAGCCCACATAACCGCGGTAATCGATGAGGTAGTAGGCCCCCTGCAGCACTTCCTGCCGGACTTGCGCCAAAATCTCTTGGTCGTCAAGGGCGCCAACCTGGTCGGTGGGCAGGCAATGGGGTTGCTCGACGCTTTGGTTTTCGGCGCACAAAATGAGGGCGCCATCACTGGTGTTCTTGAAGCGGCGCTGGCGTTTCAAAAGTCGTAAGAACTCCTTTTGCTCAAGCCCCCGAGTGACTCCGCGGATGACCACTCCCGAGCGACCGCGATTGTCTCCCGTGAGGTGGCGGCGAACAGCGTCGCACAAAATCCAATCGAGCTCCTGGCAAAAGGCGGGCTCCCAAGTGATTTGGTTGGGGATTTGAAAGTCCGACTTCCACCCGTGCTGCGCCCCTTCCGGCGAAAGGGTGACTCCTGAAGGCGTTCCGCACAAAATGAAACTCGATTGCCAGTAGAGATTGTAAAAATACTGATCCAAGGCGCGCTTGACGAAGAAATCATAGACGGTCATGAGCGGCAAAAGCGGAATACCGAGAAGGTCACGCATTTTGCCGTAGGCACCCATGCAGGACATGACGTTGCCCTCGGCGATTTCAAAGCGCAAATAACGATCGTCGACTTGCTGGCCGGGGATGAGATCGGGTGTCGTTTTATCCTTTACCCCAGCCGCGGTCTCATAATCCGATTCCACGGGTGCACCAAAAATGTGTCCGTCCATTGCGGGATTTAAGTTGGTGCTAGTGCCCACGTCAGGAGCCATGGCGACCAACATTTCACTGGCCTGTTTGAACGACAGCTCATCGGCCGTGAGGGGTTTGGTTTTTCCCGTGAGGGCCTCGGGACCCAAGGGGGTGTTGGCGATCCGCGTGAGTTTGGCCGTAAGCTGGCCCAGCATCCACTGCGTGTGCGGATAACTCGCCAGCTTGAGGCTAATGCCGAGCGAGTCGGGGACTCCACCACGAGCGGCAAGTTCCTCGGCAAACCGCGTTTGATTGCGAATTTTGAGCGCCTCCTGAGCGAGAATCCGCTGGTACAACTGTTCGCCCCGGGCCTTTAAAAATTTTCCTTCGGGAGAGCTTTCTGTAAAGCGAGCAAAGAGCGTGTCGCCAACGACTCCGGTCGCTTCCTTAAGGGAAGCAATTTCCTCGGCATCGGGAAGTGCTGAGTGGTTGCCAGGGGTAGCGGCCATTTGCAAGCCCCAGCCCTTGAGAGTGTGAGCAATGATCATCGTCGGGCGACGAGAATTGGCCTTGGAGGCAGTGAGCGCCTCCACCAGTACGGCGAGGTCGTGCCCACCGAGATCGCCAACGGCACTCAGGGCTTCTGGATCGGTGAGTGTCGCAAAAAAGGAACTCACCTCGGGGTGGCTTTTCGCGATTTCCGCTTTTAAGGTCGCACCCTCTTTAAGCTGCAACAGCACTTGCAAGTTGTAATCGGAGAGCTCGCTTTCTAACCATTGCTTTAAGCGCTCACCACCCGGGCGAGCAAACAGAGCTTCCCGTTTTTTACCGTGACGAACTTGAATCACTTCCCAGCCGTTGGCCACGGCGGTGCGCTCAATGCGGTCGTCGTCAGTCCCGCGCATGATTTCCTTATTGGTCAGGCGGTGACCATCAAGACTCTGTCGATTGTAATCAATAATCCAGGTCAGGCTCCCAATCTCTCGCTCCGCGAAGTCCGGCATCGCTTCAAACAACGAGCCTTCGCGAAACTCAGCATCTCCCACCACCGCCCAAAAGTGAGCGTCGGGAACTTCGTACCCATGTTCACGAGCGTACCGGTAGGCAAGTGCAAGATAACCAGCTTTGACCGGCGGGATGCCCACCGTTCCACTGGGGAAAAAGTTATGATGATCAGGATCATACGCCGAGTGATAGGACTGAAAGACGAATTCGGTCCCTTGCGGAAAAGCGCGCAAGCCAGCCATTGCTTGATTGGCTTCTTCGAGTGACAGACGGCCCAAATCCGGCCGGAGCAACAAATCGAGCAAGTAGTTATAAGCGTGGTCGGCGGGTGAGGCGTGAGGCTTATTGGCAATGTGATCAAAGCCTGATTTCACAACCAAGTGCAAGGCCGCTAAGAGGTGAATCGCACTGGTACTAGCGGCCGGGTGACCACCCACTTTGGGATCGCCCTTGGCTTTGTTGTCTCGGTGGTTGGCCACATAGATCATCTGGGTGGCCAAGTAATGAGCTCGTCGCACAATCGAACCCATGACTTCGAGATCAAGTTTTTTTGCAGGCATAGAGCCGTCCTTTGTTAGGGCAGAATCGAAAGGGTCGCCCCTGGTCTTATCGGCAGAATCACCACCCCTAAGTAGGGGGACAAGTGGTAGCTATTTATAGGGAAATCGGAGGTTAGGCAAGTGCCCTAAGGGGTTGGCTCGGCTTTGGAAATTGCGCCAAAACCGCCGCATCCAGGACCGGCACCGGAGTCAGCTCCAGGCGGGTGTCTGATAATGCGGTGAAGTTTCGCCCTGAGCGAAAAATCTTAATACCCGCGCGCGTAATCAGCAGGGGAAAGCCTCCCAAAAGATCTCCCTTGCGTGGGCAAAACGGTTGAAAGACATGACTCTCGCTTTCCCCAGCCTTTTTGTAAAAGTGATGCTCTAAGCGGAGCCAAGTCGGTTTGCTCGGCGCGGGCGTGTGAAGTGGCAAAACAAAAAAGCGCTCATCACATCCCAACGCGGCGGCCGAGAGTTGTGAGAAAAAGTCTGAGGTGTCATTGGGATCAAAAATCAATTCGCACTCCGCTAAAAGGCGACTGGCGCGCAAGATACTCTCACAGTCGCCAAAATTGAGAATCGTCACAATTTCCAGGCCGAGAGCTTGGAGATCGCGAATCTGCCGGTCGAGGAGCAATTCGCCTTCATAGACTTCAAGGGCCCGCGTGGGAATCTGATCCAGCCCATTTCGATCTCCGGCAAGTAGTGCGACTTTCATGATTCGGCTCCTGTTCGAGGCTCAATCGATTTCGCATCGATGAGCTCGTCGACGAGAGCCACTTAGGCTTCGAGGATAAAATCCCAGCGAATGCGAATGTTACCATCTTGTTCCACCATCCCTTGTGGGGGGTTGGGGAACGGCGCCGCTGCTCGAAAGGCATCGATCGCAGCATTGTCTAGCTCAATGATACCACTCTCACCAATCACCTGAACCTGTAGCAAGGTCCCGTTTTTGTCTAGGGTGATCATCACTCGCGTACGGCGATCACGTGCCGAGGCGATCGCGCGCCCCTGGCGGGCCACCATCTGCACACTGGCTTTTACCGAGGGTTCCCAGTGCTGGCGGATCTTTTCTTTAATGCGAGCGTAATAGGAATAATAAACAAACTCTCTGGTACTCAACAGCGTCTGCATTCCCACTTCGGTGTCTTTGAGGTAGTCGTCGGTTTGGCTTGGGCTCCCAGGCTGCGTTTGATCAGGTCGGGTCGGGCCGGGTGGCGTGGGGCTAAAATTGGGCTTTAATGCCGCTAGCGTTGGCAAAGTGCCGCTGGTGAGGGATTTCTGGGGCTTCTCTTTGCGTGCCACTTTTTCTGCATCTAGGCTGCCCGGTTGAGCAGAGCCCGGTTTGGCGTCGTTGTTGAACTTTCCCACTTGGGCAGCGCGGGTTTCGCGCTCAACTCGCTGATTGTGCCGACTGAGGTACTTCGCTTTGTCGGGCATCTCGTCATTGAGGGGATTTTCGCTTTGATCGACAATCTGTTGCTCGGTCTTGTCGACGGGTTGGGCGGGTTGGGGGGCGGGGGCCTGATCGAGAATCACAATTTCGACGGCTGGCGCCGGCGGCACCTTCGGCTGCGACTTAAAAATCTGCAAACCGCTCCAAATTGAGATGTGAAGAAACACTGAACAGAGAAGAAAGAGCAAAACGGAATTTCTGACCCTCTGAAACATGAGACCCCTCTTAATTTTGCCTATCGGCAGGGAGGCGGTTTTTATTGAGGCGAAAATCCAGAAAAACCTAAAGTTTTAGGCCAATCGTCCGGGGACCATTTTACGAGGGGAATTTTCTTGGTCGAGGCCTGTCACTAACGTAGACTACTGTCATGAAATTTGACGTGTGGGCGAAGACCGATGTCGGCTTAAAACGGGATATTAACCAGGATACGATCCTAGTTGATCCTGAATTAAACCTTTTCATCGTTGCCGACGGGATGGGTGGACATAAAGGTGGAGAAGTGGCGTCGGCTCTGGCGGTTGAGACCGTACAGGAAGTATTTCGCAACAAATTGCAGGGCAAAGCTCGTTTTAATCCCAAAGAGGTCATCCTCGAAGCCTATCGCGAGTCGAGCACTCGGATTCACGCTAAAAGCACGGTAGAAAGCCCGGAGCTCATGGGCATGGGGACCACGATGGTTCTCCTTTTTGGACACGGTAACAAGATCTTTATCGGTAACGTAGGTGACTCTCGCGCTTATCTCTACCGTGAGCCTTACTTATGGCAGCTGACCGAAGATCATTCGCTGATTTACGAACAAGTAAAGGCCGGGGTCATTAGCGAAGAGGACGCGCCCAACGTGATCGGGCGTAACGTCATCACCCGTAGTGTGGGCTACGAGCGCGATGTTTTAGTCGACATCTTGGCCCGCGACTATCAGCCAGGGGAGTTCTATTTGATGTGCTCAGATGGGCTTTCGAGTCTAGTTCCGGACAATCGGGTGGCCTAAATCTTTAGGGGTTCTGAGCCACAGGACGTTGTTCCGCGGTGCATTGACAAGGCCAAAGCCGCGGGCGGTGACGACAATGTTTCCGTAGTTCTTGTACGTGTGCGACAATAGCTTTAGCAGCCTGAAAAACCTCACTTAATTATTGACGCAACTTGCTACCACTTTTAGAGTCAGGTCGATTAGGACACTGAGTGACAGGGCGCTGAATTATTTAGTGGTTAATGACCCATTTCTCTAAAGGTCGGTGGGATGGAGAGAAAGTCCTTTACGATTCTAGTAACGAGCAACCGCCGCGGGCGTACTCGTGCCCTTACAGTTTCGGCAGCATGGCTTAAAGCCATTGTCTTCTTGGGCGGAGTTCTTCTCGTGACCCTGGGTGCGGCGACGGTTGACTATGTGGGCCTGTTGCTCGAAGTAGGCGAAAACAAAATCCTCAAGGCCGAAAATGCCCAACTGAAGCGTCAGTTTCAGGTGGTTGAGAGTAAGCTTCAGTCCTTGGAAAACAGCCTCGAGCGAGTCAAAAGCTATTCTACCAAGTTGCGCTTAATTACCAATATTGATGACGAAGATCGTGCGGTGAAACTGGCGGTCGGCACCGATCCTAAACCAGGACAAGCCATGAACGATTATAACCAGGACGTCTCGGAGCGAGGCCCGGCTTCGGAGTTTTTGGTTAAGGACTCGATGTTCATGGACAAGCCGCCGCTCGATGAAATGCGTGGTGAGCTCACGGTGATCAGCCAGCGCGATTATTCGTCGTTGTCGATTCGGATCGATCGGGCGGTGAAGGAAACCCAGTTGCGTGAGCTCGGGGTTTTGCAATTGTGGGATTCGTTGTCGGAGCGGCAAAGTTTGTTGAACGCCACGCCCAACATCAAGCCGGCGGGGGGTTGGTTTACCTCACGCTTTGGTTATCGGGTGGACCCATTTACGGGCCGTCCCGAAATGCACGCCGGCCTAGATATCGCCGGACCGCCGGGTACGGCGGTGATGGCTCCGGCTGATGGAGTGATTTCTTTTGCCGGTTATGAATCAGGGTACGGCAAGTTAGTTTCTATCGACCATGGCTATGGTGTGGTGACTCGGTTTGCCCACAACTCCCAAATTTTTGTGGAGACGGGGCAAAAAGTAAAACGCCGCGATGTCATTTCTGCCATTGGTAATACGGGTCGCTCTTCGGGACCTCACCTGCACTATGAAGTCCGCGTTCATGGCGTACCGGTAGATCCAATCAATTATATCTTGAACGAGTAACGCCAGTCCCGCGGCGCTCGCCGAGCCGGCCCCCGTGCCGCCCGATGGAAACCAAGGGCAGTGACACGACGGTGAGACCAGGGGCCGATGCCGTAGAATCTTCTGCATTGATCGAAATCAGTATTCGTTGGATTTGCTAACCATCCAACGTCCAAACCTCGGTTTACCTTTGACGCGGGTTTTCTGGGGCGTCGCGGGTGGAATTTGGTGGAATTTGGTGGAATTTCCCAGGCGAGTTCAAACGAGGCCAACTTTTTCGCAAAAGAGAGCAAAGGGAATGACTTCGATGCCGTCCACTAGGGAGTGCCGGTCGCCGAGGTGAACTTGGAAAAACTTGGGAATGGTTGTTCGTTCCTTGAAGTAACGCAAGTGTGGGCCTAGGTGCTTTTCCCCGCTCTTACACTCCACCGCAAATAGCGGCTTTTTGTTTTTCAGGACTACAAAGTCGACTTCACGCCCAAATTGGTCCTTTAAGAATCGCAACTCCATTAAGTCGCCTTGGGTGTCTTCAATGAAATGACAAAACTTAAGCAGATGGCTAGCGACGAAATTCTCAAATTTCGCTCCCTCGTCCTCAAGGGCTGACCAGTCCCAAAGATACAGCTTTTGCTGCTTTTTAAGGGCCTTTATTTTTGGTGGGCCGTAGGGAGGAACTAAGTAGCAATGGTAAATAGACTCCAAGATACTGATCCAATGGGCAATTGTGTGCGGAGATTTCTCTAAATCTTCGCCGAGAGAATTCAGTGACAGAAGAGAGCCAACCTTTGAAGGCAGTAGGTCAGCCAGTAACTCCAGTTGAGTGTAGTCTTTTAAGTTCGTGAGATCTCTTAGGTCGTCATGAAATACGCGGGCAGAGCGCTCTCTTCTCCAGATTTTTGCAAAGGACTCTTTCTGTTTTAAAAACGGTTCAGGAAATCCTCCGAATCGTAGCAAAGCGCTTAAGCCATCCTTCTTCGATTGAATTTGGACTTCAGGCAAGGTCAGCGGATGAAGCCTAAAATAATGATAGCGGCCAAAAAGTGAGTCGCCGGATTTCCTAAAGTGATCTAAGCGCGCCGAGCCGGTCACGATGATCTTGAGACGGTCTTTACTTTTGTCGTAGGTGCCCTTCAAAAGGGTGCGCCACCGGGGATATTTGTGTATTTCGTCTAGGACAAGGGTCTTGGCTGCTCCCGGGAAAGAGTGTTCTTTGATAGTAACGCGGTCTCGCAAATCGTCCCAGGAGTAATACCCATCTTTAGGGCTCATAAAGGTTTTTGCCAAATGGGTCTTGCCGACTTGTCGAGGGCCACCGATGAAGACCATTCGGTCGTTGAGCCACTCCTCTATATGATTCGATAGGTATCGAACAATTGGCATATAACTGCATTTTAACTGCAGTAAGAATGCAGTCAACTGCAATTTTGTAAACAGGTGACTAGGAATGACAATGGTCTTGAGGATCATCTGGGTATCGGGCTGTCCGCTCGTATAGTCAGTTTTTGTCCGTGCCCAAAAATGGCCGTGTGACGAAAGCAGTGCGGTTTGCTGTAAATAGGGGCAACCAGTTTTCCTCGGTCGAATGCAGGACAAAGTAAACCCTCTGGACCAGCCTTGGGCAGGGCGTTTGACGCGGGTTTTCTGGGGCGTCGCGGGTGGAATTGGCTGCCGAGCCCGCGGCGGCATCCCCAGCAGCTAATCAGCCTTGCGGATGCGGGCCAAAAATACGGCGGCGAGAAACCGCGGCATCAAGAGTTGCACGATGTGCTCGGCTGCCATCAAGGGTCCGTAGAGAGCGGCTTTGAGGGATTTGGACAAACGAAAAATCATCGAGTTAAAAATCAAATAGTACGCAGGGCCTCCGGCGTAGCGGAGTCGCTCAATCTCAAGGGCATGGGTCGTGAGTTCGCGGGGTGAAATCGCGCGTTCGTTTTGCTCGTCAAAATACGGATCATGGCGGTACCACAGGCGGCGAGCGAGATCGAGAAGGGATCCGGAAAAGGGCTCGACCGTCAGCAACCAACCCCCGGGCTTGAGCATGGCTTCGATATTGCGCACCGTTTGCGGCAGATTCGCCACGCAATGATGGAGACCACCAATGCAAATCAAAAAATCAAACTGTCCGATGTAAACCTCGGGTATCGGTTGGGTCAAATCAACTTCATAGGCGTGGGAGTGCAGCGCGCTCCGATAGGTTTTAACCGCGGTCGGCGAGATATCAAAGCCCGTGAGCATGGCCCGCGGGAATTGGCGCCTCACCGCCAAGGAGTTAACGCCATCCCCGCAACAGAGATCCCCGATTTGTTTGCCGTTGAGATCGAGTCCGTTAAATAAATAATCAAAGAAAAACTGTCGCCGATATTCGGTGGAAAACTCATCGTAGTAATGTTCCGCGTACGTCGCGTGAATGCGCTCGTAGTGGTCCTTTTGAGTGTTTTCCGTCGACGGTTCGTCCGTTAAGCTCATCGACTCATGCTATTGCCTTTGTCCACAGCCCACAACAGATTTGGGTGGGCCTCCAGGGCTCCAAACAATCTCGAACATCCGTTGGGCCGCGGAGCGAATAGGCGTGCCCTAACGCGGGCACACAACAAAAATGGCCTTACTGGGTTGCCTGTGGGGCGGGGTCGTGCTGAGATTTTTGCGGGTTCTTTTTCCACGAGGAGGATGCATGAAGTATCTGTTGATGAGTCTGGTGATGTTGCTGGCGCTTTCAGTAAACGAAGCAAAGGCTGGGGAGCGGTCGCTTTCCATAAATGATCTGGTGGATCAGTACTACGCTGCAAAGGAAGATGAACTCACGGTAAAACAATTGCCACCCACCCCTGATAATGTCGGCGATCCTCGCTATTGTCCCCCACTGGGTCCAAGTTGCACCGAAGTCGCGTGTTCCACACTGGGTACTTTCGGATGCGACGAAGTAAAAGAAGTCGAAACAATTGGTCGGGCCTGCCGGGGAAATTTTGACGGCACTTGTCTCCGCGCAGCTTGCACGCGCCTTGGCACCTTTGGGTGTGATGGGATGCCAGAAGTCGAACGAGTCGCCCGGGCCTGTGTAGGAAACTACGGCGATGAATGCGTGAACACTGTATGCAATCGGCTGGGCAGCTTTGGTTGTGACGAATTGCCGGAAATCGAAAAAGTATTGCAGAGCTGCGCCGGCAATTGATCGCCCGCCCGCCACAACAGATTTCGGTGGCACCCTGGATCTCTCAATAATTTCGGACCTACGTTCGGCAGCGGCGCTCACGTTGTGAGCACCGCCGAAAGGTGTTTAGGCTTGTGGGGCAAAAAAAAAGCACGTCGATGAGCGACGTGCTTTTGTATATCCAGCGCCGGAGCGACCGGATTAACGCTTGGAGTACTGAGGACGACGACGAGCGCCGTGGAGACCGTACTTTTTACGCTCAACCTTACGCGAATCGCGAGTCAAGAGGCCAGCCTTTTTGAGGGGGGCCCGGAGCGCTTCATCTGCAACCATCAGCGCGCGAGAAAGACCATGACGAATGGCTTCTGCTTGGCCAGTGGTACCGCCGCCACTCACGGTAACAAAAGCGTCAAAGCGACCTTTGGTATCAGTGGTGGTGAAGGGAACTTGAATTGAGCATTTACCGGAAAGAGTCTTGAGATACTGATCCGCCGGCTTACCGTTAATGGTTAGTTTGCCGGTTCCGGGTTTCAAGAAAACTCGAGCGGTGCTCGATTTCCGTCTGCCAGTTGCATAATAGACTTTTTCGTTTGCCATCTAAATCTTACTCCAATTCCTTATTTTGCGAGGGTGTAGGCTGAGGGTTTTTGTGCCGCGTGCGGGTGGCTCGCATCTTTAAAAGTTTTCAGCTTGGTGATCAAACCATATCCGAGCTTAGTCTTAGGGAGCATGCCCTTAACCGCTTCATGGACGAGAAAAGTGGAATCGCGCTTTAACCACAATCCGGCACTCTTTTCTTTGATCGAACCGAAATAGCGAGACCGAGAAAAGTAGGTTTTGTCCACCCACTTCTTACCCGTCATGCGAATCTTGTCGGTGTTAGTGATAATGACGAAATCCCCGGTATCAACGTGGGGAGTGAATTGGGGCTTATGTTTACCCCGCAAAAGCTTGGCAGTTTCAGAAGCCAAACGGCCCAAGGTTTGGTCGGTGGCGTCGATTACCCACCACTTGCGTTCAACTTCGTTGTCCTTCGCATTCCAGGTCTTCATCTGAGTCCTCGTTTTTCGAAAAAACGCTATTTTTCCGCGATTTAGTAAGACAGGTGGTTTTAAAGGGTTCGGCACTTATTGTCAAGGTCCCGGGGGTAGTAGACCCGGTAAAGATGGAGCCCTTCTGGAGGGGCCGTCCCGAGCGCCTTTTGACGGTTTTTAGCGGCCAAAATCGTGGTCATTTCCTCGGCGGGCTGACCTGCCAAATTGAGGTCAACCATGGTTCCGACGAGGTTTCTGACCATTTGCTTCAAAAACCCGCTCGCGGTTACAGAAAAACAAAATAATGTCGGAGACTTACGAGTCCACCGAGCTTCCATGAGGTGACGGGTGGTGGGGCCCGATTCAGTCCCGCTGGTTTGAAAACTAGCAAAGTCATGCTCGCCACGGATTTGCTGAGCGCAAGCTTCCAAAAAGCCAAAGTCCAAGGGGCGCTGGTTCCAGGTCAGGTACCGATGGCGCAGCGCTGAGGGAACTGGGCTGTTGAGCAGCCAATAATGGTAGGTCTTGTGGGTGGCCGAGATTTGGGCGTGAAAGTCCGACGGTGCCCGCCAGGCTTGGCGAACCACTACCCCGGTGGGGAGTAGTCCATTGAGAGCTCGCAAGAGTTGATAGCGGCTCAAATCGCGGCTGGTCTTAAAGTGCGCCACCTGGCCAATGGCGTGAACCCCGGCATCGGTTCGCCCTGAGCCCACCACTTGGATGGGTTCGTTGAAAACGCGACTCAAAATGTCTTCGAGCGTTCCTTGGATCGTCGGCTTGCCCTTGGCCTGTCGTTGCCAACCACCAAAGTCGGTGCCGTCATAGGAAATCAAAAGCCGAACTTTTTGCTGATTCAAGCGCGCTCCATCCTCTCAATTTAGGCTCATATTTACATTGATCGTGCTCAACGAGAAAGCTTAAACTTTTTCTTGTTCAAGGAGCGAACAAGGAGCACCATCGTCGAAGCCAAGCCTTATACCAATCGGGTCGGAGCCCTACTCGTCATCGGGTCGTTTGTTTCGATAGGGGTATTGCTGATTGTTTTGTCCTTTCTCGCCTTCGTTCCGGACTTGGGGCTCAGACTGTTATGGTACGGGATTATTCCCTTAGCCCCTTTGATCTTCTTCACTGTTCCTAATGTTTGGGTCAACCTGTGCCCCTTGGCGATCATTCAAGGCTTTCCGCGAAGAATGGGAATGTCGGGCAAACGCATTCTGCAGCCGAAGGAGCAGCTTCTGCTGATGCAAGGGTCGTGGATTTTACTCTATTTGCTCGTGCCGCTCCGGCATTTTGTATTTAATGAGATGGCGCTGGTGTGTTTGGTGACCACTCTGTTGTTGGGAGTGGTCGCTTTTGCTAGCGGTTTGATGTTTAAGGGTCTCGGTGGTTGGTGCTCAGCTCTCTGTCCCATTCGCCCGGTCGAGATGGCCTACGGGCTGTTTACCAAAGAAATGAACCGTCCTGAGCTCTGTGCCGTGTGCGAGTCTTGTTTGATTGGCTGCCCACGCAAACATGCCGGGAACTTTGAGGCCAAGCGAAGCTTTAATGCGCAATTTTCCTACTGGGTGTTTTCCTTTCCAGGTTTTGTTTTGGGATATTTTTTGGTTTCCAAAGACGACGGCTGGTTAATGGTCTATGGCCAAATTCTCGGCTTGGCGGCGGTGAGCCTCTTGTTGTTTGGGGCTCTCCATCGCCTCATTAAGTGGCGCTGGAGTCTTGAGGCGGCGGTACTCACAGCGCTTTCAACGTATTATGTTTTTATCATTCCTAAAATTATGGAACAGTGGGGCCTCGGCTGAGGCAAAAAAAGGCGTCGGTTCTGGTGGAACCGACGCTGAAACCCTGGACCTACCCTCCACTATCTAAGCCAACCCAACGGCTCACACAGAGAGAAAACTTTCATCAATTATCGACGGCGAGGTCGATAAGGCTATTTCGTAACAACAGGCGGATCGATCGTGGACGTCGGATCGGTCAGCAAGATCTGGCCATATTCGCGCGTG
Source organism: Bdellovibrionales bacterium (assembly GCA_020850475.1). Taxonomy (GTDB): domain Bacteria; phylum Bdellovibrionota; class Bdellovibrionia; order Bdellovibrionales; family UBA1609; genus JADZEO01. The sequence continues at coordinate 2,908 of JADZEO010000018.1, read as the reverse complement.
TGCACGATCACGTCTCCCCGGAGCTTGCCCTCAGAAAGTGGCTCCAGCGGCGACAATGAATTTCTAAACTCGAGCGTCCCGACGCACAGGGTGCGATTGACAATTCCCGATGCGGGAGTGCCCTCGGCCGATTTGAGAACTTTGGCGAGACTGATACTGATCCGTCCGAAACCGTGTACGACCAAATCAGCGGGGGCAATAACTTCCATGAAATTCATTTGAATGGAGTGATCCTTTTCCACCGAGCGAAAGAAGCTATAGCGAGGCATGATCTCAGGCATCATCGGGCAGAGATGTCCACCACTCCAAAGGCAATCGACTTGTGCCACACCTTTGCCTTCAAAGAAACCAAAGCGAGACGGGAGTGGCGGCGGTCCGTCGATAATACCAATCGCTGGAATGGCTTCCGCGATGGCCATCGTGCCGTCGGCCCGAAAGGGAAAGCGGTACTCACTGCTTGCGGAGTTCAATGGAACTTCTACACAAGCCACCGGAGGCGGGGGCGGCGGAGGAGGGGGAGAGATGGAACTGTCATCAAGGATGATGACTCCCGCATTACGTGTGACGATTCGCACTTCGCCGCGAAACTTTCCAAATTGAACATATGGTCGTGAAATAGGCGGCTGTTCGATTGTAGGAGGATTTGGGCCACTGATCGTGCCAGGATCAGTGCCGCTCGATCCACCAGCGGTTGAGGTCCCAGCAACAGGTACCGCAATCGGCCCGTCTAAAGTCAGAGTGTCTTGATTAAACTCAATGCGCTCAACGCAGAGTTCGTTTGAAACCGTTCCGTTCGCGTTAAACGGAGTAATGCCGCGTCCAGGAAGGCTAAACCAAAGGTGACCGACGGCGCCCTGCTGACCTTCTTCGAGACTGTAGAGGCCAAAGTTCAACTTGTGATCGTTTTCGCCGCGTACAAATTGATAAGGAGCGGGGGCTATCGCGATCATTGGGCAAATGTTGTTCGTGCAAACTTCAAAATTATTAACTCGGCCCTGGCCAGAAAACTGGCCCGCAAACAATGTCGGCAAGAGTTCCCGCGGATCAGGTTCGAGAGTTCGCAACACCGCAAGTTTCCCTTCGGCAGCGAACGGTAAGCTGTAGCCACCGGAGGAATCTGCGCGTACATTCACGCAACCACTCGGGTTGGTGCCGTCACCTTCGTCGACTGTTAGTAAGATCTTGCACGCCGTCACGTTGGTGACCAGCAGTGCATTGAGTAGAATCCTTAATCCCCACATCTTCTTCATCACGTATTCTCCCTTCGTTGAAAACTCAGTGCCTGGAGGCGAGAAACGTACCGACTTGGAAAACTCACATCCGTACTATTAGGATATTAAAAGGTGAGAATACTTACGATGGACAAGATTGTCGCGATTACTGGTTCTGCAACCAGCACGCGAGATTGAGCTGAACAGAATTGCCGTCGAGGACGGCCTGCAGAGAGCCAGTCGTCTCGGTGTGATTCACCGGCGAAGGTACCGTCACCTTGAGCGAAAAGCTGTTTCCAGAAAACTCCAAGGGACTTGCGCCACTATTATATCCAATCGAAATGGGGCCCCAAATCTTGCGCAGGTTGGCTTGAGTCACCGGATCTTGCCGTCCGCGAATGATAGTTGCCTCAAGTAAACCACCGCGATCTTGCAGAATCACGTCCCAGCCATAGTCAACGTCGCCTGAGCTTCCGGTAATTTGGCGACACAAGCCAAGTGTATAGGGAGTTTTATCTACTGCAATGGCTTCATTCAATAGCTGGAAGATTTTGCCGGACTCCAAAATAAACCAAGGGTTGTAGGAGGCAATTTGGGGAGAAGCCAGTTCATGGGTACCAACTTCAATGCCACAGTCGAGCTGGCGCCAAATGGTTCTGTCATCTATAAACGAAAGCATTTCAGTTGCAAGTGTCTGGGCCGAGGTGGCTCCACCACAAGCTCGGGATTTTTCAAACAAGTAATAACTACGAAGAATCACGGTCCCAGGCATCGGTACGCCGATGGGTGGCAATACGACCGTTCTGCCGGGTTCAAAGGCGCCATAGAGAGACTCATCGTCTTGAAGACCCGTGTAGCCGCCACCATTACCGTTAGTTTCAAATTTGCAGTTTTGAAAGGCAAACAGGCACAACAAGCCCACGGCAATCATGAATGAATTTCTGGTGGATCTGCGGCCCATAACGGAAGTACCCTCTTTGATATAATCTATTCTATCTTACCCCTAAACCCAATCTAACTGAAAAAACTGTCGCGATTATCGAAGTGAATCATCTCATCCTGAGACGCAATAACCTGATGCTAGTCCTGGCCGACCGTCTTGAATTTTGTCCTCACAAAACCGACAAGTTTGTCGTGATTACTGATTGGAAGACGCAATTAATAGAGTGGGAAGAGCAGGTGCGGGGTGGCCAAGGGGGCTTGGTCCGTCTGGCGCTTTTGAATTTACGGCGCACCGACATTCCGCGCGAAGTGCTGTGCCGAATCGTCAACCTGGCTCGGCGCACCCGTCTGGAGCGGTGGGGAATGAAACTGCTTTTTCCCTTTGTTCGCGGCGAAGAACCTGGGCAGAGCGCGAGCACCCAAGAAATCTGCGAGTATGCGAGCGCCTTGATGGAATTAGGTTCTCTTGATGAGGCCAACGCGCTTCTTCAAACCATTGATCCTAAGTCGGAACCCAAGGCCTTGCTCTACCGAGCCTTTGTGAGTTTTCGCGTGTGGGATGGCGGTGGGGCTCGCGAGGCACTTTACCAGTATTTGCAACACGATCTCGATGACTACTCCCGTCTGGTCGGCGAGGTCAACCTGGCCGCAGCCTTGGTGCAAACCAAGGCCGTGGACGAGGCCGGGGCTTTGCTCGCGCGACTGGAGTCGTTAGCGCGAACGCAAGGCAAAAATATGTTGTTAGGAAATATTCT
>JADZEO010000017.1 GCA_020850475.1 Bdellovibrionales bacterium | reverse complement strand
TGCCGCTTGGGTATTCTAAGGGCCAGAGGAAGGTGGGTTTGATGGCAATCAACAACTTTGCATACTGTGCGACAACTTGGCTGATGGGCTTCCTGCTCGCCTGCTCAGTGCTCGGCTGTTCCAATGAGCTGGAGTCGACTGCAGGCTCCTCAGATGCCAATCAAAGTGGCGAGTCGACAGGACCCTTTTGCGGAGGAACGGGGAGCGAAAGTGATCCCTATCTCATTTGCACGGCTCGGCAGCTCAAAAATATCGATGGAGACCGTCGCTTAGGAGATGGCACTTATGATCGTTCGATGCGGGGAAAGAGCTTTCGTATAGTCAAAGATCTTGATCTTCAAAGCGTCAGGGCCACGCGAGAAAGTTACATTAAGTACTTTGCCGGGCATCTGGACGGGGGTGGGCATGTGCTAAAAAATCTCGGGCTTAACGGTGAGGTGACTTATCCCCTTTTTGGTTTCAACACGGGTGTGATCGAGAATCTCACTCTTGACCAGTTTTCGGTGGTGGGGACGGCGGTTTTGCTGAACAGCAACTATTTTCTTTTCAAGACTGTTAACGGCATACAAACGGACGAGCTCGAGTCGGCAGGGACTTTGCGAAACATTAAGGTGAGCAATGGATCCTTGTTCAGCGCCGGAAATTTTGTGATCTCGGCGGGGATTGTGGTGGGATTAAATAATGCAAGCTTAAGCAACATCGCGGTTGAGCGGGTGACGATGAGTGTGACGGGAGTAAAGAACAGTGGTGGTGGAGTTGGTTGTGTGGTGGGTTACAATGGAGTTAACGGCTTTTCGTCAGACTACATCTTTGCCAACGATCTATCAGTGACCCAATGCGAGATTATCGATCAAAATCCCCAAGCAGGTTGGGCCAAGGGCAGTGTCATAGGATTTAATGCCGACGCTCCCATCACGGTAAAGGAAATCGTCGAGGTGGGTTCTCTTCCGCTGGTGGGTCGAGAGCTTTGAGCCGACTCCAAGTGGGATCTGCTGAGACTTCGAACTTGGGAGCCTCCCGCGGTGCGCCTCAATGGGGCCAGTTTTTTTAGAAATTCGCGCAAAGCTTGACCGGTACCTCGACCTTCTCCTTTAATTGGTGGTGGCAATGACCAACCAATCAACCGAGGAGAAACAATGAGAACAATCATCGCGACTCTGTTTGTGTTAGCTGGCGTGACTCAAGCATGGGCTGATTTCAACGGATCTTGGGGCGGAGAACTCAATTATAAGAACAACCAAGGAGACGATCTTCCCTTGGAGTGCGACGTGACGCTCACACAGACGGGCGACACCTTGAGCATTCTGGATGCCGGCATTTGCTTTTACACCCCCGAAGAAGACACCATTTTGCAAATTCAAGGAAATGAGCTCTATTACGAGGGTGAATTAATGGGAACCATGACCGACACGGCAATTATGTTGAATCACAACAATAGTGAGTCTCAATGGTCCTTTAGCCTGACGGTCAATGCCGACGGCACCTTGACGGTGGATGAACAAATGACGGTTATCGCTCAAGACCCGGCCGACACTTACCAAGATTCACTCATGGGAATTTTGCCTGTAAAATGATCTCATTTTCGGTCCAAAAAAGGGGTGCTTAAGCGCGGCTTGGGCACCTTTTTTGTTCCCCCTGGCTTCGGCCATCCCGCCAAGAAAAATTTCAAAAAATTCCGCCCGTTTGAAGTTTTCCCCTCTAAAAATGTGAAGTGGGGATATTGATTTTACATCCCGATGGGGGCGTCTGGTCCCCTGGGGAGTGGCTGTTTTACATGTGAACCCTCTTTAAACAATTTGTGAATCGACGTGAAAGGGGTTTTTTATGGTGCGATGGCTTTTAGGTCTGACTTTGGTTTTCTCGGCAATTTCTGCTTCGGCGGACGCTTTTTCCTTTGCGGGCCATGTGACGCTCAAGAACGATGTTCCGGTAGAAATTCAGCTCACTTTATTTGAAGGCGACTTTCAGGCCGCACCAGACGATGAAGATACGGCTGCCATTGTCGGTATGCTAGCGGCCCAGGGACTCAAACTCGATACCAAGATCTACTTTTCACTCAAGGATGAAAAACCCAATCTGCTCATCATGCTGGTGAGTAAGGGTGCCGATCAGTCGATTTTGATTATTGACTTAGAAAAGCAAGAGAGTTTTCTCTACAACGTGAGTGAGCTTTCGCCTGGACGCATTGTCAGTCGCAAAGCGGGCTTCTCTGATTACATCTTGGAAGTCAAATAGGCTTTAAGTGATTCGCAACCGGAGTAGCTCTCAAGTCTTGGGGGCTATTCTGATTTCTGCAGAAGGCTGGGTTCGGTCCACTCGGATTGTTCGTCGGGTGAACCGGCCCTGACTCGCCAGTAGATCGAGGGTTCAGGAAAGGTTCCGTTGTACATAAAGCGGGCTGAGTTCACCCTGGTGCTGTAAAACGGCGAATCAAACTGCGGGTCAGCGGAAAATTGAATTTCGTAGTACTTGGCCTTAGCAACCTTTTTCCACATAAAAACAATCGGTACGGGTTTGCCCTGCGAGAGCACAATGGTCCCATTGCGGGGTGACTTGAGCTCTGGGGTAGCCAAACGAGTTGCTGGCTCGGGAGGAGGGGCGGATGGAGTGGTTTCCACGGCCGCAACCGTCCGCTTTTTGCTGAGTGCTTTTTCGGCCTTCGAGATCGGTCGACGCAACTCTTGAATTGGTGCGGGCTCTTCTTCGACCGGAGGTTGCGGAACTCGCAAAATTTTGGTGGTTCGAGATTCGCGTTTGAGGGTAATCGAGCCTGAGGGGTCGGTCGTGCGGCTCGACTTTTTATCCGGCCGCTTAACCTGGGTTGGTGGCGCACTGGCCGTGGGCTTTTGCTTAGGTGGGTGCTCGCGCGCGGGCTCTCGCACCGGCTCCGGCACGGCTTCAAACCCAGGATCCGCTTCCGGCTCCCATTGAGTTTCCCGGAGGTCTTCAATCGGTGGCTCAGTTTCTTCCGGCTTCACCTTTGGTTTGACTGCGACCGTTGGAACCTTGGGCTTGGCGATAGGGAAATCCGTCAGAGGATCAGTCTCTTCTGTGACCGGAGGATTTCGCGTGAGCTGAGTCGCCGAATCAATTTTTTGCAATTCACTCGGAGAAAGTTCAACCACCGGTTGTGGAGTCTCGGGTGCCTGCGGGAACTCGTTCTTACCCTGTAGAATCGCCAAAAACACCACGATGATGAGCACTGCGCCGACCACGTAGGGAATTGGATTTGCCTTAAAACGCGAGGTCGTTCCACTCGATCGGCTTTCGATTGGAATCATCCAATCGTTATCGACCATGGTGTGGTTAGCAGGCGTTGGAGTCGCCGCCGGCTCAGCCGGGGTCGGAGGGGCCACCACGGCATGAGTGTGGGTGCGGTTTTGGCTGGGGGAAAGGTCATGATCGAGGATGCGATGGAGTTCGCGCTGCAGACCGAGAATGTCTTTGGTCCTTTGCGCGGGGACTTTTTCGCACATACTCATAATCAGCTTTTGCAGGCTCAGCGGAATTTCTGCGGCCGCGTGGGGCGGAAAGACTATGGGCTTGTTCTTGACCTTGTCGAGAACTTCGATGACTGACTTTCCTCGAAAGGGTCGCTTGCCCACGAGCATTTCATAAAATATCACGCCGAGAGAAAACATGTCAGTGGCAGAAGAGCAGACTTGGCCGGCGGCGATTTCGGGAGCCGCATAGTGAACGGAGCCAATGAAAACTCCCGCCCGCGTGAGGTCCGAATTGGCTTCAAAGTCTTTGGCAATTCCAAAGTCCACAATTTTAACATTGCCATGATTGGCAATGATGATGTTTTGTGGCTTGAGATCGCGATGGACAATCCCACTTTGATGGAGGTACTGCATGCCATCCAGCATTTCGATGAAAAGCGGGATCGCCTCACGCAAGGGGAAGGTTTTCTTTTCGAGGTGTTGCGCGATGGATTCACCCTCAACAAACTCCATGGCAAGGTAAGTGACGTCGCCTTCACGGCCGCAGGCATAAATCATCACCAGGTTTTTGTGTTGGGCTTTGGCCAAGGTGCGACCCTCTTGCTCAAAGCGAGAGGTGATTTCTTTGTCGCTGCTGAACTCGGGGCTGATGATTTTGAGCGCCACTTTGCGGTTGAGGCTCAGATCCATCGCCTCATACACTTCGCCCATCCCGCCTCTCCCTATGAGGCGGGTGATGGAATACGAGCCGATGCGGCTGCCATTTTTCAAACTCTGGCCTTTTGCCATGATTGTTTCATCGGCGCTTTATTATATAGAGTTAACGAAACCTCCGTCCGATATATACTCGTCATGCAACACGTGAAGGCAGCATTGATCATTCTCGCTGTACTCTGGTCTAGAAGCGGACTGGGGCAAGCCACTCTTGACTGGCAGAAAGTCGTGGTTGAGCCGGGCAGAACTGGACTTAAGCGAGTCACTTTTCTGGGGAAGGCGGATCCGGGGGCCAAAGTCACAGTCGAAGCGGATGGAATTGTCTGGGTGACTCCCGACCCGTCGATTGAAAATCTTGAACTACCGAAGTCATTTCCCACCATGCTGAGTGATTTTCTCAAAAAACTTCCGGTCGAAAATCGCAAAAAAAGTGGGGTGAAGGAAGTCGCTGTGTCCATTCGTAATTGCGATGCTCGAGTCAAGCCGGACAAGCGCAGCCCCAAAAAAGGTCGCGTCCGCAAAGGCAAAAAACTCAACGCTCGCACTCTCAACGGCCGGTGGATTCAATTTACCTCGAAAGGCAAACCCCTCTTTTTACCCTCCTCCTGCGTGGCCATGAAGTCCGATCAAATTGTCCTCAGCTCAACTGCGACAGCCGATGACTCGGGCGAGTTCTTGATGACTCTTGAGCTGCCACCAGGGACGATTCAAATCCCGGTTGAATTGGAAGCGGGTGGTGAGCCCCAGTCTTACCTTGCGGCGGTTGAAATCAAAGCCGACGAAGTGCTCAAATCCGATGACGACAAAGTTGTCGCCCAACAAGCGGAAGCAAATGGCTTAAATGGGTTGGTTGAAAAACCGAACCGCCAATATTCCCTTTCACTCATTGGTGGTTCTCAGGCCTACAAACTCCATCAAGCGGATTCCCAAGGAACCTTTGACCTTGATACCGGTCAGCCTTCATTTGGCCTTGAATTCGAGTGGCGCCAACGCAAATGGGGATTGAAGTTCAATTATCGCTTTTCAGACGGCGTGACGAGCATTAACGCTCCGATTTCGGCAACCGAGGCCACCTTGCGCTGGGAAAGCCTGGGACTCATCTACTGGCACCAATGGAAAAACACGGTTTGGAACTATCAAGCCGGATTGGTTAATGTGGTTGCGCCGTTTTATGACGTGTACTCTCTCGCCACGGCGATTGAAAATCTCAGCAGCCTTCAGCTGGTGCTCGGGGGCGGCTATGAATTTGCGCCCATTTGGAACATTCAGCACCATCTGGATCTTACCGTGAGAAGTCCGGTCAAACAAAAATCCAAGGTTCACGACATCAATGGTTTTGCCGGATACCGTCTCCAAGTTACCTATGAGATGCGCTATCATCTTGGGTCGCGCTATTTTGTCGGCGGAGAATTGACTGCGGTTTCGGCGAAAGAAACAATTTACCGCACCGATCGATCGATCACGGATCTCTTCTTTGGATTACGTGGTGGCTTGGATTTTTAAAGAACTCCGCAACCATAGGTGAGGAGAAAGGGTTCCGCACCTATTTTAAAACTGGAGCCGTTCTTGTCGTGAAAGGTGACTTCGTTTACGTAGGCTCCAAAGGTCGGCGTACAGCGAATGGTCTCATAGGAGTTTTCGAGAGCCCCTAACAAATTGATGTTTTGCACATTCAAATTTAATTTTAAATCATTTAGGACATAAGTTTTGCAAGCGAAATAGCCACCAAGCACTTGGTAGGCTTGGATGCTGAGCCCGATCATCACCTCGACAGTTTGATTGTCGAGGAAAGTGTGAAAATGAAATCCCGTGGTCGAAAAGGACGTGCGAGTGGTAAATGGGTTGAGGGTACCAAGGTAGTCCCCTGCTTGAACCACGCCATCACCGCCAGCGTCCTTCCACACCGCGACCGTGGTCGTTGACGGTTGGCAACCCGTCACCGGTTCTGGCGGAGGAGGAGGTGGTGGCTCACATTTTTCTAGGCAGGCGCCCCCATCGGGCGGTGGCCCTTCAGCCTTATCATAGGTGAATTTCGCAGGAGGGTCTTTGGGAGCACAAGCACCCAAAAGTAAGCTCGCAATAAGAAGCAAAATTATGCGTTTGTTGGCAAACAGCGGCACGAGCCCATCCCCCTATGGGACCCTTCTATTTGCAACAGACGTACAGGCTGGGCTCAAATTAAAAGGGGGACAAGGGGCTTAGGTTGACTACAAGCTTTCGAATTGCCCACAAGTTGCGCGAAGGCAATTAAATTCGTCTCACTTTGAATCAAGTCCAGCTTGCCAAGTTCACGCGAGCCTACCAGACTATAAATTGGCGAGACCAATAGAGTGAGTGTCAGAAGCGAGGTGTTAGATGGTGAGTTTAAGATTGTCTTGGGTCACTTGTTTGGTGGGACTCTGTCTCGGCTGGAGCCTTGGAGCTGCGGCGGCCAACTCAGTTACTGAGTGTTGGGACGGCTCCTGTTTAGAAAAAGGCTGGACCCGCCGCGATCTTGTGGGGTCGGGATTTACCGATTACATGTGCCGAGAAGGTAACTGCGGCAAGAATGGTTGGATCGCCGGCGGCAACCAAGGGATTCAAATCTACACTCAATGCCAGAACGATGATTGTTTCCGTTTTGGTTGGTGGGAGATTGAGCGGATGACTCACAAATTGCTAGCGACCATTCAATGTGAAAACGAAAATTGCCTCGAGTGGGGATGGAATTCCTACGGGCCTGCGGAGCGTTCTCTTGTTCGTTGTCGCGACGGCAACTGCCGAGCCAGCGGCTGGACCGAGCAAACTCTCTCTGGGCAAATAAAGGTCATTACTTGCCAGGCGGGTGGTTGTTTTCAACAAGGTTGGCTCGAAAACTAATGCCCGTTTTGGCAGTCTTCTTGCTCTTTAAAATGGGCGATGAAGTATTTCAAATCTCAGGTCCACCGGACCCCTTTCAAATGGCTTTTGGGCGCCGTTTTTTGTCTGCTGGCGACTTTTCAGTCAGTCAGTTGGGCTCAGTCTCCATTTAAAGTCATGTTTGATCCGGGCCATTCTTACTTGAAGCCCGGGGGCGTGAGCTGTCGGGGGGACAATGAAACCCAGTACAACGATCAGGTGGTCAAATGGATTTTGCGAGCGAATTGGAGTCCATTTGAAATTGATGTCACGCGAGAGCCGGGGCAGAACTTCAATCCCGAGGAACTTAAGCGCTCCGGACTTGATGAACTGCGATTTCGCCCCCATCTTGCTAACGAAAGTGGAGCCAATTTATTTATCTCAATTCATCACGACTCAGTTCAAAAGGTCTATTTGACTAAAAATCCCACCAAGGGATTTGATCTTAACAGCCAATTCTTTTCTCGGCACCGCTCCGGGTTTTCGATTTTTGTTTCGACCGTCAATCCAAAGTATCAAGATTCACTGAGGTTTGCTCAACTCGTGGCTCGACGCTTGATTGGGCTGGGCCGTGTTCCTTCGACCCATCATCACGAAGACATTCCCAACGAGGGCTACCAGCTGGTCGTCCCAGAACTGGGTATCTATAATAGTAAGCTCCTGGTCTTACGAGAAACCAAGATGCCGGCGATCCTCATTGAGTTGGGACTCCTCGGTGATTGCCAGGATCTAGCGACGATCACCACTCCCGAATTTCAGCGCCGATGGATCGAAGCGCTCAAGGGCGCGATTCAGGAGTTTGTTGCAACTTCCAAGTAACGTGGACCCGGGTGTCGCGATGTTTTGTTTCACTTTGAGACAGAATCCCCGTCCCAGTTGTGAGCAGTGCCAAATTGTGTCACATTCAACTTATCCCAAATTAGCGTTGGCTCCCGTTTGTGGCACGGATTGGTAAAAGATCTCATCAATCTTTTAACTCATTCGCCTTGGGAAATGGTGGAAGGCTGCTGCCCGTTTACGGCTGACGTTTTAAAGACAAAACTTTACCTGGTGGGGGAATTCTAGAATGAGATTTCAATCTCGTTTTGCGTCTATTGTTGTCAAAACAGTTCAAGCATTTGCCGCGGTCGGAGTTCTTGGTGGAATTCTGCTGAGCTTTCAGAATTGCGGCCAGGGCTTTGAGGTGGCATCTAAAAACCAGCGAGGACTTGCAAGCCTTTCGGTAGGCGCTGTCGTCCTGCCTTCACCCGCAATGGGCGGTGACCCCAATCCTCGGGCGCAAATATCCCGATTTCTTTATGACGATATGGTTATTACGGGAGATCAAGTCCAGGCTTTAGACTCCATCTTTACCGAGGGTGCATCTCGCGAGGAAGTTTTGGCCAATCGATATGCTTGGCGTACTCCACAGATTCAGCTGCGGATGGATCCCAATACTGGATTTTCGGCCGCTGATGCGACCCTGGTATACAACAATGTTAAAGCCGCTTGCGCCCGGTGGAGCGCCACCTCAAAATTTAACTGCGTTGATTTTACCGATGAATCCTTGCCCTATTTGTGGGTGACTCGTTCCAACGTCCCTTTGAGTCTCTTTGGTGGACAAAGCGTCTGTGGGACCGGCTCGTTTTCGTGCGCAACTGTGGGGCGGGGGATTATCGGGCAGGGCGAGTATGTCACTCCGTTTGTTGCCATCCATGCTGACCACAAAAACAATATGTACACAATTACCCACGAGATGGGGCACGTGCTGGGATTTCAACACGAACACCAGCGGCCCGGTCGAGATGCTTTTTTGACGTTTCGATCTGACGCTCCATCTTCGCTTGGAGTCATTACGGCCCTTAAACCTGCATCGGGAGCTGATTTTGATTTTGGATCCATCATGGGATACAACTATGCCGGCTCTCGTCACAAGGACTTTGTCGGCCGAATCGGTTCAACTTGGTACATGGCAATTCGTGATGAGTTTGTGTACGAGCAACTCAAGGAGTCCGAATCGCGATTTATCACTGGCAATGCCGGGTATCCATCGCCTTGGGATGCTAAGAATGCGGAGCTCATTTACGGCCCCCCAGAGGCACCTCATGCGGGAGCATCGTGTTCAATTTTTGGCAAATCAATTAAGCACGGCTCGCGAGTCGGAGTTTACACTTCACAAGAGGCGTCTTCGACTTTTGGTCTTTGCGCCCGTGAGGCCCGGATTTGTCAAAATGGCGTGATTGGCAAGTTCGTCAACAATGCGTTTCAAGCCGATGCCAGTGGTTTTGCTACTTGTAATGCCCGGTGTACCGTGGCTGGCCGGCAGTTTAATTACGGCGAGCGCATGAATTTTACCTACTACTCAGCTTCTCAAGTTCCCAATGGGCAATCCTGCGAAAGTGTGGCCAAGAGGATCGATGAGTTTTGTGAAGTAGGAAAAATGGGCCCCGAAAAAGTGGTGGCTGGTTTTGCTTCTTGCAGTGTGGGTGCGGCACCACAGCCGGTCGACTGTGTGGGTTCTTGGAGCTCGTGCTCAGCTACCTGCGGTGGTGGTAAGAAAACCTTTACCGCGAGCACTCAACCCGCCAACGGGGGCAAAACCTGTGAACAGGTTTATGGCACCGGTGCAATTCACTTAAATGAAGTTTCTTGTAACACTCAGGCCTGCGAACCCGCTGGGACACCCCTGGCGTGGGCAACTCGTCCTCCGGCAACAATAACTGGGCAAGTGGATGACTCGGCTCAGGTGCATGAGATTAAAGTCTCGGGAGGAAAAGCTCCCTACACCTACACGATTACCACTCCCATCTTTGGCGGAGCGATTGAGCACTTGTTTGTATCTCTGCAAGGCGTCGTAACCAACGGCGATGATGTTGTTCAGTCACCAAGTTCGGATGGAGTGATGAAGGTGAGAGTTCG
>JADZEO010000016.1 GCA_020850475.1 Bdellovibrionales bacterium | reverse complement strand
TCAGTTGCACCGCATTCACCGGTGTGCCTTTGTCTCGAACTCTCTCGGGCACGAAGTTCATCTGTAAGGGATTGTTTTTTAATAATCCAAGAAGACCATAAATGACCTGTTCGCCTTTGATCACTTCAGCTGCGTGAGGGCTGATGAGACTTTCGTTGATCAAATGTTTCAAGACATCGCCTCGGCGTTGCTTCTCCGGAAGTTCTTCAAAATCTCGTTGGGTCAAGAACCCTTTCTTGATCAAGAGGCCGCCCACCATCGTGTGACTTTCAGCCGTGTCCCCTTTGATGATGCCACCTTTGACAAAGGTGATTCCTGAGACGTCTCCATCTTTGGTGGCGACGTTGAGGTAGCCGGTGCTTTCCGAGTCCATGAGAATTGAGATCACTAGGGGTAGATCCAGCCCGGTGATCTCTTCGATACTCTCCAACGCTTTTGATCTTTCGCGCGCGGAGGCATAGGGCTTAGACAGCAGTGCATGCAAAGGTACCTTAGGCGCATCAACCAGCTCCGCCAGCTTTTCATCCAGCAGCTCCACCATGCCCAGCATCGGCACCGGTTTGGCGTAGTACTCAAGGGCTCCAGTTTTCTTGATGGCGTCTTGTGCAAAGGCCTTATCCTTGAAGATTCCGCTCACCATAATGAGAGGTGCGTTGCCAAACCGACTGGCCCGCAACTCAGCTGCCAACTGAATGCCATTCATGCGTGGGAGCATACAATCGATGATCGCTGCGTGTACCGGCTTAATTCTCACCGCATTAAGAGCGTCTTCAACCTTTGATGCCTCAGTGACCTTGTAACCGGCGCGCTTAACGGCCTCCGCCAAAGCAGCTCGCGAGCTCTGGTCGTCATCGACTACCAAGATGTTAATATCAGCCTTTTTCATCTAGAAGGGTATCGGCATTTTCAGCACAAATTTTGATGATTTAACTAAACTACGCGACCAAAGGTGAGCGACTCAAAAGGAACTCAGCCGCCCGGCTTGGCCCCTGGACCATAGTGTTTGTTCCAGGCGTCCTGGAGGCGCTTGGTCAACGTCTCAATGTTAAACGGCTTAACGACATAACCGCTAACGCCACTGACCGCCGCCTCGATCACCGCACCCTTTTCACTTTCGGTGGTTACCAATAGAAAAGGGAGTTCCTTAAATTTTTCGTCGGCTCTCACCTTCTTGAGAAAGTCCAGGCCACTTGGTCCTGGCATATTCAGATCAGACAACACGAGCTGAATGGGGGTTGGGCTATCAACAAAAAAAGACAACTTGCCATAACCTTCGTTGGCCTCACTCGCTGTGGCGATTTTTTTGAATCCAAGGCGGGTCAAGTTGTCGACAATCACTCGACGAATATTGACTGAGTCGTCGACCACCAAAATGTGAGTTTCCTTGCTAAACATGATGCGTCTCTCCGAGTGGTGTCTCCGATTCTAGCAGGGTCCTACAGTTTTGGTCCATCCCTTCTCATGCCGATTTTCGCATTTCGCTCACTAGCTCCAAATCGGGGACGAGAATTGTGACCTTCGTTCCCTGCCCCTCTTCGGTCTTAACCTGAACTTGACCCCCCAACTTCAGGACCTCTGTCTTGATCGCGTCCATTCCCACTCCTCGACCAGAAAACTCGCCCACCGACTCGCGAGTACTGAGTCCGGGATGAAAGATAAATTGGATCACTTCTTCATCGGACAGGGTTTGGACCTCGCTTTCGGCCATAAACTTCTTTAATTTTTCACGCACAATCATGGCAGGAATCCCACCGCCGTCATCTTCAATGACCAACTCGATCTGCCGACGACCCGCAACCAACCGACGGCACGCTGCCACTTTGATCCGGCCAGTTTCGGCTTTGCCACACATGGAGCGCACTTCCGGCTCTTCGATGCCATGATCAACAGCGTTGCGGAAAGCGTGAACCAAGGAAGCCACCAAGGGCTGATACAGCTCGTGGTAGACACGAATTTTTTCACCAACAAATTCTATTGGCTCCACTCTCTTGCCTTGCTTTTTGGCAACCACTTCGACGACGTTATTAAATTGTTCGAGCATTTGAAACAGCGGCTTCTTTAGATATCGTTCATAAAGAGGGGCCAAGTCCCCATCGCGCGCACCTCTGGCCTTCAACTCGTCCAAAAGATGACGAAGGTCCTCTTCTTCCACTTCAACTCGCGATTTGCCGTCGACTGCCAGTGCCTCAAGCACCTCGGCGTGGGTTTGTAGGAACATTCGCAGTGACTCATCGAGCGACTCAATGCTGCGGCTAAACTCGCTCATCAGCGCGACACGATCGACCTCCGCCCCTTGGTCCCGCAGTGGTTCCAACAACGACTGACTCTCTCGGGCCGCATTGCGCAGCTCGATGGCCGAAAAGGCTCCAGCTTCCCCTTCCAGCGTATGCAGGCGGCGAAAGGCCTCATTGGCGTCAAAGTCAGACGGTGATTGCGCTTTGACCTGATGGCGAAGCGCCATCACGGTGTTTTCCGTGCTTCGCAAAAACTGCGCAAACTGATCCTTGCCTTTAAAAATCTTGAGCGTCATTCGCGCGTGTTCTTTTTCTGCCTCCAGGGCCTGGGCCGCCAAGTGTTCTGCCGTTTTATCTGTCGCGACGAGAACCAGCTGCTCAATCTTCCCGGTGGTTTGTCGAATCGGATAGTAATCGAGGGTGATAAATCGACCACTGCTATGATTGAATCGGCGCGGGGCCAACTCGATGAGACTGTCAAAAGGCAGGGTCTCCGCAAAAACCGCCTGCCGCCACATTGCAAAGTGTTCGAGCTCTGATGAACCAAGTCTGAGTACTGTTTCAATTGATTTTCCACCTGGCTCAGCTTCTAAAATCTCCAGACAAGCTTTGGTAAAAACATTGGAGCAAATTCCTTGGTCATTGAACGCCAGAAAGCCTTGACCAAGACTGTCCATAATCGCGCTGAGCATGCGGTTGGCGGCCTTTACCTCAGCCGTGCGCTCCTCCACCATCGCTTCCAAGTTTTTCGAATAGGCTTCGAGCTCCTTTTTTGCATCCTGCAGCTCTCCAATGAACTTTTCCTTTTGCTCCAGTTCACCTCGATACTTGCTCACCAGGCTTTCTTCGAGAGTCACATCGCGAGCAATCATCGCCCAAAGCGACTTACCGTCAGCGGTCGGACATGGTTGGATCGCAACTTGAATTCGACCTGTGCGGCCGCTCTTAGTAGTAAAGGCGGTTTCCTTGTAGCGCACCCCTTCCGCCTCAGCATCCTCGGCTGACGGGAACTGATAGATGGTCGCGTCTTCGAGTTGGAGAAGGTCATCAAGCTTTGCGCCCTTGGTAAGTCGACGCACCGATGAATTGAGAAAGGTGGCAGCGGATTCATTGCAGTAGACAACTTTGCGTTCATTGTCGACTACAAAAAACGCGTCCAAGAGAGCATCAAATAGCCTGTAATCCATCAGCCCTTCTGCAAGAACTTGAAGTATTTGGCTTCGATGACGTCCATTTCCATTTCGTCGCCGGATTCGTCACATTTGACGTTGGACGGGGGCATTACTTCGCCACCCTCTTTGTATTCGACTCCCTTACGGAACAAAACCATCTTTTCCGAACCAGAGCCTTCACAGTAATAAGGCACGTAAAAGCTTTCTACGATACCATTCGGCGGCAAAAATCCAGCGACCATGTTGATCTGGTCAACAATGACTTTGGGACAATTACGAAAGGCAATATTGCTGCCTGACGGAGCCGTGCGAATCCACTTGATCCACTCACGAATTCCACAGGAGTTGATTGAGGCAATCTTGTTGAGATCGAGAACAATTTTGTTTGCTCCAGAGAAGTCGATTCCTGAAAAGTTAGCGTCCTCGTCGATCTGCCCGGAAATCGTCATCACCAACGCGCCATTTTCTTGTTTCCGTCCGACGTTAAAATCTCCCATGCGCTTCCTCCTCAATGCCTATCACGACGTCATCGCAATGATCTTATCGGCTACCTTCGAAAAATTGTTGCGGATAATATGGACATAACGAGTATCAAATTCAACCGATATGAACTCTCTCGTCTCACAACCATACAGATTTTAAGCCGGAGTTAGGTGGGAGGGAAACTCAAGTGTCCCGAGATGAGAATATCCTCTCCAAAGGTCATAACGCATCTCGATTTCAGCTTCGGTGCGTAATCGAGCCCTCGACTCTCAAAATGCTGCAGCCAATTGAGCCCTGCTTTCCCTCCCAAAGCCTTTGGAGAGATGAACAAGTAGAGACGATCCACCAGCGCCGACTGAAAAAAGGACGAGTGGGTAAAGGCTCCGCCTTCAACCAGCACCGAACAAATTCCCTCTGAAAAAAGTTGACTCGTAAGGTCAGCCAGGTCCATTCCCCCGGCCTCCCGACCTTTCACTAGAAGCCTTCGCCACTCGACGCCACCACCGACCTCGTCGCCCAGCTTCGCCCGAACCGCCTGGAATATCGACGCAGAGTCGCGGCATTGCCAGAGGGCCAGCTGCTTCAGACCTGGCGAGAGTCGATTGTTGGGATCAAGTAATACCACTCTGTTGGAGCGCTCCTCACCGTCGCTCCCCCGAATATTGAGTCGAGGATTATCGCTTTCGACCGTGTTCCGCCCCACCAACACCGCATCAAAATTTGCGCGCAACTGGTGAACAAATTTTCGCGATTCAGGTCCGGTGATCCACTGACTCTTTCCGGATGACTCCGCCACACAACCATCCAGCGTAACCGCGGCCTTGACGGCGACAAAGGCCCGCTTTTTTTCGATGTTGCATCTAAAAACCTCAATTAGTTCCTCGAGCTCCGGCAAATCTTGACCTCGCCAGACTTCAGTGATGATTCCCGCGGCCTGCACGCGCTTGGCACCTTGGCCCGCGACCAATGGGTTCGGGTCCTCAAGGCCATAGATGACCCGCGCCAGTGGCAGCTGCGCCAAAGCCTCGGCACACGGAGGTGTTTTGCCAAAGTGAGCGCAGGGTTCTAGGGTTACAAAAACGTGAGCGCCCTTGAGCAACGCAGGATCGGCCACCTGACTGAGGGCTTCAACTTCGGCGTGAGGACCACCGCACTTTTTGTGATATCCAACCGTTACGAGGCGACGATCGCGACTTAAGATGACGCATCCAACGGGGGGATTGGGGGCCACTGAACCCACGCCCTTGCGGGCTTCCGCGATGGCCAAACGCATCGCCTCGAGATCTGAGAGTTGATCGCCCGCCTTGTAATTCACATCAACCTTGCCACGACTTCCAATACTCGCCGAGCTCAACCTGATCTAAAGCGGCATCACGATTGAGCGGCCAACGAGAGTCAATCATCACGGCATATTCATTCGTGTGAGTCTTGCCGCCAATGGACTTAACGGCCTTGGGATGCGGACCATGCGCAAAGCCCGCCGGATGAAAACTCATCATCCCAGGATGAAGATTATCACGACTAAAAAAGTCGCCGGCGTGGTAGAACAGCACTTCGTCATAATCGATGTTCTGATGATAAAATGGCACCTTGAGTGCGTCCGCATCGGTCTCTAAGGGCCGCGGAACAAAGGTGCAAACGACAAACTCGCGACCGACAAAGGTGGAGTGCGCGCTGGGCGGCAAATGCGCACGATGACTCATCAAGGGCATCAAGTGGTCAACGTGCAACGTGAATGGATAAAGATCACCCTTCCACGCCACCACATCAAATACCGTGGTCGGATAAGTGAAGGTCGTCATCTGATCCAAATGCTTTACCACGACAACTTTAGGTTCGAGCTTGAGTTCCTTTAGTCGCGCCTCTTGAGTTGCGAGGTCCGGTTTTACTAAGGCGTTGGCGTCATACAGAGCATTGCGGCCCACCAGGCCACGATCCGGTTGTTCAAAGTGACTCGAGCGATTTTCAATGACCAAGAACTGACAATCCTCGCCCGGCAAGATCGCATGAGTGATACACTTCGGCATGACAATGTAGTGGCCGCTTTCAAAACCTAGAACGCCATAATCTGAAAAAATCTCTCCTCGTCCTCGATGGCAAAAGTATATGACATCTCCGTCCGCATTGCGCTGAGCAACCAGATTTTTTGCCTCATTCGCCGAGATCCACAAGTTTGAGATCGTGAGATGCTGGTTAAACAACAGGCGCTGGCAACCGGATTGTTTCGGCAGCTCGACCAAATCAAACATCCTCGGCTTTAACGGCCCGTCAATTTTCACCCAATTGGTACTCGGGTTCTTGCGAATCAAATAAGATACGGGGCCAAAAAAACCCTTAGTCCCTTGTTCCTCTTCAAATAGCCCGTCGGGAATTCCCTTATGAGCCTGCCTTGTTGGTCGACCTTGATTATAGTGATCCATTGAGACTCCTCAAGCTAGGTAACCGCGACGCTTTTGATCTCGCTCGATGGCGTCAAATAGGGCTTGAAAATTGCCCTCGCCAAACCCGAGATGGTTTTTCCGCTGAATAATTTCAAAAAATATCGGGCCAATAATGTTCTCAGTAAACATTTGCAGCAGATAGCCCTCGCTATCACCATCCACCAGAACTTTGAGATCCTGCAAGACCGCCAGATCTTCCGTCACATTGGGGAGGCGATCCAAAACGGCTTCGTAGTAGGTATCTGGCACATCCAAAAAACGAACGTCCTGTTGGCGATGACTGGTAACAGACTTAATAATATCGCGAGTCAGAAAGGCCAGGTGTTGAATTCCCGAGCCATGATACTGATCCAAATACTCTTGAATTTGCGACTTGCGTCCGGTGGGCTCATTAATCGGAATCGTAATCTTGCCACAGGGAGAGCGCATGACTTTGGAAACCAGTCCTGTCATTTGTCCCTTGATATCAAAATACCGGATCTCGCGAAAATTAAAAATCTCCTGATAAAAGTCGCACCACTTTTGCATTTCACCTAGCGGAACATTGTTCGTCATGTGGTCAACATAAAGGAGACCCGAGCCGTGGGGTGTTCGTTCAGCCGTAACAAATTCAAAATCACCGTCGTAAATGATGTCTGAACCATAATTGTCGACAAAATAAACGGCAGAATCCCCAATGCCGTGAATGCCGGGGAAGCTGTGGCCTGAAGCCGCGCCACCCTTTAGGGCCCGCGCTCCTCGAGCCACCGCAATTTCTTCAGCCTTTTTGGCGGACATATCCACCCGAAAGCCAGTGGCCGCAATACAAGGACCGTGTTGTTTGGCAAACGCCACCGAAAAACTATTTGGGTCTTCGTTGAGAATGAGATTGCTTTCGTTCTGCCGATAAAGCGCCACCTTTTTGCGCTTGTGCTGTCCGACACGCTTAAAGCCGAAGCGCTCAAACAAATTCGCCATTGCCCGAGGGTCCGGCGATGCAAATTCAATAAACTCAATCCCGTTCAACGCAAGCGGATTTGCCTCAGCATTCGCCATCATTCCTCCTTAGCATACAGGTGTTCAAACCACGTTTTTCTCCCCGAGACAAGCTCCATCTCCCCTCAGCACAGATCTTAACCGCACGAAAAACCTAGGTTTTCAACTTCTCACCCCAACATCGGGGGATCTGTTTGCGAGGCGCGGATTATCAGTTACAATAGAAAGATGAAACTTGTACCCCAGCCGCTCGAGCGGAAACATCAAGAAGCCTTCTTGCGCTTTACCGATGCCAATATCGGCGCTCGCTATTACACTCCGGAAGATTTTCAAAAGCTCTTCGATCTTTCTTGCCATCATCAGCGCTCGCTCGCCTACGTGCTCCTCGATCAAGACTCGGGAAATATCCATGGTGTGAGAGTGACCTATCCGCCACCGCGATGGCTGCAGCAGGAGACGGCACCCCTCTTCACCGAACTCTGGAATGTTCCCCCGGAATCGGTCGCCTATTTTAAGAGTCTTTTTGTTGATGCTAAACTTCAAGGGCAAGGCTGGGGTCCAACCCTCTCGCAAGCCTCGCTTAAGGACCTCGCGGCGATGGGCTGTCAGGCCGTCGTCGCCCACAGCTGGAAAGAATCACCCAACAATTCAAGTCTGCGCTACTTGGAAAAGATTGGCTTCAAAGCGATCGGCGAGCATCCCTTGTTTTGGAGTGAAATCGACTACGACTGCACTCGGTGCAAAAAACCGCCGTGTCAGTGTACCGCCGTCGAGATGATTCTCTACTTAGCTCCCATCTCCTGATAGAAACGAGTCACGAGGGGATCGGCCTTCACCGATGTTTCCTGCCAACGGGTGAGCCAAAGATTTTCAGGTGTCGTAATCCGACTCAAGGCCACATAGGCTTGACCCGGTTCCCATAGCTGCCCAAGATCCACCGCTAGACGATCTAAAGTCATTCCCTGCGATTTGTGAATGGTCGCTGCCCAAGCTAAGATCACCGGATAGTTGGTTACCGACGCCCGCACCTTTCCTTCGGCATCCAGCATAGAAAAAGTGGTCATCTCAATCTCCACTCGCCGTCCCGACAACAGCTGAATACCAAGGAAATCGGCACCAAAATTTTCGAGCACTCCCGTACTGCCGTTGACCCACCGACCGCGCGGATCGTTTTGGCGGAGCATAACCAAGGCCCCTTCCTTAACCTTTAACTCCTCCGGAAGAGGCGAGTAGCGCTTGAGGGCCTCGATATACCGAGACTCTCCACCATAAATAGAGGCGAACTGCCGCACCTGACCTTTAAGTCCATCGAGCTTTCGGTCGTTGTGCTGATCCGCCTGTTGCCGTCGAGGAAAAAGGACCGTCCCCGCAAAGTCTTGTGGCATTTCCCGCATCCGATCGCGGGCAAAGTCGCGGACTAACGGATTAACTTCTCCCTTTCGCACCGAATGAAGTACCTGGAGAAACTCGCTGTTACCGGTTCGCAAGTTTTGCTCAAGCAGAGCGGGGCGAAATTCTGACTCAAGCCAAGTGTGACTCTTAAAGGCCCAATCCGGCACACCTTGGCGAGCCCGCTCCACCGGCGGCAATTGCGCAAAATCACCGACGACAACAATTTTGAGGCCGCCCCACGGAATTTCTTCTTCTTTGGCCAGTCGACACACCCGCTCAGCGGCGGCGAGCGTCTGACCAGAAATCATCGAAATTTCATCAATGATAAGACCCTTGGCCCGCTTCACTCGGCGGACCACTCGTTTGTCAGACAAGGCCTTAGCCACCGCCCGGTCGACTCCGCCTTCAAGAATCCCTAGCCCGAGGAAGCTATGCAGAGTTCGCCCACCGATGAGCACGGCCGCCGCGCCAGTGCTGGCTAAAACCGGAAAGGCCTTGGGGTCTTGAAGTTCGGTCAACCGCTTAATCAAAAAGCTCTTACCGCTCCCCGCTTCGCCGGTCAGAAATACCGAATTCTCTCCATGCAGCAATTCCCATGCTCGTGTCTGGGAATCGGTCAGTCCGTCCATTCGTTCCTCGCGTCATGATTGGCGTCGACAAGGCCGACAATAGGTAATAAACTAAAAAACCTGTGCCTGATAACGGTACCAGAAAGGAACAAAAAATGCCGAAAGGATTTGTGGATTTTCAGTCTAAAACGAAAAATCCAGAACACCGCGCCGTCCACGATGTGGCGCCGGAAGAAGTATTGAAGGTTAAAGATCAGGTTTGCTTGGTGGATGTTCGCCGCCCTGAGGAGTTTGTCGGCGAGCTGGGCCATGTTGCGGGAGCCCAACTTCTGACCTTGGACGAAATCCCCAGCAAATTTTCGCAGCTGCCGAAGGATCAAACTATTGTTTGCATCTGTCGCAGTGGGGGTCGGTCGGGTCATGCTGCCGCCTTTTTGGCAGAAAACGGCTTTACTTCGGTTTTTAATATGCGCGGCGGAATGCTCCTCTGGAATGAAAAGGGTCTGGCAACGCACGGAGGCGATGAAACCTGATGAAAGCGCAAACTGGTCGCGTCTATGTGAATCGGACGCTGAATCTCAAGCGGATCAATTATATTGGCTTTGATATGGATCACACTCTGATCCGATACAATAGTCGTGCCTTTGAGGAATTAACCCATCGGGTGCTTTTGAATAAGCTCATTCAAGACAAAGGTTACCCTGACATCATTCGCAAACTGGCCTTCGACTTCGATCAAGTCATTCGTGGTTTGGTGATTGATATTCACCGCGGTAATATCCTCAAGTTGAGTCGCCACGCGGCGATTCGCGTGAGCTACCACGGCCTCACGCCCATCACCTATTCCCAGCAACGCAAGCTCTACAAGAGTGCCTATGTCGATTTGGGTGATCCCGGATTTGAAATTATTAATACCACTTTTTCCATTGCCTTTTGCGGTCTTTTTGCCCAGTTGGTGGATCTCAAGGACAAACTGGAACACCAGACTCTTCCCGACTACGGGACCATTGCCGGCGACTTGAATTCCTGCCTCGACCGCGCTCACCGTGATGGCAGTCTTAAAGACGAAGTCGCCAACAACCTCGACACCTACATTGTCAAAGATGAAGAGGTTGTCCGTGGCTTGCAACGCTACAAAATGCACGGCAAAAAGATCTTCATCGTTACCAACTCAGATTTTCATTATACTAAGCTTCTTCTCGACTACTCCATCAATCCCTATCTTAAGGGGGAGACTTGGGAGAAGTTCTTCGAAATCGTTATTACTTCGGCGGACAAGCCCCGCTTCTTCTATGACAATTTGAAATTTCTCAAAATCAATCCTAGTAACGGTACGATGACAAATCTGACGGGCAAAATTGGTCCGGGAGTTTATCAGGGCGGCTGTGCAAATATTTTTACTTCAGATCTCAACCTCACCGCCGATGAAATTTTGTACATTGGCGACCATATTTACGGCGACGTCGTGCGCTTAAAGAAGGATTGTGCCTGGCGAACAGCTCTCGTGGTTGAGGAGCTGGGTGACGAAATCGACAAGCTCACCAAAGCCCAACCCTTTATTGAGCAGATCAATCAGCTGATGGAGCAAAAACTCCCTCTAGAAATCGAAATTGATCAGCTTATTTCGGCAAAAATTGAAAATGGCAAAACCGAAGTCGATGAAACAATTAATCGCTTGCTGGGTAAAATTTCGGAAATCGACAAGCGGATTGCTCCTCTCATAAAATCGCAGCAAGAGATTTTTAATGCTCGTTGGGGCGATGTCATGCGGGTGGGTATTGAAGAAAGCTTTTTTGCCTATCAGATGGAGCGCTATGCGTGCATTTATATGGCAAAAATCAAAGACCTTTTGGAACTGAGTCCCCGCACTTATTTCCGCAGCGCCAAACGCCTAATGCCTCACGAAGTCACCCCTCAGCTCGAGGATTAAAATCCCGCCGCCCGATGGCAGAGGTGCCTGGCTTGCGGGCCGAGGGCGGCAGAGGAAGAACGGGTTTGGTGATTCAAGATGCCGCGCACGATGTGCGAAAATTGAAGCGCCTACGGGGAATAAGATTGCCCATCCAAAAAAAGTCAAAGTGTTGGGTCCTCGCCATAAAGAGAGAGTGTGTCGGTTTGCTCAGCATCTGAATCTCGAATCGATCCAATATACACCTTTTGGCCGGCCTTATACTTGGTACCCTTG
>JADZEO010000015.1 GCA_020850475.1 Bdellovibrionales bacterium | reverse complement strand
GGGCTCGAATTTTTTATGCCCCGCTCTGGCGAAAAAGTAGCAGGCACCTTTCAAATGGTCCTGAGGTCTTTGCTGATGGCAAGCGGAGCGCCCGTCGCTTTCTTAAGGTCATCGACCGTAAATCCCGGAGCAATCTCTCGTAAGAGAAACCCCTCCCGGGTGACGTCGACCACGCCCATGTCGGTGACAATTCGGTCAATGCAATTGACCCCTGTTAACGGAAGGTCACACTTCGTCAGCAGCTTGGATTTGCCGTCTTTGTCGGTGTGCTGCATGGCTACCACGACTCGACGAGCCCCTGCGACTAAGTCCATCGCTCCACCCATACCTTTTACCATTTTGCCGGGGATCATCCAGTTGGCGATGTTTCCTTCCTGGTCCACTTGCATGGCTCCGAGCACGGTCAAATTGACATGGCCCCCGCGAATCATCCCGAAACTATCCGCACTCGAGAAAAAGCTCGCACCCTTCACGGCCGTGACGGTCTGTTTACCGGCGTTGATAAGGTCGGCATCAACGTCTGGATCCAACGGGAAAGGTCCCATGCCCATGAGACCATTTTCACTCTGTAACATAACCTCTTTGGTGGTCGGAATAAAATTAGCCACCAAGGTGGGGATGCCAATCCCCAAGTTAACCACAAAGCCGTCTTCAATTTCTTGGGCAATGCGCTGAGCGATTTGGTCTCGACTTAAAAGTTGTCCCACGTCTTGGCTCCTCGCGCTTAGTTTTTTCGAACCGTGCGCTGTTCGATGCGTTTTTGGTAATCAGTTCCCTTAAAAATCCGCTGCACGAAGACTCCTGGGGTATGAACCTGATCGGGGTCGAGTTCTCCCACCTCGACCAGCTCTTCCACTTCGGCCACCGTAATGCGGCCAGCAGTGGCAACCATCGGGTTGAAATTGCGCGCGGTCTTGCGAAAGATGAGGTTTCCAAAGTGGTCCCCCTTCCAGGCTTTCACGAAAGCAAAATCACCGGTTATGGCCTTCTCCATAATGTAACGGCGACCGTCGAAAACCCGCTCTTCTTTGCCTTCGGCAACTTTGGTACCCACGCCCGTGGGAGTAAAAAATGCGGGAATGCCCGCCCCGCCGGCCCGCAAGCGTTCGGCGAGAGTCCCTTGGGGCACAAGTTCCACTTCCAGTTCACCGCTCAAAAATTGCTTTTCAAAGGTGGCATTTTCTCCCACATAACTTGATACCATCTTGCGAATTTGCCGGGTCTGCAAAAGAAGTCCCAAGCCAAAATCATCAACGCCGGCATTGTTGGAAACGCAGGTCAGATTTTTGACTCCCATTTCACGAAGGGCGGCAATGGAGTTTTCGGGGATTCCACAGAGTCCAAATCCCCCCAGCAAGAGAGTCATCCCGTCGGTGACTCCTCTGAGTGCTTGTTTGGCATTGGGAAAAACTTTCTTCATAACTTCTCCACAATCACGGCGACCGCTTCGCCGCCACCGATGCAAAGGCTGGCCATTCCGTACCGTTGTCCCCGTTGATGAAGTCCATGAATCAAAGTGGTAAAGATCCGGGCGCCGCTGGCACCGATCGGATGCCCGATGGCCACTGCGCCGCCATGCGGGTTAACTTGCTCTTTGCTGAGTTTCAGTTCCTTCATGGCGACGAGGGTGACCACACTAAAGGCCTCATTGATTTCCCACCAGCCGATCTCGGAAGTTTTAAGTCCTGCAATTTCCATCGCGAGCTTCATCGCGCCAACGGGTGCCGTGGTGAACCACTTAGGGTCTTGTGCGAAGGTGGCATGGCTAACGATGCGAGCAATGGGTTTAAAGCCTTCCTTTTGCACGACTTCTTCGCCGGTGAGGACCAGCGCTGCCGCCCCATCATTGATCTTTGAGGCGTTGGCGGCCGTGATAGTGCCATCGCGTTCAAAGGCGGGTTTGAGCTCAGCCATTTTGTCAAAACGAGCTTTGCCGGGCTCTTCATCTGTGTCGACTTTGATCGTTTCCTTTCGTCCCGGAATTTCAACAGTGGTGATCTCCTTCTTAAAGAGACCTTGCTTTTGAGCTTTTTGCGCTTTTGCATAAGACTCAATGGCAAAACGGTCCTGTTCCTCACGTCCAATCTTGTACTCACGCACACAGAGTTCGGCGGCGTTGCCCATGTGCCAGTTATTATACGGATCCCAGAGTCCATCGCGAATCATCGAGTCCATGGCCTGCACGTGTCCCATGCGATAGCCCGCGCGAACGTTTTCGAGCAGGTGAGGTGACAACGTCATGTTTTCCTGTCCCCCGGCGACCACCATATCGCTGTGGTTGAGGCGAATCGAGTCACTGGCGAGCATGACGGCCTTGAGTCCTGAGCCGCAAACTTTATTGACCGTCATACAGGGGACCCCACTCGAGAGTCCCGCACCAAGGGCCGCCTGACGCGCGGGAGCTTGGCCCACACCGGCAGTGAGAACTTCGCCCATGATACACTCTTTAATCCGCTCAGGTTTTACTTGAGCTTTGGCAACCGCAGCGCGAATCGCGGTCGCTCCGAGTTGGGGAGCGGGGAGGGTCGATAAGGCCCCTTGAAAGCTTCCCACTGGAGTTCGTTGGGCACTCAAAATAAAAACTTTTTGAGACATGGTGATCCTCCTCGCCTCAGACGATAAAAAAAGTGCTGTGATTTTGTTGAGCGGGGCTAGGAGTTGTCAACGCCTGGGCAAACGTGACAAGGACAATGCTCGCCGTGTCAACCGGCCGAAATTGGTGATTCGCTGGGGCGGCTTCGCTATCATAGGAGATTCTTAGTGAGGAGAACCGAGAAATGATCCAAAAACTCCTGTTGGCTGGAGTCACAGTCGCATTGAATCTGGGTGGATTGATCCTCGCTCAAGCCAAAGTTTTGGATTACAAACCTTTGGCGATGGAGATTATGCCCAACGATAGGCTCGTGGTTCAAGGCTTTGAGGGGCGAGTGAAGCTGGTGGGCGCCTCGCGCGCGGGAACCAAGGACATCGTGATTCAGTTAAAGCAAGATAACCCTGACAATATGTCTGCCGAGGGCCGGGCGGTTCTCGATGAATGGTTGTTTAGTCTCCAGCGCAAGGGAGAAGTGATTGAAGTTGCCATTCGCTCACCCCAGAGCAAGCAAGTTTGGTCGCAGCTGCTGATGAGCGGTGGGATGCCGCAGTTTTACCTCGAAATCACCTCACCCTCGATTCCGGCCGAAGTGACTTGGCGGAAAGGCAAAGTGGCGATCGAAAACTGGAATGCTTCAATCGGCGCTCATGTTTTAGAAGGGGAAACCCGTTTAGTTGGAGGAAAGGGCGAAACCCAGGTGGTGCACCAAGATGGAACCTTGATCGTGAGTGAACGAGAAGGGAATGTCTCGGTGGAGTCTTACAAAGGCACCGTCACCGTCAGCAAGATCAAAGGGAAACTGAGTCTGGAGAATTTTAGCGGGACCACTAAGATTTCCGACATTGATGGCCAAATGAGCATCACTAGCACCTCCGGCACCATGAAGGTCGCCAGTAGTTCCGGTCGATTGGATTTTCATAATCTGCGGGCCGCCCTGTCGATTGAAGACTTTAAGGGTGAGTTGCGGGGACGCAATGGCGCGGGCACCGTCTCCGCGGCTCTTAAGGGCGAAGTGGACGTGAAGATTCAGTCGCAAGAGGGAGCCATCACTCTGGCGCTTCCCAATTCAGGAGCACAGGTGAACTTGGGGACTGTAGATGGGACCATGACTTTGCCGGCTTATTTGCATGTCTCGCGCTTGCCCAATCTCAAATGGGTGAGGGGCCGTCTCCGCGGAGATGTCAAAGGTTCGGTTTTTGTGCGTACCACTGACGGCAACATTCGACTGCGTTAATTATGAAAACGGGCTGGAGAAGACTCCTCAAATCGCTTGACGCCAGTAAGAAAATATCTCAACTATTACCCATGGCAAAAGCAAAGAAAAAGGCCCCTAAAAAGGTCGCAAAAACTGTCGCAAAAGCAAAATCCGTAAGTAAACCCGCCAAAAAGGCCGCTCCGCCCAAAGCCAAGCCGGTAAAAAAACCAACTGTGGTAGCCAAGCCGGGCAAGGGTGCCAAGCCGGTCGCGGGGAAAAAGCCTGCCGTCATGGCGAAGCCGGATCCTAAGTTGCTTAAGAAGAAGGCGGTTGAGACCAAGCCTGAAAAAGTGAAAGCCACTGGCCCCGCCAAAGGCAAATCCCCGCAGCCCAAAGAACTCAAAAAGGGCAAAAAGAGTGGGGCGGAAGCGAAGGTTTCGGCTGCTAAAGCAAAACCTGCTCCAGAAGAAGTTGAAGAGTTGATCGACGACGAGGAAATGGAACTGGTCGCTCCCGAAGAGGTTTTTTTAACCGATGCGGAGGGGCGGCGTCTCTGCCGGCGGCGGGATTGTGATCAGCTGGCGTCAGTTGAAGGCTATTGCCGCTACCACTACTTGTTGTTTTGGAAGCGCATCCAACAGCGCAAAAAGATTCTCGCCGATGGCAAACTGATCAACTACATCGAAGAGTTGACCTCTCGCTATCCAGATAAATACCTCGAGATGATCGCCAAAGATCTTCGCACCGAAAAGGACTTCATGGCCGCCCTCGCCGAATTAGAAATCGACGAATCCGCCAATGAAGAAGGTGAGTTTGAAGAGGACAACAACTTTATGGATGAAGTTCGCGGGATGTCAGAAACGCCTCACACCCGTGAGGAAGAAGACTTTTAGGCGAGAGTTGTTTTTCGCCTCTGATTCCAACAGCCCCTAATGTTTGGTCGATTTTTTGGCTTTTTGGTTTCGCCCGCCGGGCTTTTTCTGGTTGGCGCCGGGCTTAAGAGTGCTGTCCTCAGGAAAATCTTCGTCGCTTAACCCCAGCATCGAGATCTTTTGTTCGAGTTCTTCCTCGGCGTCTTCACCTCGCATGAGGCCCTCGTCGTCCTCTCCAAGGAGTCGATTGGCTTCTTCCTCCAACTCACTGTTGGTGGTGCTATACTGAAGAAAAACTTCGCGGCCCTCGAATTCGTACCCCGTCCAGGTCTTAGGAAAGTCAGAACTTGCCACCGTGCCGCTAAAAAACTGTTCAGCCATCGACGCTGCACAGTCGACCCCGAGATGAATCATTTTCACCATATTGTCTTTGTCGCGGTTGTACTCAATCGAGACCTGGAAGTTGTCCTGCCGGAGGCGCCCCTTTTCCTTATATCCAACACTGAGCAGGACTTCGCGGAGGTAAATGCGCCCCTCAACGAGGATTTTGCCATTCTTGATGTAACTAGCGAAATTCTCTTCAAAAATCTCGGTAATTTGAGCCGCTAATTCCTTCGGGATGGGGGTCCATTTGGATGAAAACGGCAGGCGAGGTTGCATGGTGGGTCTCCCGGCGGAAAATTTTGACCTTTTCTTAGTGGACGATTATAAACTTGTCCACATTTCTCCACTACTTAGAGTATTGGTCAAAGACTTCTCGGGCCTTGATAGAACAACTAACGCGACGGGGCAGTTTTGCAGGACACCAAAATCGACAGCAATTCGGATATGGGAAGAGGTAAAGGCGTCTTTATTTCGACCTATGGGTGTCAAATGAACGCCAACGACACTGAGCGGATGTATGCCTTACTTGAGCAAGCCAATTACACCCCTGTCGGCACCCCTGACCAAGCTTCGCTCATTATTATTAACTCCTGCAGTGTGCGCGAAAAACCAGTCCACAAGGTTCACTCCGAAGTTGGGCGGTACAAAAAATTAAAAGCCCTGCATCCTGACCTAAAAATCGGGGTCGCAGGCTGCGTGGCCCAACAGGAAAAAGAAAAGATCATGCTGGATATTCCGATGGTGGACTTTGTCGTGGGGACCGACGCCATCGACCGGCTGCCAGAAATTGTGGCGGACCTTTATCGCCGTGATCGGGTGGTCGCGGCTCGCTTTGAACATCAAAAGCCCTACTACATTGAAACCTTGGTCCGCGATCCAGGGGTGT
>JADZEO010000014.1 GCA_020850475.1 Bdellovibrionales bacterium | reverse complement strand
TTGGTGAAGTGTCGGCATCGGCGGCAACTTGCGCGCTTTCTTAGGACGATCTCCGGCCTGATTCCCAGACGGATCTTGGGATGCCAAAGAGGAAATCCGCTGGCAACCACAGAAAGATTTTGGGACGCTCGCCCCTTCACTAAAATCATGGCGTCGGGACGCAGGACGTTCGTGATCATTCGCCGCTACTTTGACAAAAATCGCTGGCAGGCGCTCAATCGGGTCGAGGGGTTTGATTTCTTCCCCAATTGCGAAACTGGATAGCCGGACCTGCCAGCAGCAGTCTGGAACTGAACTGAACCGAGCTGAACCGAGCTGAGCTGAGCTGAGCTGAGCGAAATGGGTTTGGGCTCCAGGCGATGGGGCTGGCCCGAACCTCGCTCAAGACGGGCGCCGAAGCACTTCGCTGATGAAGCACGCCCGAGAACCGCGCCGAAGCACTTCGCTGATGAAGCACGCCCGAGAACCACGCCCGAGAACCGCGCCCGAGAACCTCACTCATGCCGCGCGCTCTTGGCGGTGCAATTTTCCTAAAGAAAGATGGAATCTCGTTTGGCGAGCTCTTGATTGATCGCCTTTTGCATGCGCTCTTGGATGTCGAAACAAATGTCGTGAACCAACTCGGTGTCGCTTGCCGCCTCGGGTTTGTAGGGGAGATAGATGGGATCGAGAAATTTGATTTTCCATTTGGCGGGGAGAGGAATGACGTTCAAGGGGAGAGGGAGTACCAAGCCGCGCAGGTATTTGGAAAATTTAAGACGAGACAAATTAATATGAGTTTCTTCGGCCCCGATGACGATCGTCGGCACAATCGGTGATTTGGTTTCCAGGGCCATGCGAACAAATCCTCGCTTAAATTCTTGAAGCCGATAAGCCTTCGAGGTGGGCTTAAAATTCCCGTACTCGCCTTCAGGGAAAATCATGACCATTTGATTTTTTTTGAGAAACTTAAGTCCGTTGGCGGTGGTCGCCTCGATAAATCCGAGTTTGTTGGCCGGAATAGCCGTGGTCTTGGTGATAAACCACAAATGATGCGTCAATACTCGAGGCACTCGTCCCGTGGCTTTGCGAATTTCGTGGGCAATCATCAGAGCGTCAAATCCCGAATAGCCCGAGTGATTCGGACAGATCAGCGCCCGGCCCTCCCGCGGCAGGTTTTCGGTCCCCTCGATGTGGAGGCGCAGATACTTTAGCATGATTTCCATCACAAATCGTGGCATGACTCGATACAGCAGAGCTTCGCGATCGAGGCCCTTTAGGTCGAAAATCGATCCGTTAGATTTTGAGTCATCGGGATTCTTCACGAAAACCATCACCTGTGCGAGGAAAGTATGTCTACTAAGTATATCTTGGCGATCGATCAAGGCACAACCGGGACAACTGTAAGTATTATAGATCAGGACGGGAGTTGTGCGGCCAAGGTTAATGAAGAATACGAACAGATTTACCCCCAGCCGGGATGGGTCGAACACAATCCTGAACACATCTGGAAGTCGGTCTTGTCGACCATTCGCCAGGCTTTGGAACAGGCCTCGTTGCGTGGCGATCAAATCGCCGCAATTGGCATCACCAACCAACGTGAAACTACGGTGGTGTGGGACCGTAAAACTCACCAACCGATTTACCATGCGATTGTTTGGCAGTGCCGCCGGACGACCGACTTTTGTGAGCCGCTCAAGCGCAAGGCGGCCGCCGCAACCATTCAGCAGACGACGGGTCTGGTTGTCGATCCTTATTTTTCTGGTTCGAAGTTTCGCTGGATCTTAAATGAGGTCAAAGGCGCACGAAAACAGGCCGACAAAGGCGAGTTGGCAGGCGGAACCATTGATACTTTTTTGCTGTGGAGACTGACCGGGGGCAAGTCCCACAAGACCGATGTGTCGAACGCCTCCCGCACGCAATTGATGAACATTCATAACGGGCAATGGGATGAGGAACTGCTCAAAATATTTTCCGTGCCCAAACAACTGTTGCCCGAGATTGCCCCATCCTCAGGGGAATTTGGGGTGACTCTCGGTGTGCCAGGCCTCCCGGACGGAATCCCCATTGCCGGAATCGCTGGAGATCAACAAGCGGCGCTGTTTGGACAGGCGTGTTTTCGCGATGGTGAAGCGAAGTGCACCTTTGGAACCGGCAGTTTTTTACTCATGAACACCGGGCGACGGGCAGTGAAATCAAAGTCGGGAATCCTGACCACGGTCGCGTGGCAGCTGAAGGGCGAGCGGCATCTCACCTACGCGCTCGAAGGGGGCGCCTTTATTTGTGGGGCCGCCGTACAATTTTTGCGGGACGGCTTAGGGTTTTTCGCCAAGTCGAGCGAAGTTGAGGCGTTGGCTGCTCAGGTGAGCTCCTCCGAGGGCGTCGAGTTTGTTCCGGCGCTGGCAGGCTTGGGCGCGCCTTATTGGGATCCCCACGCCAGAGGCCTCATCACCGGTTTGACTCGAGGAACAACCCGAGCCCATTTGGCGCGAGCGACTCTTGAGGCGATGGCGCTTCAGAATGTCGAGATTTTGCGGGCCATGGAGAAGGACCTGGGGCGTTCGCTCCGTGGGTTGCGGGTGGATGGCGGCGCCAGTGCCAACAATTTGTTGATGCAAATGCAAGCTGACTTCTTGGGCTCAACTCTCATTCGTCCCAAGTTTATCGAGACCACGGCGGCGGGCGCGGCCTTTTTGGCCGGACTCGGCGTGGGTTTTTGGCCCAGCACCAAGGAAGTTGCACAAGTATGGAAAGCGGATCGAGAATTTAAATCCGAGTTGAAGTCTTCGGCCCGGGATCAGCGTATCACTCAATGGCAAAGTGCGGTGGCTAAGGCCATGTACCATGGAGGATTGAGCGCTGTTATGACCACTAAAAAGAAGGCCATTCGCAAGTGAGGGCAAGATGAACGCGCGCACAATGATCGCAGGAGTCGCACTGCTCGCGGTGGCGAGTGCCACCTCCTACCAATGGGGAAAGCGTCGAGGTGAGGAATCGGCACGGAGTCCTTCGCCGCCCTTGCAACTCGACCACGAAAAGCCGGTGGATAACTCGGCGACCTTGGATGATCTCCGCGGGAAAGTGGTTGAACTGAGTCGCAGTGATTACCAGGATTATTTGAACCTGAAAGACTTACGAGCTCGTTACCAAAAGGCCGATGAATTGCTCGGCAAATTGATGCTGCTGGTATTAACCGATTTGGGAATTCGGTTGTCTCCCGAAATTGAGCAGCAAGTAAAGTCCAGCGCTGAAGGGCGGGCCCCGGAGTTGGAGGAGACCCCACAACCGCTCCTTACTCGTCAAGGCAAGGGAGATTTCGGCGGATCAAGGGGTGCTGAGCCGACACTCGAAAAATCGGGCAAAATTTTGAATTGGGAAAGACAAGAGGCCCAACTGGAAGATCTAGATTCAGAAGGAGATGTCGACGACTTCCTCAAAAAGGTCACGGTCAAAAATCTGTTTGATCAACTGAAGGCCGCGCGAAGTCTGAATCCCTCGCAAGTGCAGGCTTTGCAGGGTTCATTTTTGGGCTTTGTCAATTTCGACGACCCGAATGAAAAACGCTGGGATGTGAAGCTGAGCTTCGACGGTGAAGTGCGAGGCGAGGCGATCAAAGGCCAGGCTCATGTTGAGCTCTCGAAAGACGGCAAGCGCTTTTCTAACTCGCGCAGCTCCGGGGATTTGAGTAAGAATTTTACTTCATTTGCCGGTGGCAGTCGGGGAATTATTGTCGAGGCCAACGGCGGTGACGGGTATTTTCAGCTCTACGCACCTCCGCGTCTCACTAGTCTGGTCGGTGTTTACTACCACAAGCAGGGCGTCGGTGACTTTCGGCGTACGGGCACCGTGATTTTAGTTCGTCAGTAGCTTTGGTGGCCAGATTCTCGCCGCGGATAGAACGCGCTTCAGTCTAAACGGAAGCTTCTGGGGCCTTGGGGCTTTTAACTCTTGGTCGTTTTGCTCCGAGCGCCCTCTCCAGCTCTTTAACACTGCGGATGAACAGAAATTGCGCTTGGTTTTTGTCGACAAAATGTTTGACGTGCTTGCGGTTTGATTCGGGAAGCACACAGCGGGTGAAGCCCAATTTGAGAGCCTCGCGCACCCGTTCCTCTGAAAAGTTCGCCGCCCGCACTTCGCCGGTGAGGCCGATCTCGCCAAAGAAGCAAGTCCGCGGGTCAAGCTCCTGTTGACCTGCCGTACTCAGAAGTGAGGCTGCAACCGCAAGGTCCGCGGCGGGTTCAGTCAGCCGGAGGCCGCCGACCACGTTCACGAAGACATCGTTCTGATGAAGTTTAAGATCAAGGTGTTTGTCGAGTACCGCCACCAGCAAATGCACGCGGGCCACGTCAAAGCCAATCGCTGTGCGACGGGGCATGGCCATGGGACTGTAGGAAGTGAGCGCTTGGACTTCGCACAACAGCGGGCGACTTCCCTCCATGGCGCAAAAGACACTCGAGCCAATGAGGTCGCTGCCACGTTCCTCAAGAAATAACTCCGAGGGGTTGGCGACTTCTTCCATGCCTTGATTTGCCATTTGAAACACGCCGAGCTCATTGGTCGCACCAAAGCGGTTCTTAAGCGCTCGGAGTAAGCGAAACTGATGATTGGCATCGCCTTCAAAAGATAAGACCGTGTCGACCATATGCTCGAGCACTTTGGGGCCAGCAATATTTCCCTCTTTGGTAACGTGACCGATGATCAGCACGGCCAAGTTGCTACCTTTGGCCAAACCCATAAGGTGAGCGGCACACTCGCGCACTTGCGAGACGGAACCAGGTGCGGACTGAATGTCGGAGAGATAAACGGTCTGTATCGAGTCGACCACCAAAACGGCAGGACGTTTAGCATTGGCCAGGGCCAAGATATTTTCCATCCGGCTTTCGCTGGCAATCTCCACTTGCTGCGAGTGAATCCCCAGCCGTCGCGCTCGCAGCGCGGTTTGCGCGACACTTTCTTCACCCGACACATATAAAATGGAATGACCTTGCTGGGCCAGTCCGCCCGCCATTTGCAAAAGCAAAGTACTTTTACCAATTCCCGGATCACCGCCAAGCAAAGTGTAGCTGCCTGGAACCAGGCCGCCCCCTAATACGCGATCGAGCTCACCAAAGCTCGTGCCCATGCGGTCAACACTCGGTTCGCTCAGTTGCTGATCGAGTTTGAACGACTGCAGCGCTTGGCCGCCCTCGGGTTCCCCGCCAATGGTCCAGCCGCGCCCTGGTGCCTTGGACGCCTTGGCGATTTTTTCTTCGACCAGCGAATTCCAGGCTCCGCAATCATGGCAGCGCCCTTCCCAGCGTGGCCGTTGTGACCCGCATTCCTGACAGACATAGAGAGTTTTCGTTTTTGCCATAGATTCATCCCCTACCATTGGCCAGTACGGGTTTCAAAAGCAAAACGCGGAGAATTGGCCGAAACCCCACGGCTTGCTGTCTAATGGGAATAGGGTCGAAGTTCGGTTTGGCCTCGCCTTATGCTCTGCAGAAAACTAGGCCGGTCTCAGGGTTTTCTAACGACTTTGGTTGGCTTAGAATGTTGAATAGGGATGCTTTCCACGGAGGGAAATTTGCGTCGGTGGGTTCTGGGTTTGACCCTCAGTTCTTGGTTTTTGTTGGTGCCTGCTTCGGGGCAGACCAGCGTCTTCAAGGGTGTTCGCGAGAAGTTTGCGGCTCAGGATTATAATGGCGCTCTGTCCATTCTCGAGGCGGTCAAAGTTCCCTTGAGTCCCATTCAGACCGGGCAAAAGTCATTCGCCGAAGGTGTCGCGGCCTTTGAACTCGAAAAGTACGATGGGGCGCAGACCAAGTTCCTTAAAGCGCTCACCTTTCCTGGTCCGCTGGAATATTACGTTCGCTACTATTTAGGACGAGTCTTACAGGCCAAAAAGCAATACAAAGAAGCCGATGCGGAATACCAGCGGGCCCTCAAGTTGCGACCGCCACAACATCTTGGTTTTATGATTAAGTTTCAGGCCAGCGAAATGGCGATGGACCGCAAGTGGTGGGCGGCGGCCTACAATGAGTTGCATTTTTTAGAACGACATTGGCGGCGAGATGAAAATTATCCTGAAGTTTTATGGCGGCTGATCGACGTCGAATCGCAACGCGCTCGCAAATGGCGGGCCTGCCATTGGGCGCGCAAGCTCTACGCCAAGTATCCGTCTCATCCCCTCATCGATGATTGGGGTATTGATTTACCTTCGGCCCCCTACAAGGGCAAAAAAATGGATTGTCTCGTAACGATTAATGAGCAAAAGGAGCGCATTCGCCGTCTGCAATGGGCTGGCGAATCCGAACGGGCTCGCAAAGAACTCGATACGCTGCGCTCGCATGCTAAAGGCGAGCCCGCGACATTCGTGGTGGATTTGATGCTCGCCAACTTTTTGATTAGCGACGGTTTTGCGAGCGAAGCACTCAAGGTGTTGCTGCCTCACTATGAAAAGCACAAAAGTTCATTTGGTTATTTGGAGGTACTAGGCAAGGCCGCGGCTCGCGCCGGGGAATATCAAACCGCCGTGGGGGCCTATCAACGAGCTCACGATTCCAGTCCCAAGTCACGGTCAGGCCGCGAGGCCCTCTTTCAGGCCGCCTTCCTCAGCTATCAGTTTCAGGATTACGACGGGGCCTCTCGTAAATTCGAACAACTGATCACCAAATATCCCAACTCGGGGTTGAGTCGAGATTCCAAGTGGCACCTCTCT
Organism: Bdellovibrionales bacterium; assembly: GCA_020850475.1. GTDB lineage: Bacteria > Bdellovibrionota > Bdellovibrionia > Bdellovibrionales > UBA1609 > JADZEO01. The sequence goes on along the minus strand of JADZEO010000014.1, from coordinate 25,623 downwards.
TGGATTCGCTACCTTAAAGGTGACTATCAGGGGGCGATTGGCGGTTTTGACGAAATTTTGAACATCAAAAAGGACCGCCGTGCTCGCCGTGGCTGGCGTAATTTCTCGAATGAGAAAATCAATTATTGGAAAGCCATGGCGCTCTTTCGCATGGAAAAGTTCGATGAGGCGCGCGCCATTTTTGCGGCTTTGAGTAAAGACCACTTGGTGGATTACTATACGATCGCCGCAAAAAACCGCTTAGGCATGATTCCGGACCTCGAGCAAAATCGTCGGTTGGCCTCGACGGGCAGTGAGGAACCCATTAAAGGTGGGCTGGAAAAAATCATCATCGATGAGGCAGGCAATGCACCCGAGGCAGCTCCAGCGGTAAATGGTGAAGTTGCCAGTGCCGCGACCAATGCTATCCCCGAGGAAGAGGAAAGCGAAGACAATATCTCTATCACCGCCGATGAAGCCGCTGGCGAAGAGCCGAGCGCAGACAGTCCAGAGGAAATTCCGAAGACCGAAGGAAGTGAGGAAAAGACGGTTGCAGCTACGGACTTCAAAGATCCCGAGTTGCGTTTGCGGTTTGAGCGCGCCAGCCTGCTGGTTGAAATTGGGCTGCTGGATTGGGCGAGGTGGGAACTTTACGAAATCGAACGACGGACGCGCAATCAAGATTATCTCAAAATGTTAATGGCCGCCTACGAGCAGATCGATTCCTACTATCGCTCTAGTTACATCGGGATTATTCATTTTTCCGGTCAACGAGGAAAGTACGGGATCGAAGGCGTCAGGTATCTTTGGGAGTATGCCTACCCACGGGCCTATCGTCCGTCCGTCGAAAAGTACACCAGCGACTTCGGGGTCGAAAAGGAATTCGCCTGGGGAATTATGCGGGCGGAAAGTTCCTTCCGCCACGACGTGATCTCACCCGTCGGGGCCAAAGGCTTGATGCAATTGATGCCCAATACGGCTCGGCAAATGGCACGTCTGATGGGCGATGCCAGCTTTAATGATCGTAGGCTGACCGAACCCGAGGTTAATATTCGCATTGGTATTCGCTACCTCCAGCGCTTACTGGGAAAATTTGACAATATGGTCCCTCTCGCGGCGGCGGCCTACAATGCCGGCCCTCATCGAGTGGAGAGTTGGCTGGCGAGTTTCGGTAAGCTCGAAATGGACGAGTTTGTCGAGCACATTCCGTTCATTGAAACTCGTAACTATGTAAAGAAAGTGCTACGAAACTACGCCATTTACGCCAGTCTTTACAACAAAACCGGACCCGAGATGGACTGGCTCACCCAACCGATCAAGGTTGAAATCACTCGCCCTTCTCAGCGCGAGACCTGGGAGTCGTTGTAACAACCAGTGCGTAGCGTCAGATGACAACTTTCTCTCTCAACCACACTCCTTGACTTTGTCAGTGGGAGCCGGGAAAAAGGGCCTTCAATTAAGGAGGCCCTCATGCGCGCAGTCCTCATGTCCCTTTTAAGTTTAACTTTGATTCTAGGTACCGCGGGTTGCACCAAGAAGAAAAAAGCTGATTACGACTTGGATATCGCCACGACCTTGCGGATCAACATTTCAACCGAACCGCCCTCATTGGATTGGCACAAGTCGACTGATACCACCAGTGCGCTCATTCAAGACAACATGATGGAAGGCCTCGTCGAGTACAACTTGACGGACAAGGAGCTGGGACTGAAGCCCGCTCTGGCCACCGAATGGCGGGCCGAAAACAACAATCAAACTTGGTTTTTTACCATTCGCAAAGGGGTTAAGTGGACCGACGGGCAGGAGTTGACCGCCCAGCAGTTCATCGATGGTTGGCAGCGCCTACTGACTCCGGCGACCGCCGCGGAATACGCTTATTTTCTTTACGGTATCAAAAACGCTCGGCCGTTTAACGAAGGAAAGCTCACCGATTTTTCTCAAGTGGGCGTGAGCGTCACCGACAAGGGCGAACTCAAAGTTGAGTTGACCAGCCCCACGGCCTATTTTCCGTACTTACTTACCCACCACTCGACCTTTCCGGTCCGTTTAGATGTAATTGCCAAGCACGGCGATCAGTGGATCGAACCCGGCAAGATTGTCACCCTGGGAGCCTATACCCTGAAGGTGTGGGACCACGATAAGGCAATTGTGCTTGAGCGCAACGAGGGCTACTACGGTGAAAAGGCCAAGACCAAGCACATTCTGGCCTATATGATCAACGAACTCTCGACGGCGCTGAACTTGTTTAACGCCGGTAAGATCGATGCTCAGACCCAATTGCCTTCAACCGAATTGCGGGAGTTGCGTAAGCGGGCAGAGTATCGCGAGACTGGAATTCTTTCGATTTACTACTACGGCTTCAACGTTAAAAAGCCGCCGCTAGACAATCCAATCGTTCGCAAGGCTATTAGTCATGCGATTGATCGCAAAGAAGTCACTCAGATGTTGGATGGGGGTCAAATTCCTCTCACCAGCTGGGTGCCTCCAGGCATGTTCGGCTATGAACCCAACATGGGAACCGAATTCAGCCCCGACAAAGCCAAGCAGTTGCTAGAGCAGGCGGGCTACAAAGATCGCAGCAAGTTTCCTAAAATTGAAATCGGCTTTAATACCAACGACGATCACAAACGAGTTGCCGAAAACATTCAGGCACAACTTAAGCGAAATTTGGGAATCGATGTGGAGCTTAAGAACGAGGAGTGGAAGGTTTACCTCAAGTCACTTAAGACCGATCCTCCGCATATTTTCCGCCTGGGTTGGTTGGCCGACTATCCGGATCCGGACAATTTTCTTAACCTGATGACTTCTTATAGCGAAAACAACCACACCCGTTGGGGCAGCAAAGAGTTTGATGACCTCATCGCGAAGGCCGTTGGTCTTGCCACTCAAGAAATGCGCGCTCAGGTTTACACTGAGGCGCAAAAAATCCTGACGGAAAAGGATGTGCCGGTAGCACCGATTTATGCTTCCGTCGCCCACTCGTTGGTAGCACCTCGGGTGGTTGATTTCCCGTTCAATTCAATGCAGCGGTTTGTGTTTAAAGGGGTTTCACTTAAGTGAAAGAAAAGATCCTTCTCTTTCTAGGGGCCGATTGGGATAAAAGTTTGCTCATCGGCCTGCCGATCGCTCTGTGCGTGCTGGTGACTTTGTTTCTGGATTTTTTCGGATTCGAAGTTCCCACCGCACTGTACGTTGTCGATGGGCTGTTGATCCTGGGAGCTTTCCTTCATTTTACAATCACTCAAGGACTCGTGACCTATGTCTTTAAGCGCACCGGTGAAGCATTGGTCGTGGTGATGGTCATTGCGACCTTGACCTTTTTGTTACTGCGCTTAGTGCCTGGCGGTCCCTTTGACCAGGAAAAGGCTCTCCCCCCGGAAGTGAAAGCCAACATCGAGGCCAAGTATAAACTCAACGCTCCCATCTATGAGCAGTACTTCGACTACATGGCTAAGTTGGCTCAGGGGGATTTGGGTGAGTCTTACAAATATATCGGGCGGCCCATCACCGACATTTTGGCGGAAACTCTCCCGAGTTCTGTTCAACTGGGTATTTATGCCTTGTTGATCTCGTTTTTGATCGGGATTCCGGCGGGCGTCTACGCCGCCTCCCGCCACAATACGATGGCAGATAGTTTGACTATGATCACCGCCATCAGTGGAGTGGCGCTGCCGAGTTTTTTGGTGGCCCCTTTGTTGATTTTGTTTTTTAGCTTTTATCTCGAGTGGTTGCCTCCGGCTCTTTGGGAGGGCCCAGAGTATTACATTCTGCCCATCATCACGTTGGGAGTGCGCCCGGCGGCGGTGATTGCGCGTCTGACCAGGTCGAGTGTACTCGACGTGATTCGCTCCGACTACATTCGTACGGCCCGCGCGAAGGGACTGAGCGAAATGGTGATTTTGTACAAACACGTGCTCAAGAATTCACTTATTCCAGTTCTGACTTTTTCTGGCCCCTTGGTGGCTGGGGTTTTGACGGGATCATTTGTAATTGAGTTGATCTTTGCGGTTCCCGGGATGGCCAAGCATTTAATTCAGAGCGTGAGTAATCGGGACTATCCTTTGATTCTCGGGACTACATTGGTGTTTTCACTCGTATTGGTTTTTGCGAATTTGATCGTCGACTTGTTGTACGCCTACTTTGATCCAAGGATTAAGTTGACATGAGTACAGGTTCAACCTCAGCCGTGATTCAGTCGCCCTCCGTGAGTCCCTCGGTTCCACGCAAAAAACCGCAGAGTCTTTGGGGAGATGCCATCAAACGGCTTAAGAAGAACAAAGCTGCCGTGGTGTCAGCTTACTTTGTGCTGTTGGTGTGCCTCGTGGCGATTTTTGCTGAGCAATTGGCGCCATACCCGTTTGATATCCAAGACATGAGTAAAATCTTGCAGGGACCGACCGCTGAGAATTGGTTGGGCACGGATTCCCTGGGCAGAGATTTGTTTTCGCGGATTATTTTTGGCGCGCGGATGTCGATGGCAGTGGGGATTTTTACTGCCGTTATCTCTTTGGTGATTGGGGTGTTTGTCGGTGCGGTGGCAGGCTGGTTTGGTGGCAAGATGGACGCCGTCCTGATGCGTTTTGTGGACATTCTGTACTCGGTTCCGACTCTGGTCTTGTTGATTTTGGTAAAAGTAATTTTTGATAGTGTACAGATGTTTGAAAACCCCGAGCTCAAAGCACTGACCGGCATCACTTTGGCTCTAAGTGTAGTGGGTTGGGTGACCTTGGCGCGGGTTGTACGTGGTCAAGTCCTGCAAGTTCGAGAGATGACTTACGTTGAAGCGGCCCGTGCTCTTGGCGCTTCGGGTCCGTGGATTGTGATCCGGCACGTGATTCCCAACATTATGGGTCCGATTATTGTTTTGCTGACTTATCAAATACCCAGCAACATTTTGTTTGAAAGCTTTCTCAGCTTTATTGGCTTAGGCCTGCAGCCGCCTTTTTCGAGTTGGGGTGTTTTGGCTAATGAAGGTTGGCGGTCGCTGCGCACTTATCCCCACCTTATGATCTGGCCTGGCGTCGCGCTGTTTTTGGCGATGTTGGCCTTTCAGCTCTTCGGCGACGGTTTGCGGGATGCCTTTGACCCGCAAATGAAGGGCAAAACCTGAGTCCTTGGCCTTGAAGCGCTCTCTATTTCGCCTCCATTATGTGTTCGTCGTCCTCTTGGTGGGGTTGGTCGGGGGTGCGTGGTGGTGGACGCAAAGTTTGCCTTTTCAGTCGCTGACGACTTCCCCCGAGCCCTTGAAAACGAGGGCGCGTTTGCTTATGGGAACACTGGCGAGTGTCCAGTACCCAACCCCCTTCGAGGCCGAGGTGGTCGAGGCTTTTGCCAAAATTGAAGAGCTGGATCATCTTCTTTCGACTTATCGGGAAGATTCCGAGCTCAGTCGCCTCAATCGGGAATTTCACCTGCAAGCTGGTCATCCGGCGGTCATTGAAATCCTCACTCGCGCGCGGCAAATCTCCGAACTGACATGGGGGTATTTTGATGTCACCGTCGGAGCTTTGGTTCACGATGTCTATCGCTTTGAAGATCAAGATGAGCATTTCTCTTCGGCTTCGCTCGACGGTCGGGCGCGGCCGCCGTCGCCGGGCGCTGTGGCCAGAGCCTTGCGGACGGTGGATTATCGCGCGCTCGCGATTGACGGTCGCCAGGTTACCCTCCTCGGCGGCCAAGGTCGGGTGGATTTAGGCGGTATCGGCAAGGGCTTTGCCGTCGACCAGGCCGCAGCTTGGCTCGCTGCTGCGGGAATGACCGAAGGGCGGGTGGCCTTAAGCGGTGACATCCGTTGTTTTGATCGGTGTCGAGTGTCGATCGAAAATCCCATTGATCCGAAAGTTCCGCTTGCGAGCTTTGTGGCCCGAGAGAGAAACCTCGCGATTTCTACCAGTGGCGGTTACGGACGGTTTAAGGGAAATGTCTCGATCAATCATTTGATTAATCCTAAGACTGGACTCTCGGCTCAAGAGCTTATCAGTGCAACCGTGTTGGTCGCGGGCGACAACACTTTGGCGGATGCGTTGGCGACCGCCATTTCGGTCATGCCCCAAGGCCTCGTCGAAAAGATATTTGGCTCGCTCAATCACGTGGCGTATGTGTTATTCCCGCGGCAGGGTCCACCGGTGGTCAGTCGCAACTTCAATCAACTGGCTGGGGAAATCACCTTTGGAACAACACCGGCTTTGGGCGGAGTGCCTGATTCCAACAGTGAAGCTTTAAGTAAAATCCAAAGAACGACGAAATAGCTTAACTGGAAGATAATAAAAGACGCAAATTTGAGGAAAACAAATCCCGAGCCGTAATACAAAATAAAAAATCCGGCAGCAATGTCGGCAAGGCCAGAGATCGGAAACAACGCTCCGATGATGAGTTTGGTCCGAGTCGACACAGTTGGAACGAACAATAAAAAGTGGCTCAAAATAAAAGCCGTCGTGGCGATGCTGACGAGATGAGGGACTGCCGTCTCGATGAGTCCTAGACGAGAGCGGCCCACGGCATAGGTTTGGTTGTCGCCAAGATAAAAACTCTGAATCGAATCTGGTGACCAACCCAATTTCATACCAAAGAGAAAGAGGGCGGTGCCCAAGTGTAAGATCATCAGCAAAACATAGGCGGCGATAATAAGGTGAAACTGCTTAGCCATGATGTACCGGATGCCCTTGGGGTTTACCTAACAGATAACCCAATACCATTATGACCATAAGAAACATCGAGACCTCAAACCCCCAAAACCCAATCACCTTAAGCCAAGCCGTCCACGGCGCCACAAAGCGAATGAGCAGTACTCCACCGATGTCCATCAAAATAAAAACGGTCGAGGAAAGAGTCGCGATCACCTTGGCCCGATCCGACATCTTGAGGTGAACCAAAGTCGAAAGGGTCGTCAGCTGGGCGAGTGGATACAAAAACAAATTGACGTGGATTTCGGTCATCAAGGTGGTCAAATCTTTGGCGCGAATGAACAGCTCCTCGTTCCCGAGCAAGTTGGCAATGAGAGCCGAGGGAGTTAAGCCGTATCGAAAGAGCTCGAGCTCGATATTGAGGGCTAAAAACAAAAGCAGCGAGGCGAAGTAGACCAATAAGAGCACTCGCAAGTAGAAATTATGGCGGAGATCATGCGACATTAAGAATCTCATGGATGACTTCCTGAGTTCACTTGCGTTTGACCCTTGAACTTGACCTCCCAGACGGCACGAATTACGCGAGCGGCTTCTGCCATGGTTTCCGTAGTCAAGGTAGCCCCGGTGACAATCGGGAGGTCTCGACCGGCCTTGAGGTCCGCCGATGGAAGTTTACCTTTAAATAGTTCCAGCCATTTTTTGTTGGGCAGGTATTCTGGTGGTTCGTAATAAGCAATGACTTCAATGCCGAGGATCTTGCCTTCGGGATCAATTCAAACCATCGAGGTCTGATCCTTAGTGCGGACCATGGAAGTGATGATCCCACCAAAGCCAAGGTCTTTGCCGTCGGCCTGAGCCCGATAAAATGTGAACACCGAATCTTTGACGGAGGCCCGCGCTCTTTTGCTCACCTGGCTTTTTTCGTCGGCGGTGAGCAACACGCTTTCTTTGTTCACGGAGGTGGCTTTGGGAAACAATAGTTTCGCCGCCTGATCTGGCGGCGTGAGCATTTCCGCGTGACTGGCTACGGTCAAAAAGCCCACTAGCCAACTAAGCGCAAAAACAAAAATTAAGCGAGAGATCGATCGCAGCCGTTTCATGCCACATATCTTATGGGACTAAATGAGGCCCGTCCAGTGTGGAGGTTAACTATGCCATGCACCAGCCAAGGGAGGGCGGCTCGCCTCGCCAGCCGGTCAAAAAATCCAGCCCAGCCCAAGTTCAAAGCGATCGGCCTCGGTTTCATTTTCATTGGATCGAAACTGGTAATTGGCTTTGACCACGACGTTGGTCACCGGTTTGTAGTTTAAGCCCACGGTGGTAATCACCTTCTCGAGCGCAGGGTCAATGGTCTGACCGCTTTCGACCTCTTCGTGGAGATTGTAGCTTTCGTGGCTCACAAAAATTGGCAGTTTGCTGAGGCTGGCGGGCTTCAAGACTCGCATCAAATCGTAGCCGAGCCAAGCGTAGTACCCGCTGACTTTCGCTCCCATTACCGGCGCGGAAGAAAGGGTCGTGCGAATTTTATCTGTGTCGGAGAGCTCGCCCGCCGCATAGAGGGCCATGAATTCCCAATTGTGGGCTTTGAAGGTGGCGTGAACTTCGCCGAGGCGCACTTCCGCCTCACCTAAGGAGTCATTGCCTTGCGAGGTTTTGCCGCTAAAAAGTGAACCTCCGACCGTTAAGTCATTGAGGGAGTTTGAATCAAGGCGCAATACGTAAGAGAAATCTTCGGCCTTGGCTTCAGCTCCCTTTTGTCGGGTACCGCGAATCCACGAAGATTTCGAAAACTTCGCTGCATCACCACTGTTGACGGCCCCCAGGTAATAGTGGACAGGGCCCCAATCTCCATAAGCCAGGACTCCGTTTTCGTGCCAGGTACTTGGAATGATATTTTTTTCGACCTCCGGCCGTTGCACAGTCGGAAAGTTGGTAGGTTCATGGAGAAGATTAATGAGCCCCACTGGAATCAGCACATGCCCGGCGCGAATTTTAAACTGGTTCGAGAGGAGAAAATCCAAATAGGCAAACTCGATAATCGCCTCACCTTTGCCTGCGCCGCCGGCATTGGCGCCGCCGTGCTCAAACTCAATTTCCGCATTAAAGATCAAATCTTCGGCAAACCGGTATCCGATGTAGGGGACCAAACGATACGCGTCGGTGGAATCCGTTCCGCTTTTGGTGTCAGTGTAAACGACTTCGCCGTACCCACCGATGGAGAGCGCTGATTTAGAGTAGTAAACCTTGGAGGCCGCGACTCCCATGCCCGAGTATGAACTCGAGGTGAGTTCAGGCACTGCCATTTGGAGCTTCAGTTGGGCCAGCTCGTCAGTGAGTGACTGAACGGTTTGCTGATGTTTGTTTTCAAGGGCGTCGAGGCGGGTGCGCAACTCCTCGGTTTCGCTCGCCGCCAAGGTCACCGTTGGCGTTACCAAGCCGACCAAAACGAGAATAAGGGTGAAAATTGGCATCGGGGACTCCTTCTTGAGTTGAGCTTTGTGAATGAAGTCTTAAGACTCGTCAATGCCAGTTGGTTTTCAATTGGCGAATCAAGGTGAAACGATTCTCAATGGGTTTTCAGTTGGATTCCCCAAAAGTCGGACAAACTTGGGAGTCAGAGGAGATCTCCTATAAACTGAGATGAGAGCTTGGTGCTAAGATCCTTAACCTGGGGTGGTGAGTGGTCGATAAAAAAATATGTTCAGTGGAGGACGGCATTTTCATTTCGCTTGCAGCAACCCGGTTCTTGGCCGTTGGTGAGCGAAGTTTTTGCTCTATCGGTTCGTGTGCGCTAAACCCTTTTGGCTATGGAACTTAACGTGGATGCCTATTCAGCAAATCCCTTCATCGAACCAGCCCTCGCGCAGGAAGTGGCTTCCCCGAATGGTCGCAGTTTAGCTGACCAAGCCGCTGGTTTTTCGGGCGTGATTCGCGGCTTGGCCGGTGAGGTCCTGGTCGTCGATCGCTTACGAGAACTGGGTTTTGTGGCGGGCCACCAAATCACCCTCAAAGGTTGTTCTCCCTTTGGAGACCCCTTGATTGTTGAGGTGAACGGAACCACGGTTGCCATTCGACGCCAAGAGGCCCTATGCATTCAGCTGTAAATACGGGCGTCGTAGCTCTGGTCGGATCTCCCAACTCCGGAAAGACGACTTTGTTTAATTGGTTGACGGGCCTTCGCTACAGCACTGTGAATTACCCGGGTTCCACGGTGGATTATTCAGTGGGCGTGACCCATCAGCGCTTTGGTGACTCGGTCCGCTTGATGGACACACCGGGAGTCTATAGTTTATTTCCCAAATCACTTGATGAAGATGTCGCGGTCAAAGCTCTTCACCAGCATCCGCAGTTTGGCTCGGCCGAGTTGGTGTTGTCGGTGGCGGATGCCACTCAACTGGCGCGACACTTGTTAGTCACCCGCCAGCTGTTGGAGTCGGGGTTTCGAGTGATTTTAGCCGTGACCATGATTGATTTGCTCAGAGAACAGGGCAAATCGCTCGATGCCCAGTTGTTGGCCAAAGAGCTGGGTTGTCCAGTGGTGCTCATTGACGGGCGTCTGGGTGGCGGAGTTTTGGAACTGGTGATTGAGGTGCGAAGGCGGTTGGGCGCTCAAGCGGACTCAATTCAACCCCGACGTCTAACTCAATGGGAACCGCAAAAGACCGAGGGCGTAATTCGCGAGGCCGACGATCTGGCGCGCCGAGTGGTGCGCGAGGACGCCCGCTTAAAGCAGGGAGCGAGTGATGCTCGGGCGCGAACCGCGCGGTGGGATCGAACTTTGCTGCATCCGATTTGGGGTGTCGTCAGTTTTGTGCTGGTGATGGGTTTACTTTTTACCTCGATTTATTGGGTGGCTCAGCCCTTCATGGATGCCATCGACGAGGGATTTAGTTCCTTAGCTGGATGGGTTTTGGAGTTGGCCCCGGGTTCGATTGTGGCTGATTTTTTGGCCAATGGGGTGCTCGCCAGTTTTGGGGCCGTCTTGGTTTTTGTTCCGCAAATTTTTATTTTGTTTGCCGGCATCACGCTACTTGAGGAGTCGGGGTATTTAGCTAGGGCCGCGACCATGATGGATCGCCCCTTTTCCTGGTTGGGCATGAGTGGGAGATCCTTTGTGCCGCTGCTGTCGGCGCATGCTTGCGCCGTGCCGGCAATGATGGCCGCGCGGGCGATCGGTGGACGTCGCGAGCGACTGCTGACGATGTTTATTATTCCGTTGATGAGTTGTAGTGCGCGACTCCCGGTCTATGCCCTTTTGCTTTTGTTCTTGTTTTACGGCCAGCCCTCGTGGATCGCCGGCCTGGCCTTGACCGTGATTTATTTTGGCGCGCTGGTGATAGGCGCAATTGCGGCGGCCATCGGCAATCGCATCTTGAAGGTTCAGGATCGGTCATTTTTCTTGATGGAGTTACCAGTTTATCGTCGGCCCGTCCTGCGGGCGGTGATTCGCCGGGCTTATGATCGCACCCTTTCTTATGTCCGCCGGGCAGGGCCTGTGATTTTTGTCCTCGCTCTGGTGGTTTGGGCGGGAACGACCTTCCCGAACAACCAAAGTGAAGATGAAGGTGTTCGCCTGAGTGAGAGTTATGCGGGGCAGTTGGGCCAACTGGTGGAACCGGTCTTTGCGCCCATGGGAGTTGATTGGCGGGTGGGGATTGGATTGATCTCTGCCTTTGCCGCCCGCGAAGTTTTTGTCTCCTCTTTGGCTGTGGTGTTTAGTGTCGCCGACGATAATGAGGATTCCATGCGTGAGTCTTTGGTGGCGCGCATGACGGAGGCTAAATTGGCCGATGGGAGCCCGTTGTTTACGGTGGCCTCCGTGACGGGACTGATTGTCTTTTTTATTATTGCACTTCAGTGTCTTTCGACCACCGCCGTGGCCTCTCGCGAAACGGGGAGCTGGAAATTTGCCCTCTTGCAATTGGTGGCCTTTAACCTAGCGGCCTATCTTGCTGCCGTCGGTGTGGTCCACGGCCTACGCGCTTTGGGAGTCCATTGACCCCCTGCTTGACCCCTTGCATTGACCTAGGAGCGGTGATAAACCCGAACGACTAGAAGCTAGCAATTGGGGTAAGCAAAGGAGAGCGCGATGGCCGCCTATGAATCACTTAACTACATGGATTTTGACAGCCTTCTAACCGAAGAAGAGTTGATGATTCGCAGCACTGTTCGCGAATTTGTCAGCGAAGAAGTCATTCCCGTACTTCAAGAGGCGAATCGTAATGAGGAGTTCCCTGCGCATTTGATTTCGCGGTTCGGTGAACTCGGACTTTTGGGCGCGAACCTTCAAGGGTATGAGTGCCCAGGCTTGGGTGAAGTGGCCTATGGTTTGGTTACCCAGGAGCTCGAGCGTGGCGACTCCGGCATTCGCTCCTTTTGCTCGGTGCAAGGCGCTTTGGTCATGTACCCCATCTATGCCTTTGGATCTGAGGAACAAAAAAAGAAGTACCTTCCGCGTTTAGCTAAAGCTGAAATCATTGGTTGTTTTGGTTTGACCGAGCCCGATGCTGGATCCAATCCGGGCGGAATGTTGACCAAGGCCGAAAAGGTCCCCGGTGGTTACAAGCTCAACGGCAATAAAATGTGGATTACCAATGGCTGTGCCGCGGACATCGCAATCGTGTGGGCTAAACTCAACGGCGTCGTCCGAGGATTTATCGTAGAAACCAACACCCCCGGATTTTCGACGACTCGAATGAAGGGCAAGTTTGCTTTGCGAGTCAGTGTCACCAGTGAGCTGCACATGGAAGATTGCGTGGTTCCTGAGAACGCGATTCTGCCAAACATCGAGGGGCTTAAAGGGGCCCTTAGCTGCTTGACTCAAGCGCGGTATGGCATTGCTTGGGGTGTTTTGGGAGCGGCCAATGCCTGCTACCACGAAGCCCTCAATTACTCGAAGGAGCGCATCATCTTTGACGGCAAGCCTTTGGCTGCCTATCAGCTCGCGCAAGCGAAGCTCGTTAAAATGGCGACGGAAATCACTAAAGGCCAACTGCTGGTGTTGCAATTGGGACGCCTCAAAGAGCGGGGCGAGATGAAGCACTGGCAGGTTTCGATGGCTAAAATGAACAACTGCCGCATGGCCCTTGATGTCGCTCGCGACGCCCGCGACATGCTCGGAGCCAACGGTACCATCGATGAATATCCAGTCATCCGCCACATGATGAATTTGGAAACAGTTAATACCTACGAGGGAACGGAAGACATTCATCGTCTGATTGTAGGTCTGGAACTCACGGGCGAATCGGCCATCCGCTAGTTCAAGGGTCCGCCGCCCTGGTCGAAATCCTGGGCGGGCGGTTCACCAACTTTGGGGCTGTTGACGTTAGCCCCTATTCTTGTAAGCCAAAAATCTTGATTTGGCTGGTGCGCGTGAAGTCGGTGGCACCGGTCACGGGGCGAACTTGAATTTCCAAGGTGTTGACCATGGCATTGGTGCAACTGGAAACATTAATCAAAGTGGTTTGCCCAGCGTCCTTAATGCCGGTGACTTCTTCAAAGGCGGGAGGAGTCTGGCCCCGCAAATAGCAACGCGCCTTCAGTGTGAGTCCCTTCCAAGTGGCATTTCCGCCGGCTTGAGCTGTCCAGGTGAACGAGAGAGACTTCACCTTGTGGTCGGGCACCCAACCCGACAACGCGGCCAGGTCGACGAGCAAATCAATATCGCGTGAATACAAACTGCCACCGGTGAAGTCATTATACATGTAGGCGTCGCCCATCACTTGCTTAATCCGAGTGGCGCTGATCGGTTGGGTGAGGTCAGCGGGATTGGACGGGGAGATAACATAGACTTGGGAATTGGTACCACGAACAATCCCCACCATGCGTCCGTCGTTGAGTGAACTCATCGGGCCCACGCGGCCAATCGATGTGAGGTCAGTCGACACAAATTTTCCCGTACAATCCGTCAACGTCGAGAAGCATTCCTCGCGACCGATGAGCAAATTATTGGCGTTACTTTGGGAGCCATAGATCAACTTGTTACGAGTCTCGTGAGCAAAGGTGTACATACCAACGCCCGAGAGCACATCACCAAACGCGTCACCCGCGATGGCATACGAGGGGTCTTTGCCTTGAGCCGGATCGGCCAACTTGTCGCCAAACGAAACATTGGTATGGCCCTTGTTGGGCGGATGAACCGTATGATCAAGAGCAGTCATGGTTTGCACATTCACGCCAAAGAAGGATGAATTAGACGCCCAACCGGACCAAAAGTACTTCCGTTGGTGGTCGATAAAGCAACTGTAACTCCAACGGTTTCCACCCTGAACAGAGGTGTTGCCGAGATCGACGGTTTCCTTACGATCAAGATCCAATTTCTCAGGCTTAGTGAGGTCAATCGGAATGCGCGTAAACATTCGGTGGTTGCTGGAGTTCTCCCAAGCGATACCCACATAGGAGGCGTCGCCGAGCTTAAATGAAGTCGTGCAGGTGCGGGTATCGCCCGCAGCTCCTGGAATTTGCCAAACCGGAGTGAAATTGTGATCAGAGGGATGGGAGGGATCAATGCGATAGACCCTTCCTCCTTCTTTACCTAAGATCAAGCCAACTTCGGAAACATAAGTACGATTACCATGGCTCGGCACATTTGGAATCCACCACTCTTTGGTTGGATATTCGGGAGCCTCGACCGTAATTAAGTGGATTTTGTTTCCACCGTTAAGATTGGTGACAACCCACACATGGTTTTTGTTAACCGCGCTTTGGAAATCAAAAATTCCGTTACTGGGGTTGGGCTCACCGATATTCTGAGGAGGAGGAAGAATCGGTCCGCCGCCACCACCGCCGCCGCCTCCACCGCCACCGCCACCGCCACCACCACCTCCGCCTCCGCCGCCCGAGCCAGGAGGAGGTTCAAAGGGATTACCGCCGCCAATGGGATTCCCCCCCGGGTCTTCACCGCCGGGATCATTGAGGCCTGTTGCATTGTCGGGTGCTGTGGAAAACTTGACGTCGGTACAAGCCATTGCGAGGCAACTGGCGAGTACCACAAATCCGAATTTGATCTTGTTCGTCCGTAAATCCTGTTTCATAAAACGGCCATCCCCTCCGTTAAGCTGGTCTCAAATCAAAGGAACTCAGTTCGCGTTAACCGTGAGCGCAATCATATCCAATTCGTTACGCGAAAATTCCACCGTGTAACTCGTGGCTACTTTCTTCTTATTGTCACTGCGGATAATGCGAAATTCACCCACCTGCGCTAAATTAAGGCTATTGTTGCAAAACAAAGTATCGCCGACAAAGGCATTCTCTAAAAAGGCAGAGACTTGGTCTGGGCATCCGGTCGTTTGATACATCTCTTTGAGTTGTTGACCCGTGTACTCCGCTACCACCGACTGATCTTCGCGGCTGATGAACTGAACTTTGGCGTCCGGAGCGTAATCCAGAGTGGCGCTCCCCATGGTGAAGTAGATGAGAACATGGCGATAAGAATCATCGGCCTTCGATAGAGTGACCGTCTCGTTGAGCGGAATCACCACCGATTCGCCGATGGGTGGGAAGCTTTGGTGCTTGATGGGAGCCTGGCTGCAATTGTGAAAACAAAGGATCGTAAAAAAGGCTAAGCCTAACCACGCAGGTACTGACTTGTATGTCATAAATTATTGGCCCCTTGTAAAATCACCGCGTTTACCGACGAGCGTTGATGTGGGGCAAAGACAAAGTGGTACCACGGCACCAAAATGCCCGCCCGACACCACCCTACCATATATAGTATCGGACAAGACTAGACTCGAGTCGAGGATGAGTTGGGAAAACTCGCGCTTTGGATCAACCTTGAGTGTCTCAAATTGAGATTGTTGCTCAAAGCTTGCGGGGGGCCCGGTATTTTCGCACGGGCGTCCGCGAAAGACGCAGCGGACTCGCAATACAAGGTGTTTTGCCGTCATCCATGGTGGTGAAGAGTTGGCGAGCCAAAACCTGGGGATCTGATTTTAGTTGGGCAAGTGATTGAATGGGACCAGCTGGAATTTTTGCTGCTTGCAGGCGGCTCAGCCAATAGTCGATTTTTTCAGTTCGTGTGCGCTCGGCGATGATGGCTTCCAATACTTGGCGGTGTTCAACTCGGTCGCGGTTGGTTTGGTATTGGTTGGAGTTCCAGGGGCCCGCGCCCAGGACTTGGCACAATCGCTGATACTGTTGGTCGTTGCCGACGGCGAGCATGAGAGTACCGTCCGCACAGGGATAGGTTCCGTAGGGAACAATACTCGGGTGGTGATTGCCGAGAGGAGTGGGGCTTTTCCCGGAAACCAAAAAGTTCATGCCCACATTGGCCAGGCTAGCGACTTGGCAATCAAAGAGCGCAATTTCTAAATGCTGACCCAAACCCGAACGTTGGCGTTCGTGAAGTGCCGCTAAAATTCCGGTTCCGGCGTACAGGCCTGAAATAAGGTCGGTGATTGCCACGCCCACTTTGGTCGGCGTTTCGGCATTGGGACCAGTGATACTCATGAGGCCACCCATTGCTTGCACGAGGGCATCGTAGCCCGGCAAATCTTTGTAAGGTCCGGTCGATCCAAAGCCCGTAATCGAACAATAAATGAGGCGCGGAAACTGCGGAGCCAGAGATTGATAGTCAAGCCCGAAGCGTTTGAGGTCGTCCGTCTTAAAGTTCTCGACTAAAATGTCCGCGTCGCGAATCAACTCCAAAAGTTTCTGGCGATCGGCGGCGAGAGCAAAATCGAGAAATCGCGAATCCTTGTTACGGTTCACACTCAAAAAATAAGCCGACGTATGATCCCAGTAAGGCGGGCCCCAAGCACGAGTGTCGTCACCAGTACCGGGTTTCTCAATTTTAATCACTTCCGCACCGAGGTCCCCGAGGATTTGAGTACACGTGGGACCAGCTAAGATGCGGGAAAGGTCAATGACCCTAACTCCACTGAGGGCTCCGTCCAAGCTCTTCATAATTGTCATGGTCCATAATCTCGCTTCGCTTGTCCAGAAAGTTTCCAAAGGATTGCCTGGGGAATTCAATAGAATATGCTGGGTGATAATTTTTTTGCAAAAAAGCCTAAGAAAGATCCCTCCAGCATCGTTAACACAGCAGGACACGGGAGCGATAGATGGGAAACAAACCAGGTGACCACAAGATTCAGTGGCTCAAAGAAACCCTCATTAAATATGAGGGGCGTCTGCTTCGCTATGTTGCACGACTGTTACCTGAGCAATCCGCGCGGGATGTTGTTCAGGAAACCTTCGTCAAATTGTGGCAAGAAGACCCTGCGCGCCTCGCAGGTCATGAGGCTCCCTGGTTGTTTCGCGTCTGCCGTAACCGGGCCCTTGATGTGTTAAAGAAGGAGGGTCGAATGAACCCATTTGATTCAGATCAAGCCAAGTCGCCGGATGATCCGGAGGCGACGGTGGAACGACGCCAAACCACTTCGCAAGTGTTCGCGATCATGGCGGAACTTCCAACTCGCAAACAGGAAGTCTTGCGCCTTAAGTTTCAAGAAGGTCTCAGTTACCGGGAAATCAGTCAGGTGACCGGAATCAGTGAAAGCCATGTGGGTGTGATGATTTTTGAGGGACTCCAACATATCCGCAAACGCCTGCACCCCGCTCAACCCTCAGTACAAGGAGGGCTCAAATGATGAACGATAAGCAAAAAACCAAATTGACCGCGTACGCTCTGGGCGAACTGAGCGGCTCAGAAAAAGAAAATATCGAACTACTCCTCAAAAAGGACCGTGAGGCCAGTCAGTTTGTCGATGAAGTCAAGCAAACGGCGGTTTTGCTGGAGAGCGAATTTGCAGCCGAAGAAAAACCCATTCTTACGGAACAAGAAAAAACGCGCTTAGAACAAGTTTGGCAAGAACGGGCCACCAACTCGGCGAGTGAATCAGCTCACGGAAATTCCTGGAGTTTGAAGTGGTGGATGTTCGCTCCGCTCGGGGGACTGGTGGCAGCTGGAATTGCGGCCATCGTGTTACTCCCACGGCAAGCGGCCATTATGAACACCCAAGAACCAATTGTGACCTCGCAAATTCCCGTTGTCGATCAAGACGACATTCGCGATGAAAAGAAGCTTCCGCCTCCCACTGCAACTTTAGCCTCACCTGCAGAACCAGAAGAGGCGAAGGCGCGGGTTCAGGTGGCGGAGAGGAAAAAAGACGTTGCCGCACGTGAGGAATATGACGGCTTGGCGAACGAGGTACAAAGTGCCACAGGCGCCGTGGCTGGGCTTGCGCGACAGATGCCCGGAGCGCCGGCGGCCGCACCGTCGAAGATGATGGCCCAATCTCGTGAGGCGATGATCGGCTACGGTAAAGGTGGCGCGGGAGTCGACTATTACACCACCGGTGAGGACTATGATCATCTGCCGGAGTCCGACTTTGTTAGTGTCACGGATCATCCACTTTCGACTTTTTCCATCGATGTGGACACCGCTTCCTACAGCAACCTGCGGCGCTTTATTCAGTCCGGCTCTTTGCCTCCGGTCGATGCCGTCCGCATCGAAGAGTTGATCAACTACTTTCCCTATGCCTATGAACCTCCGAAGGGTTCACATCCTTTTGCCGTCCACACCGAAGTGGCTCGCTCGCCCTGGTCAGAGAATCGTTTGGTGCGAATTGCGCTCAAAGGGCGCGAGATTGTCACCAAAGATCGGCCGACGGCCAATTTAGTCTTCTTGTTGGACGTTTCGGGTTCAATGGCGGATGAAAACAAATTGCCGCTATTGAAGCGAGCTTTTAAGCTCCTCGTAGATGGGCTTAACGGCCGCGACAAAGTAAGCATCGTGGTCTATGCCGGCGCCTCTGGTTTGGTTTTGCCACCGACTTCGGGAGAAAAGAAGGCGGAGATTTTGGCATCACTTGAGCGTCTCGAAGCCGGAGGCTCCACTAACGGCGCATCGGGTATCGATTTGGCTTATCAGGTAGCCAAGCAAAACTTCGTAAAAGGTGGAGTCAATCGCGTGATCTTAGCCACTGATGGCGACTTTAATGTGGGCACCACGAGTCGCGGTGACTTGATCCGCTTGATTGAGACTAAAGCCAAAGAGGGAACCTTCCTGACGGTCTTGGGTCTGGGGATGGGCAACCTCAAAGACGGCACCCTTGAGCAACTTGCCAATAAAGGCAACGGCAATTACGCTTACATCGACGATGATCGGGAAGCCAAAAAAGTTTTCGTCGAACAGTTAAGCGCCAACTTGGTGACCATTGCCAAAGACGTCAAAATTCAAGTTGAGTTCAATCCGGCCCAAGTCGCACAGTACCGACTGCTGGGCTACGAAAACCGCAAGCTCAACAAAGAAGACTTCAACGACGACCAAAAGGATGCCGGTGAAATTGGCACGGGCCACACGGTAACCGCTCTCTACGAAGTGGTTCCGGCGGGTCAAGCCAGCTCGCCGAAGGTGGATGCGCTTAAGTATCAACCAAAGACGGCGGCCGCCCCAGTCAGTACCGGCTCTCAAGAATTGCTCACCGTGAAATTGCGCTACAAGCAGCCCGAAGGGGACAAGAGCACCTTGCTCGAAGTTCCGGTCAACGCTGAGGCCAAAGAGTTGGGCCAGACCGACAGTGATTTTCGGTTTGCAACGGCCGTGGCCTCTTTCGGGATGATCCTGCGCAATTCCAAGTATCAAGGCACTAGCAGTTTTGAAAAGGTTTTGGATTGGGCGAGCGGTGCGGTGCAGGTCAAAGGCCAGCGCGACACCTATCGCGAAGAATTTGTTGAATTGGTCCGACGAGCCAAGGAACTCAAAGGTGGTCGGGTGAACAATTAATCGCTCTTTTTAGGCAGGGATTCGCCGGAAGCCATGGTTCAGCGGGAACCATGGCTTTTTTGTTGGCTTTGCCAGTCAGCTGCTGGAAGATGATGAAAGCTATGTCTAAACATGTCGACGTAACCTATCGCCCCGACATCGACGGATTGCGGGCAATCGCCGTATTGTCGGTGATCGTTTACCATTTGAATCGCGCTTGGCTGCCCGGGGGATTTCTGGGAGTTGACATTTTTTTTGTGATCTCAGGTTTTGTGGTGACCTCGTCGCTGATCGCTAAACCCCCACTGTCGCTCGCAACTTTTTTGAGCGAGTTTTATTCGCGTCGCCTCGCTCGCATCATTCCAGGTTTAGTCGTGATGTTAGCGGTGACCACGGTGTTGTCGACGCTGTTTATTCCGGATGCCTGGCTGAGCCGAGCCAACGACAGTGTTCGGAGATTTGCCTTTTGGGGTTTAAGCAACTGGAAGCTGCAGGATCTGAGTCATCGGTACTTTGACCCAACGGACGATTTCAATCCTTTTACCCATACCTGGTCTCTCGGTATCGAAGAACAGTTCTATGTGGTGGCACCTCTCATCGTTTTTCTCTGGGTGGTGGCTCGCCGTCAGAATAAGTCAGCGACCCGCGCGGTTTTAGGGGGATTTGCAGCGTTGGCGCTGGGTTCGCTGGTTGCCTCAATCTGGTATGCAAAAAAACAACCTGACGTGGCTTTTTATTCCCTGGGAAGTCGATTTTGGGAGCTTAGTACCGGCGTTCTTCTTTGCTTGGCGAAAGACTCCGAGCGGTTCACTCGGTGGAAGAAGTTCCTATTTCACTCCGACCTTAGTTCTCGACGGTTGGTATCCGGTGTGGCGACACTGGGCCTCGTTCTCCTTGGAGCCAGCGTTTGGTTGGCCGAGGCCAAGAGTGGCCCGTGGCCCTGGATCTTGCTTCCTGTGAGTGGCACAGTGCTTTTGGTTGTTGCGGGGGAATCACCAACGGACTTTTGGGTTAAGAAACTTCTCGCCTCTTCGACACTGGTCTGGTTAGGTAAACGATCCTATTCCCTGTACCTTTGGCATTGGCCGATCTTGGTCTTGTGGCAGTGGACGGTTGGCCTCAATGGAGTTGGGCCGTTGCTGTCGTCACTCTTCACTTTCACCTCTCTGGCCCTGCTGTCTTACAAATTTGTCGAAACGCCGATGCGCTACGGAATTTGGATTGGTCGGCACCAGGCTTGGCGGCGCAATCTAGGATTTTTATTGTTAATCGGGTTGGGATTGGGCGCGACCGAACTTATTCGGGAGTATCGGAGTTCTTTGAGCTTAAGTGTGGTAATGAACTCGCCTAGGGATTGGTTCCCGACTGGAGCAATGCCTTTCCCAGAGGCCGGGGAACGTCGGTGCCAAGTATTAAATGCCTACAATTTTCCTTTTGGTGGCTTTGAAACACATTATCGCCCGACACAATGCCCAGAGACTTTGGGAACCAAGAAAGTGTTCGTGATTGGAGACTCGGCAGTATACGCCGTAAATCTGTTAATCGACCAACTCGCTGGAGAATACGGAGTCGAAGGAATTTCGTATGTTAAACCGGGCTGTGGCTTCATTGATTTCGCCAAACCATTGGCCGACCCCAGCCGGACCGCCGATTGCCGGGAGTTTAGTCAGGAAATCTCGGCCATGACCTTGCGGAACGCTCAGCCAGGTGATGTCGTGGTGTTGCCGAGCTTTCGAATCGACCACTTCCTGAATCCCAAGGGTGAGGTTCAAGTTAAGGATCTATGGCGAGCACTTTACAGTCCTCGCTATGAGGTTGGGCGCGCCGATGCAGTTGTCGACGCAAGAAATTGGCTGCGAGGAGCAGCGGCCAAGGGAATCAAAGTCCTGTTCGTCGCCCCCACGCCGGTGATGCGCTCGCAGCTCTATCGGTGTGCTGATTGGTTTAATCGCAACAATCCTATCTGCCAAGGGGGGCACCAAGTTGACCGCGAAGAGCTCGAAAAGATCCGGCGACCTGTCCTTGAAAGTATGAAAGCTCTCTCGGCTGAGTTTAATGGAGTGGAAATTTGGGATCCATTTCAGACTTTGTGTCCGGACAACCCTTGTACCAATACTCGTGAGGGGCGGCCGCTTTTTATTGATGATTTTCACCTGAGCGCCTATGCCGCTCTGGTTCTATATCCAGAATTCAAAGAGATCATGAAGAAGTGGGTGGGTCCCGGCGACGCTACACATTAAAGCGGAAAAACAAGACGTCGCCGTCTTTAACGACGTAGTCTTTGCCTTCGAGACGATACTTCCCGGCTTCTTTGACTCCGGCTTCGGTGCCGGCCTTAAACAAGTCTTCGCAGTGGTAGGTCTCAGCGCGAATAAAGCCCTTCTCAAAATCAGTGTGGATGACACCGGCGGCCTGCGGGGCTTTGGTGCCAAGCTTAACCGTCCAAGCTCTGGTTTCTTTGGGGCCGGCGGTAAAGTAAGTTGCGAGGTTGAGCAACTTGTAGGATTCGCGAATCAAACGAAACAAACCGGGCTCACTGAGTCCCACCGATTCAAGAAAGTCTCGGCGCTCGGCTTCGGGGAGTTGGGCGATCTCGGCCTCAATGGAACTGCAAATACGGATGACTTTGTTGCCTTCGGCCTCCGCCATCTTGCGGACTTGCGCGACCAAAGCGGAATCTTGTTCATCGGCAATTTCGGACTCAGCAACGTTACAAACGTAAAGGACCGGTTTACTGGTGAGCAAATGAAACTCGCGGGCAATTTCTTGTTCTTCCTCGGTCAGGTCAACTGAGCGCGCGGGACGGCCGGCATTAAGAGCGTCACGAAATTTCACGCAAGCGCTGACTTCGGCCAACTGTTTTTTGTCTTTTGACGTACGCGCGGCCTTTTCGACCCGGGCATAGCGTTTGTCGACCGAGTCTAAATCGGCCAACATGAGTTCGGTGTTGATCGTGCCGATGTCACGAAGGGGGTCGATACTACCGGAAACGTGCACCACATTGTCGTCGGTAAAACAGCGCACCACATGAATGATGGCATCGGTCTGGCGAATATTGCCGAGAAATTGGTTGCCCAGGCCTTCACCTTTGCTCGCACCGGCAACAAGCCCCGCGATGTCGACAAACTCGACTGTGGTAGGGAGGACTTTTTCTGACTTAAAAATTGCGGCGATTTTGGGGAGGCGATCATCCGGAACGGTCACGACCCCGACGTTGGGATCGATGGTACAAAAGGGGTAGTTGGCGGCTTCGGCCTTGGCACTCGTCAGAGCGTTAAAGAGGGTGCTCTTGCCGACATTCGGGAGTCCTACGATTCCACACTGTAAAGCCATGTTTTTAGTTCCTTTCGGTCGTCCGGTTGTAGCGGGTAGCGGCCTTCTCAAAGCCATCTTTGACAAACACTTCAATACTCTCGGCCGCCAGAGCGAGAAAGTCCGGCAACTGCTTAAGCTCGTCTGAAGAAAAATTTTGCAGCACAAAATCGGCGACTTCCATTTGGGGGTTCGACGGACGGCTCACGCCGAGCTTGAGGCGTTGATAATCGGGAGTGCCCAAGAGTTGATGGATATTGCGAATGCCGTTGTGTCCGCCGTGCCCGCGACTCTTTTGGTAACGAATCGAAGCAAAGGGCAAGTCGACTTCGTCGTGGACGACTAAGAGCTCGGCCGGGGTGCTGTTGTAGTAACTTAACAACGCCTGGACGGACTCACCTGAGAGATTCATAAAAGTTTGCGGTTTCGCTAAAAGCACAGCTTGGCCTTCGATACGAACCTTGGCCGTCAGGGCTTTGTGTTCAGTCCGAAACGAATCGGCTTCGTTGAGAGAGTGGGCGAGGGCATCAACGGCCATAAAGCCGATGTTATGGCGGGTAAGTTGATACTTCGATCCCGGATTACCCAGCCCAACAATAATTAACATGGATATGCTGATCCTCTAGGAAAGGAGGGGTACTCCTAATCCTTTTTGCCTTTAGCGTCTTTCGCCCCTTCAGCCGCCGGAGCTGCTGCACCCGGAGCACCAGCCGCACCTGCCGCTGCGGGAGCCCCTTCAGCCGCCGCTGCCCCTTCAGCCGCCGCTGCTGGAACTTCAGCCGGAGCTTCTTCACGAGCGACCGCACAAGTTGCCAGAGTTGCCGTGGGTTCGGTGAGCATTTTGATTTTCTCAGAAAGCTTGAGGTCCGAGGCGTGGATCGATTCATTCAACCCCAGGTTTGAAACGTCGACGACAATGGCTTCCGGAATGTCACCAGGCATACATTCGATTTCGATGTCGCGGTTGATGATGTTCAAGAGACCGCCTTCAGCTGCACCCGCCGGTTTACCCTCAAAACGAATTTCGACGTTAATGCGAACGGTTTGAGTCATATCAAGAGCGTAAAAGTCGAGGTGGAGTGGACGTCGAGAAAGAGGATGAACGTCAAAATCTTTGCGCATCACTTTGAGGTTGTTCAGCTTGGCGTTGTCCGACTTCAGGCTGATGATCACGTTGTCAAATTTGTGTTTGGCCAGACGATAGGCCTCTAGCTCGGGCAAACAGAAATTCATGTTTTCAATTTTGGGTCCATAGACGACTGCGGGAATCATTTCTTTCATTCGCAGTTGGCGGTTGTTGCCTTTGCCCTGAACGCGATCGGTAACTTTGAGTTCGATTGTTTCTTGCGATGCCATCTTAGACCTCTCTTAAATTTCAAATAATGCGCTGACCGAATCTTTGCTGTTGATGCGTTTAATTGCCTCTGCCACCAAGGGAGCGATCGAAACCACCCGAATCTTTTTACAAGCCTGAGCCTCAGGTCGCAAAGGGATCGTATTGGTGACCCAGACTTCTTCCAAGGCACTTTCGGTGATTCGGCTCACGGCCGGACCGGAAAGGACTGGATGGGTCGCAACAGCAAACACCTTTTTTGCCCCATTTTTAAGCAGGCTGTCAACACTTTGGCAAAGGGTTCCAGCGGTATCGATCATGTCGTCGAGGACAATCGCAATTTTGCCAGATACGTCACCGATCAGGTGTACGGCCTTGGCCTCGTTGGGACCTGAGCGCCGCTTATCGATAATGGCAATGGAAGCCTCGAGCCGTTTAGCAAAGGCTCGGGCCCGTTCTACGCCGCCCGCATCGGGGCTAACGACCACGTATTGGTCGCCGTAACCGTACTTTTCCCGCCAGGTGCGGGCGAGAGTGGGAATGGCGAACAAGTGGTCAAAGGGACCGTCAAAAAAACCTTGAATCTGCGAAGAATGCAAATCGACGACGACCAGGCGATCGGCGCCCGCCGTCTTTAGGAGCTGAGCCACGCACTTAGCTGAAATCGGTGCCCGCGGAGCGACTTTACGGTCTTGGCGAGCATAGCCGTAGTAAGGCATCACCGCCGTAATTTCATTGGCGGAGGCCCGGCGAAGGGCATCGATCATCACAAACAATTCCATGTAGTTTTCGTTCACTGGTGGGCAGGTGCTTTGCACCATGAAAACATTACAGCCCCGCACACTTTCATGGATCTCAACTTGGATTTCGCCATCGGCAAAGCGCTTTACATCGCAGTGCCCGAGCTCCAGGCCAGCTTCTTTGGCGATCTGGGCGGCAAGTTCCGGGTTGGAAGTTCCAGCGAACAGTTTGAGGTCTGACATAGTGGAAGATTTTCTAGCCCAAACCCTCGAGTATGTCTAGCTGGAACCACTGGAGAATTCGTCCGACCGAGGACTCTTTTCCAGGTCGACTCGAGGAGATTGACAAGGAGCGTGATAAATCAAATAATTGCCGATCTATGGGTAGCTATCGAGTTCAAAAACAATCCAGTTGGGCAGTGATCACGGTATTCGACCGAATCGATTCGTTCAATTTTGATGAATTGCGGGCCGAAGTGAGTAGCCTCGTTGAGCGAGGGGACAAGCAGTTGGTTCTGGACTTGGAGAATGCCCAATTTTTAAGCCTTCCCGCCATTAAGTACTTTGCCAGTATTGCGGAGCGTTTGCAGGGTTTGGCGGGGCAGTTTGCACTGCTTTCGCCCTCGGAAAAAATCAAGCGCCAAATCAACATCTACGCGACTCTGGATAACATGAAGCTCTTCCGCACGCGCCGGGATTTAGAAAAGGCCGGCGGGCAGCCGGTGCCGTTCGAACGGCCCACGCCCGAAGTTCCGGAAGTCGAGCCGCCGCAGGCGAAGCTCCTTTAAGTCATCAAATTCGATTCGGGCCTCGGCCCTTCCGGCCGGCGGGCCTCCGGCAGGCGGGCCTCCGGCAGGCGGGCCTCCGGCAGGCGGGCCTCCGGCAGGCGGGCCTCCGGCAGGCGGGCCTCCGGCAGGCGGGCCTCCG
>JADZEO010000013.1 GCA_020850475.1 Bdellovibrionales bacterium | reverse complement strand
TCATCTTCGACCCTACGCCTGGTGGACACCGGCGGCGGGGATGGTGGGACTCAGCCCTGAGGTTTTGTTTATGGTTCGCGACGGCCGGCTGACGACCATGGCCCTCGCTGGCACCAGGCGCGGCGGATTTATCCCGGGTGAGTTGTTGGCTGATCCCAAAGAAAGATTTGAGCACCGTTTGGTCATTGAAGATTTAGCAGCGCAGATGGCGAGTTTGGGGTCGGTCCACATCGGCGAAACTCAGGAGTGCCATCTGGGTTCACTCTCTCACCTTAAGACGGAATTGAGCGTGGAGTTGGAGCGTGCGTGGCACTTTGAGGAACTGGTGGAAGTGTTTCATCCCACCGCCGCCTTGGGCGCCTACCCCCGGGCTTCGGGCCGAGAGTGGCTTCGCACCCGTCGACCGGCGGAGGCGAATCGTTTTGGCGCACCCTTTGGCGTGCGCTCTCCGCAAGGGGAGATGGTGTGCTTGGTTGCCATCCGTAACATCCAGTGGAACGACCAAGGTGCACTGTTAGCCTCCGGCTGTGGGATTGTGGCTCCCAGTGACCCCGAGCGAGAGTGGCAAGAGCTGGAATTAAAGCGTCAGTTTGTTCTCGAGGGTCTGGGGTTATGAAGCAGATTGAAGGAGCGCGACACCTCATTCAGCAACTTGCCACACAAGGCATCCGTGACTTTGTGCTTTGTGCTGGGGCTCGCAACGCCCCTCTGGTTAAAGTGTTGGGCGCCGCCAGTGGTCTGCAAGTGGTTTCATTTTTTGATGAACGGGCGGCCGCTTTTTTTGCGCTCGGTCGGGTGCGCTCGAACGGACGTCCGGTGGCGGTGGTAACAACTTCAGGAACGGCGGTGGCGGAGCTTCTGCCAGCGACGGTTGAAGCCTGGTACTCGCGTTTGCCGCTGGTATTGGTCACGGCCGATCGGCCTGCGGAGTACCGTGAAACCGGAGCGCCACAGGCCATTGAGCAGGTGGGAATCTTCTCGCACTACGTGGCTCAAAGTTACGATTTGAGTGGCACTGATATTCCGGAGGTGGCAGTGAGCGCCGTTGCGCCCACCCATATCAACGTGGCCTTTGAGGAGCCTTTGATTGATAGTGAAGTGAGTCCTTGGGCGTGCGCCGTCAAAGAGTATCACGCTGAGGCAAAGGCCACTCAGGGTGTCGAGGCCAGCGACTTTTCTCGCTGGCAGGCTACCACCGAAAGTTTTTTTAAAACGGTGCGCTCACCTCTGATCATGGTGGGAGACCTGTCCGAGGGCGAGCGAGCGCCGGTACGGTCAGCCTTGCTGAATCTTCGCTGGCCGATGTTGCTCGAAGGTCCCTCCGGGCTACGGGAAGAAAAAAGTTTGGCGGACTTTCGCCTCGAGGGCGGCGATGGAATTTTTCAAGGTCCAGAGTTAAATCAAGCCTTCGATGGCGTGATCCGCATCGGCGGAATTCCCACGACGCGCCTGTGGCGAGACCTGGAACAGCTTCGCCCTTGGCCGGTCTTGAGTTTTTCTTCGCGGCCCTTCTCGGGCTTGGGCCGCAAGGTGAATCAACCTTTGCCTTTAAAGGCCCTGGAGTTGCTCCGTGAACCGGCTTCTCGAGGAACCACTGAGGCCGCAGGCCAATGGCTGCGGCGGAGCCAAAGTCTGGTTGCGAGCTTGGATCACTTGTTGGCGCAGGATCCTCATGCTGAGCCGAGTGTGTTTCGCGATTTGTCCGGTCTGATTCCTCCCCAAGCCCATTTGTTTTTGGGGAGTAGTTTGCCGATTCGCGAGTGGGATTTGGCGGCCCGGTACCGCGAAGCCAATGCCGTGCCGATGGCCAACCGCGGGGCCAATGGCATCGATGGCGTGATGTCGAGTTTTTTGGGATCCCTGTCTGCCGAGAAGGAAAACTGGCTCGTGTTGGGAGATCTCTCGGCGCTGTACGATTTGAACGCGCCCTGGGCCCTTCGCTACAGCGGCCAAACTCCCGTGCGCATAGTGGTTATCAACAATCAGGGTGGGCAGATTTTTCGGCGACTGTTTCACGATCCGCTCTTTGAAAATCAACACCGCCTCGGCTTTGAGGGTTTGGCGGAGATGTGGGGACTGGATTACTACCTCTGGCGGCGGGTGCCAGAGCGGCCGCCCCCCATGGCCCGTCACGCGCTGATCGAAATTCGCCCCAACGAAGAGGCGACGGCGCGATTTTGGGAGCACTACCAGGCTCTCTGCAAGGCACTCCCATGCACTTTGTAGGGCTTCACGGGTTTGGTGGTTCCGGGCGTGAGCTGGCGAGTTTGGGCGCTCAGCTCGCGGCAAAAAAAGTCTGGACTCCTGAGCTCTTGACCGCCGGCCCGCTCTCCCCGATTCACAACCTCACCACCTGGACGCAGAACTTCCTTACTGAACTTCGTCAGCAAACCCGAGGTGAGCGGGCCCATGCGGTGGGTTACTCGCTCGGCGGCCGACTGCTCCTTCACGCTTTAGTCGCCGCGCCCGAGGCGTTTCATCGAGTGGTGATTATTTCCAGCCATACCGGCGTGAGGGAGCCCACCGAGGTGCAGAGTCGTCGCCAGTGGGAGCAAGGATGGGCCGAGCGTTTTCGCGAGCGCCCGTGGTTTGAAGTGTGGCAGCAGTGGAACTCACTTGAAGTCCTGGGTCGCTCCCAGGAGCGCGAAGCCCCTCTGGAATCACCTGAGCTTCGGGAGATGTTGGCGCTGGCCTTGACCAGGTGGTCCCCCACGCGCCACACCTTTGACGAATCGAATTTGCGCCAACTCGACCGACCCGTTTTGTGGGTCGCAGGCGAGCGAGACCAGAAGTATGCCGAGCTTTATCGCCATGGACGCGCCAACGGGACTCTTGGACAGGTCGAAATCGTCCCCGAAGCGGGCCATCGAGTGCATCTAGATATGCCAGACAAGCTCCTCGAGGTTGTGTCTCGCTTTTTTAAGTCGTAGAATCTCAATTAGCAGTGCAAGGAACTCGGATTGCTAAGGAGGACTTGAGTGGGCAAGAAGTATGTGGAATTAAAGACGACTGACAATACCACCATTTTTGTGCGCAAAGAGTCCGTGGACGTACTCGAGGATTCTCCGGCGAGCAGTCGGGTTGAGGGGCACGTAAAACTCTTCGTGGCCGGGTTCAAGTTTGCCATCAAGGGGACGGCCAAAGAGGTCATGGCTCTTCTCGACCAACCTTAAGGTCGGGGCCACTAAGTCTCACTTTGATATTTAAATAGTAAATAAAATCAAATATTTAAGACAATTAAAACAATCGTTTGAAATCCCCTTGTGGGTTCTCACACCCCCGTGCTAAATTAAACAAACGTTTGATTACATGAGGTGGCATTATGAATGGGTTGCAATGGGTGGTGGCAGTGCTGAGTCTCACCCCACTCTGGATGGGTGTCGCAGGCGCCGAAGAGGCGCTGCCGCTGGATGAGAAAAAGTTGATCGAGTTGGCGCGGCAGGAAGCTCCCGCGGCCGCTGACATCCAAGCGCGGCGGGCGCAGGCCGAAGCTCAATTCGGTCAGGCGAGCGAAAAATATCAGGCCCGCTTAGTGGGCCGCGGGAATTATCAAAACTCCGAAGAAAAAAGTATTGCGGTGTTTATTCCGACCTTTGGTCCGACTCATCTTTATTCTTTGGGCGTGGAGAAGGCCTCACCCTATGGGGCTTCGTGGGGCGTTCACGCCTTTACTGATCAGCGTTCGACTGAAAACGGCAGCATTGACCGGGCGACCCGCACAGGGCTGCAGCTTAAAGCCACGCTGGATTTGTGGCGCAATTTACTAGGGAAACAAAACAAAACCCAACTCGATAATCTGCGCCTGCGCAGTGAAATTCAAAAGTTCGACAGTGTGGCTCAGCAAAAAGCCTTCGAGATGAACCTTCGCAAAGTCTACTGGTCTCTCGTGGCCAACCAAGAGGCGGCAAAGATTTCGCAGGGTCTGCTGGACACGGCTCAACGTCAACTCAAAGAAGCCAAAGCCCGCTTTAGCAGCTCGGTCACGGACGCCGGTGAAGTCGCGCGATGGGAAGCCCTGGTCGCCGGGCGCAAGGGCAACTTGACCGCTCTTGAATACCAGCGCGAAATTTTGTTTCGTCAACTCAAGGAACAGCTTCCCGGACTGCATGAACGCAATTTGACTTTGGGTAACTATGATTTGGACCGAGCGGTGGCGGGGGTGCTGAGTTGCACGCAAACGATTGCGCAGCAGAAGCAGACACCTTGGGAAGCCACTTCCCTCGACGAGATGGTCGCACTTGTGGAAAAGGAATATCAAGGCACCCAAAAGGTCACGGCTTCACACAGTGATGTCGACGTGCAATTGAATGCCGAGTTGCAGATGAGCGGAGTCGATCAAGGAACATCGGCGTCAGTTGAGGACTTCCAGGACAACGGCAAAAGCGGTTATGCGGTGGGAATTGCGGTGACGGTGCCGCTGGGAAGCCAAAGCCGTCATACCGAGGAAACTCTGGCCGATCTGGATCGCCAGCGCTATTTGGCAGAAAAGCAAAGGCTCTTGGGGCGTATCAAGAGCCAACACGAGGAAATCGGTCCTTTGATTCGGCTCCTGGAACAATCCATTGCCAGTGCCCAGATCAATAGTAAGAACCTGCAGAAGTCCACCCAAGTGATGACGCGCAAATATCAGCAGGCGAGGATTCCGGTGTCGGCCTTGATTAACGACCAAGACGCTCTCCTGCAGAGTCTGCTTTCCGAAATCAATATTAAGCTCACTGTGATCCACACCCTGTTTGATTACTTTCAGGTCTTCACCGATTACCCGTGTGAAGTGAACCGGATTTAGAGGACAATTCATGGAACCACTTTCACGTTTTTTTATCAGGCACAGCAAATTCACCTTGGTTCTCACGCTCGGGGTTTTGGTGTTTGGGGTGGGCGGTTGGTTGCGACTGAACGCCGAAAGTTTTCCTGCCGTAAACTTTGCGATGGTTCAAGTCACGACAAACTACGAAGGGGCCTCGCCCGAGGATATTGAAACCAAAATCACCAAGCCTCTGGAGGACGAAATCCGCAAAGTCTCCGGGCTTAAGGATGTACGCTCGGTCAGCCAGTCGGGGTTGAGCAAAATTCTGGTGCGCGCGG
Source organism: Bdellovibrionales bacterium (assembly GCA_020850475.1). Taxonomy (GTDB): domain Bacteria; phylum Bdellovibrionota; class Bdellovibrionia; order Bdellovibrionales; family UBA1609; genus JADZEO01. The sequence continues at coordinate 35,477 of JADZEO010000013.1, read as the reverse complement.
ACATTGATAAGGCCAATGTTCCGGTGGTGATCGCTGATTTGCAGCGGGCCGTCGATCGGGTGAGTGATTTACCGCCGGATCTGCGTGAGCGGCCGACTTTTCTGGAGTTGAAGTCTGAGGAATTTCCCGTGGTCGAGCTCGCGATTGTGGGCGCCAACCAAGACCGTCATCGGGATTTGGTCGCGGACTTGCTTAAAGAAGATCTGGAAGACATCAAAACCATTTTGAGTGTTCGCGAGGATGGTTTTAAGAAGCGCCAGTTTAACATTATATTAGATACCTCCAGAATGCGTGAGCTCCACATTGGAATTGATGAAGTCTTGGCGAAGCTACAAGCGCGCAATGTGAATGTTCCAGGTGGTAATCTTAAAAAAGGGGAGCATCAAGACTTGCTGCGGATCGAAGGGCGCATCCGCGACCGCGAAGAACTCTCCCAAGTTTTGATTCGGTCGAATTTTTCCGGCCAACAAATCTATCTCAAGGATGTCGCCACCGTTGAGGACGGTGAAGAAGAAGCGCGAATTCTGGCGCGCTATAACGGTGAAGAAGCCACGCTCCTGACGATTACCAAAAAAGCCGGCGCCGACACTCTTGAGATGGTCGATCAGATCGATGACAAGATCGCGGACTTTGCGGAAAAATACGGCAGTCAGTTTAAGTTTGAGATCTTCAATAACGAAGCCAAGCGGGTAAAAAATCGTCTGGCGGTATTGACCTCAAACGCCGTCAGCGGACTCATTTTGGTCATGATCGTGATGATGATCTTTTTGCCGGGAAAAATCGGCTTCATGGCGTCGCTGTCATTGCCGCTTTCAATTTCATTTACAGCAGGCCTGATGCCGCCATTTGGGATGAACCTTAATGCCATTACCATTTTAGCTCAGGTGATTGCCCTCGGCATGATGGTCGACAACAGTGTGGTGATTGCCGAAAACTTCGCTCGCCTTCGTCGCTCCGAAGGGCTCACTCCCTTGGAGGCGGCCCTGAAGTCGATCCGCCAATTGGCTTTGCCGATTTCGGCGACCGCGTTTACCACGATCGCCTCGTTTATGCCGATGCTGGTAACCACCGGAATCATGGGCCAGTTTATCAAGTTTATTCCCATTATTGTGACGATTGCTCTCGTGGCGTGCTTGGCGGAGAGTTTTTTCTTGTTACCCATGCGGCTGGTCGAAACGAGCTCACCTCAAGATAAGTTTGTCGATGAAAGCAAGGACTGGTTTGAAACCAAGGCGCGGCAACCCTTTCAAAAGGTCGTGCGTTGGGCGGTTCGACATCGTTATATCACCGGGTCGATTTTCACGGCGCTGTTGGTGATGTCTTTTGTCCTGATGGGGGTTTTCAATAAAATCATTTTATTCCCACCGGAACAAACGGAAGTCTACATAGCGCGGGTCGAGACCCCCAAGGGAACCCAACTTGAGGTCACCCACCAGGCCCTCGAAGAGGTGAGTCGCAAGATCAACGGCCTCGTTGGACAAAAGCTGATTCACCTGGTGGCACGCGCGGGTTCCGTTCAGGTGGGGCCGGCCGATCCCAAAGCCAAGTCCGGCAATAACGTGGGCTTCATTACGATGTACGCTAACGAAGATACCAAGAACAACATTCCCAGTACCGAGATCTTGGCCCAACTTCGGACGTTGGAATTTTCACCAGGAGTCGAGGTTATCTTTGAGGCCATGGTCAACGGCCCGCCCGTGGGCGAGCCGATCAACGGCACCTTTCGCTCCAACAACATGGCGAGCCTCAACGCGGTGGTTGAGAAAGTGACGAGCGAGTTGAGCAAAACTCCGGGGATTCGCGATGTGCGCGTCGACGACGTGGTCGGCGATGACGAGGTTTACGTGCAAATTGATTACCCCATGGCAGATCGCCTGGGGCTCGATGTTAAAATGATTGGCGACACGGTTCGGGCGGCGGTTCAGGGCAAGTCCATTTCGAATGTTAATCTCAACAACAAAAAGGTGGACTTGCGAGTGCAACTCGATGCGAATTCGCGACGGGACTTGGAAGATCTCAAGGCGCTCAAAGTGATGGACCGCCAGGGCAATCTGATTCCGCTCGGTAGTCTCGCGACCTTTCGTCGGGAATCGGGGTCACGTCAGATTAAGCGCTTTGATTACAAGCGCAGTAAAACCGTAACGGGAGAAATTGACGACAAAGTCACCAATGCGATTGAGGCCAATAAAAAAATGGCGGCGGTGTTTGCGGAGGCCCGCAAAGAGTACAAAGATGTGTCTCTCGTGTTCGGTGGTGAGGGGGAAAACACCAAAGAGTCCATGGAGAGTCTGTGGAACGCCCTGTGGTTGTCCCTCATTGCCATCTTCGCGCTGTTGGTGTTTACTTTTAACTCCTTCTTGAGCCCCGGAATTATCATGACAACGATTCCCTTGGGTCTAGTGGGCTTTTCGATCGCCTTCTTTTTGCATGGCCGGCCGATTAGTTTTTTGGCCATGATTGGGATGATTGGTCTTGGCGGAATCATCGTGAACTCAGGAATCGTTCTGATTAGTTTCATTGAGGAGTTGAAGGCGGAGCACAAGAATCTGTCACTCGAAGATATTTTGGTGCATGCCTCTGGCCTCAGGTTGCGGGCGGTATTTGTCAGTTCCTTTACGACCATCATGGGATTGTTGCCAACCGCTTACGGAATTGGCGGAACAGATGCGATCCTGATTCCCCTGACGATGGCCATGGCCTGGGGCTTGACCAGTGGTACGGTCCTCACCCTGGTTTGGATTCCGGCGGCCTATGCGATTTTGAATGACCTCACCACTTGGGTTTATCGCTTGTTGGGCAAAAAGAGCGAAGAGATGCGGCGGCAGGAAGCGACCACTTCCACCTCTCGAATGGCTCCTTCGCCCATGAAAGAGATCTCGCCATGAATCGAGAAGCTGTCGATACCCGCGAGAAAATTCTCGAAGTTGCGAGCCACTTGTTTGCCAAGTTTGGCTATGACGGGACTTCGATTCGCGATATTGCAAGTCAGGCGGAAGTCAACGTGGCAGCGGTCAATTATCATTTCACCAATAAACCGACGCTCTATTGGCAAATCTACGAGCGCGCGCACCAGCGGCTAACGGAAGAAATGCAGCAGCTCGCGCAACCGGGGGTGGGCTTAGTCGAGTTTTGCCTCAAGACTTTTGATTTGATGTTTCGTAGCGGAGACATGGTCAAGAACACCTTTAAGTTGATTCTGTCGGACTCGGTTCCTGAGCCGGAGGGAGAACTGCGGGGATTTTGCTCTGATCCCAGTCGCGTAGGGCCACCCGGGGGCGAGATTCTCCTTGCGGTGATTGAACGCGAGTTGGGTGCCGAGACTTGCCGAGCGGGCAAAGTGTGGGCTGTAAGGGTTTTGTTTTCTTCCATCGCTCATTGGAGTTTGATGCTGAGTACGAGTTATTTTGGGAAAATTTGTAAGGTGAATCCCGAGCTTTCTCCCCAGCGCATTCGGCACCTGATTCAGTTGAATGCCGAGGCCACTCTCGCGTTTTTGAAGGCCCATGGAGCCGACGAAGAGAAATTCTCTCAGGCGGCCCCCGCCGCATCGCGTAAATAGGTCAAAGGGCGGTCTCGCACGGTGGCCGCAAAGCCCCACCAAAAGGGCGATCGCCGCTCAGGAAAAGGGCTACTCGGTCGGTCGATTTTAGGCTATAGCACAGGTCGTCGTGTTACACCAAATCACTAAAGGACTGACTATGGCTCGCGAAAGTTGGACGCCGATTAAGCAATACACGGATATCAAGCTGGAAGTGACCGAAGACGGCATTGCCAAAGTGACAATTAATCGTCCCGAGGTTCGCAATGCCTTTCGTCCTCAAACCGTCATGGAACTCAAAGAAGCATTTGAGCTTTGTCGTGAAGACTCGCGTATTGGGGTGGTCATTTTGACCGGCGAAGGCCAAGAAGCCTTCTGCTCCGGTGGCGACCAAAAAGTGCGAGGTCATGCGGGCTATGTGGGGGGAGACGGTGTTCCGCGCTTGAATGTGCTTGATTTGCAAAAGCAGATTCGCGGCATTCCCAAACCGGTGATCGCCATGGTGGCTGGTTATGCCATCGGCGGAGGCCATGTTTTGCATGTGGTTTGTGATCTCACAATCGCGGCGGACAACGCTCGCTTTGGTCAAACCGGCCCCAAGGTGGGAAGCTTTGACGGTGGTTTGGGGAGCTCTTATTTGGCCCGGATCGTGGGACAAAAAAAGGCCCGTGAAATTTGGTATCTGTGTCGCCAATACGATGCCCAGCAAGCGCTCGACATGGGGTTAGTCAATACCGTGGTCCCGGTGGATGAACTGGAGCAAGAAACGCTCAAGTGGTGTCGCGAGATTTTGGCACATTCACCCTTGGCACTTCGCTGTTTGAAGTCGGCGCTCAACGCTGATTGCGATGGACAAATGGGACTCTTGGATTTGGCGGGCAACGCCACACTGCTTTACTACATGAGCGAGGAAGCCAAAGAAGGCAAGAATGCTTTTGTGGAAAAGCGGGAGCCCAACTTTTCAAAATTTCCGCGTTTGCCGTAAGTCGTGCCGTTGCTCATTTGGATTTTCTCATGAATGCTCTCGTCGTAAAACCTTGGCTCATGGCCTTTCGGCCGAAAACACTCACTGCCGCAGTCGTTCCGGTCCTAGTCGGTACCACCTTGGCTTACCGCGTGGGTGGTCAGTTTAGTTGGTGGATGAGTATTTGGGCTTTACTGGGGGCGCTGTTTATCCAAATTGGTACCAACCTCTTTAACGACGCCCTCGATTTTAAAAAAGGCGCTGATACTGCTGAACGCGTGGGCCCGAAGCGCGTCACTCAGTCGGGCTTGGTTGCCGAAAAGACGGTGATGGCCGCCGGCCTCGCGAGTTTTGGCTTGGCCGCTCTCTGCGGAATTCCCTTAGTGATCGAAGGGGGCTGGGTCATTGTCGTGATTGGTCTGCTCTCGCTTTTTTTTGGCTACACCTACACGGGCGGCCCCTTTCCTCTGGCCTATCGAGGCCTCGGCGATGTTTTTGTAATTTTGTTTTTTGGTTGGGTCGCAGTCGGTGGCGTTTATTTTCTCCACACGGGTCGGGTCGATGTCGAGGTGGCGGTTGCGGGGTTGCAAGTCGGAATGTTGGCAACGGTGTTGATTGCCATTAACAACCTGAGAGATATCGAGCAAGATCGGCGCGTGAACAAACAGACCCTTGCCGTGAGATTTGGTCCGACCTTTGCGCGCGCGGAAATTGCCGCGCTGTTAATCGCCAGCTTTGGCTTGAATGCCTTTTGGTGGGTCACCGGACACTGGGGGGCTGCCCTCCTGCCTCTCGTCGCAGGGCCGCTTGCCTGGTCCACCCTTCGAGGAGTACAAACAACTGAACCTGGTCCTGAGTACAACGAATTTTTGGCCAAGGCGGGATTGATTCATCTGTTGTTTGGATTTCAACTGAGTTTGGGGCTCATTCTGCTATGAAGATTTGGTACACACCCTATGCACTGGTTCCCCAAGGCCGTCTTAATGCGCGCGCCGGGGCTGCGGTACGCGACGGATTTTTATTAAAGGTGGAGTTTGCCGACGTCGGGGTTGGGTATGCGGATTGCCACCCTCTTCCAGAATGGGGAGATGAACCACGACAAGCTCAGTTGGAGAGTCTTCGCCTTGATCGTCCCTCGGCCTTGGTTTCCCGAAGTTTGGAACTGGCACATTGGGACGCGACCGCTCGTCGTGATCAAAAAAGTCTGTTTTTGCGGGAGCCGGTCTTAGCCAGCCACTACACTTTGTCGGATTGGTCGAGCTTTTCTTTGCCGTTACTCAACGAACTCGCGGAACAGGGCTACCAATTTTTGAAAGTCAAAGTGGGCAATGATCTTGATGAGGCCGGCCAGTTTTTGCGTCGTCTGGTATCGGTCATGCCCGAGGGTTTTAAGCTCCGCTTGGATTTTAATCTTTCCGCTACGGTCGGCGATTTGGATCGCTGGATGGCTGAGCTCGGAAACGATTTTGTGAGCCGACTGGATTTTATCGAAGACCCCTTTTTCTACGAGCCAACAGGGTGGCGAGAGTTCTCTCAACGGTGGGGAGTGCCTTTGGCTCTGGATCAAGAGCTGCATTGGGATTTGGATTTGGCGGGTGCTGAGGTGCTGGTCATTAAGCCGGCGCGAAATTCAGGCGAAGACATCGAACGCTGTGCGGAACTCTACGGCGAAAAACGTTGGGTCTTTACCCACGCGATGGATCACCCGGTTGGACGGATGATGGCGCTGGCCTATGCTGCCAATTTTTATAACATTAATCCCCAAAAGCTGGAGCCGGGTGGTTTTGAAAGTCAGACCTTGTTTGAACCTTCGGCCTTTGATCAGGGTATTTTCACCGACGGGTGTTTGCAGCTGGGGACGGACGACCTCGGAGTGGGCTTTACCTCTCAATTGGAACAGTGCGAGTGGGTGGAATGTCGATAGGACCGATTGACTGGCACGCCAGCTCCTCGGCGCTGTTTCTGAATCCACGGTTACCCCAAGAGCAACAAAATCACCTCCACCAGGAGTTCAGTCGAAGGGTTGCCGACCGTGCAGTCATCGGGGTCGCGACGTCGGGCTCCACTCAAGTTGGCTCGAGCAAAATTGTCTTGTTGTCGCGCGAAGCTCTGCTGTGTGCGGCTCAGGGCGCAGTGGAGTTTCTGCAGCTTGATCAGCGAGACATATGGTTGCATGTCTTGCCGGACTTTCACGTCGGAGGGCTCGCCATTTGGGCGCGGGCTCGGGTCTGCGGAATGCGAGTGGCACGCCATGAGCTTGCCTGGCACTCCGCCGAGTTCTTCCGCACCCTGATAAATACGGGGGCAACTTGGTGCTCACTCGTTCCGACTCAGGTTTTTGATCTGGTCAAGAGCCAGTGTCGGGCGCCGAGTTCCTTGCGTGGCGTGCTGGTGGGGGGCGGGAGTTTGCCGGAACCACTTTATCGAGCGGCTCGGGAGTTGGGCTGGCCCGTGCTGCCGTCCTACGGCCTCACCGAGTGTTGCTCTCAAGTGGCCACGGCTCCCTTGTCGTCGCTGTTAGAGCGGAATTTTCCACGCTTGAGAGTGCTTCCTCACGCCCAGGTGCGGGTCACGAGTGCAGGAGTTCTGGAGATCTTGTCGCCCGCTCTGCTGTCTGGTTATTTGCTCGTGGCCGGGGGAAACTCCCATCTTGAAGATCCGCGACGGGCGGGCTGGTTCACCACGGATGACTGTGGCGAGTTGAGTGAGGGCCATTGGCTCAAGCTCCTCGGTCGTCGGGATGACCAAGTGAAGGTGCTGGGTGAGCTGGTTTCATTGGCGCGCTTGCAGTTGCTGGTCGACCACGAGCTAGCGGCCTCCGCTTATGGTGGAGCGGTGGTGAGCGTGGTGCCTGACGAGCGCAGCGGGCATCGCCTGGTGTGTGTGACCGAGTCTCATGGCTTGCCGCTGGAGCAAATTCGCGAATGCCTTCGGCGCGTGAATCACCAGGTGTTGCCCTTTGAACGCATTGTCGAGTTGCGAGTGGTCGCCAAAATCCCCCGCACGGACTTGGGTAAAGTTCAGCGCACCCAGCTGCAACAATTACTCCGTCAGGTACCGTCGGAGCCGATCTAGAAATTCACTGGGGATCTTCGCTTTATTTCCGGTCGCTTTGTCGACAAAAACATGGGTGGATTTGACCAAAGCGCAAGTCTGGCCTTGTTCGTTCTGGAGGGCCACTTCGAAGTTGACACTTGATTGCCCCAACTTAGCGACATGAAGGACGGTTTTAAACTTCTCGCCGGCGCGGATGGGCAAAGTGAAATCACTCGAGGCGTGACGAACCGGTACGGCATATTTGGGATTATTAAACCAGTCGGCCCACGGAATGCCGATGTGCTGGACGAAACTCTCAATGGTTTGGTGACTGAGCGTAAAGGAGTTCCCGTAAAACAAGATGCCGGCTGGGTCGCACTGATCAAAATGACAAGTCAGAGTGTTGGAATACTTCATTGTCCGGCCTTCAGCTCCTCGGTCAGAGTTTTAAGCTTGAGGCGGTTGGCTTTGAGCATCTCAGACATCCGATTGATGGCAACGCGGGCCTTTTCCAGCCGTTCCGCTTCGGCCGTGTGGCCGTCCCGAGTTAACAAGGCTTGCGTCGCTTCGACGATTCCCATGGCAATCATCAAGGGCGACGACAGGTCGTGCAAAAACTCGCGTTGTTCTTCGACAATCTTTAAAGCACTGGTCTTTGCCATACCTCTACTGTAGGGGAGGAGCCCCTGAATGGGAAATTATTTTTTATAGGGAGAACTTTCGTACTTCCAAATGAGGTGCTTGAGTGCTCGAGGAGCGAGACGGGTGATCATCCGAGAGGAGCGCCGAAGTGCTGAGAAGCTTTTCATTCCCCAGGGGTAATGACTCAAGAGGACTTCTGAGTCGAGAACTTCAAAAAAATAATCCAGCACGAGAGCGAGGATCACCAAATCATCAAGCAGACCGAGAATCGGCACCCAATCAGGAATCAAGTCAATCGGACTCAATATGAGCGCCACGAGAGTGAGCAGAACTTTTTTGTCTCGAGAAGGAATACGTTCGTCCTGAACAACATTGCGGAGAAAACCGATGACCTTCTTGATGAATTCCATGCACTCACGCTCCGTTGGGGTGGCAAGTCTGAGGTTCTTTTTAACAGCCCCGGATAAATGGCGCAAAAGAACTTCGGCCTCACATAATCATTTGTAATTTCAAAAGCTTACAACTTGAGCGAGGAGGAACTTCCCCTTGACAGCAAGAGTCATTCTGTTAGAACGAGCCAGCCCCAAAAACAATTACCTGGGGCGGAGCGCGTTGGGAATGGAAGCAGTATGAAGGATTACAAAATATTTAGCGAAGGTGATTTTCCCGCGTACCTGCCAAAGCTCAATGCGCTTTACGATGATTTGTTTTCCGCCGGCAAAGGGTTTCGATCCAAACTTATCGGCATGGTCTCCGGCCCCTTGGCTCTCCCCGACGAAGTGGTGCGCCTCTTAGGCCAAACGATTGAGTTTATTCACAACGCTTCTCTTCTTCACGACGACTTAATCGATCGCTCGCCGCTTCGACGCAACAAAACGGCCGCCTGGCTCAAGTACACTCCCGAGTACGCGGTTTTGGCCGGCGATTATCTTTTAGCAAGAGTGATGGTGAATCTCTCTCGCTTTGGCAACCTGCGCCTGATCCAATACACGGCGGAGATCATCTCTGATCTGCTCGAGGGCGAGTGGATGCAGGACACTTTGGTTCATGATTGGAATGTCCAACTCGGACAACTCGATCAAGTGCACAATCTAAAAACCGCGTCCTTGTTTAAGTGGTGCATTCGCGCCCCATTTATTGCTAAGGAAAACTACGACCCCCACTTACATGAAATTCTCGAGAAACTGGGCGAGCTCTTGGGTCTGTTGTTTCAACGAAGTGACGACTTGCTCGACTTCAACATTCGTAATTATGAAAAAAAAGAAGTCCTCGGCGATCTCAAGTCTGGTTACCTCAATTCTTTTGGGGCATACCTCGCTCACGATTTGTCTACGGACCAGCGAGAGGCTCTTAAAAAAGCCGATGATCTCGATGAAGTGATGCGAGTTGTGGGGGCCGAGGCCTTTCAACGCAAGCTCGACAGCTTTGATCGAATGAATCAACAAGTGATTGATTTGTACGCTCATCATTTGCAGAGCTTAAAGGCCATGCTCGCGCCCTCACAACAGGAACTCATTCAGCGAATGGAATCACTGCCGGGCCCTCTGTACTGGAGGAAGGTGTGAAGCCAGGGATCGGCAATCGCTTCATTACCTTGTCACGCACGGATGAGCGCTTTGCCGCATACTTGGACGGAACTTTCTCCGAAGTGGAGCGGGCTCTGCCCGTCGATTCGTTTCACGTGGGAACACCTGACGAAAAAGTCACCTTCCGGATAGTCGGAACCAACGAAACGCAGACGCCGAGCCGCGCCGGAGTTTGGTGGCGCAGCCTGCGGCCATTGCTTTTGCCGCTGACCTTAGGGCCCGTGACGACGATCTTGGTCTACGCCTTGGCGATGGGCTGGGCGGTGGACTGGTGGCTCGGGCTGAGCTCTCTGCTGGCGGTGTGCTGCTGGCACGGGACCGCGTTTTTACTCAATGATTATTCGGATCACCTTACCGGAGTGGACCGCCTCTCGCGATTTGGTGGGAGTCAGGTGATTCAGTTGGGTTGGGCCACCGCTCATCAAGTCAAGCTGTGGGCCTTTTGGTTGTTTGCATTGGGCTTGGTGTTGGGAATCCCCGCGCTTTTGGCCCGCACTTGGACCATGCTTTTTATTGGCGCCACGGCAACTCTTTTGGTTTTGACTTTTTCCTATGCCGGACGAGGTCTCAAGTCTTGGGGTTTGGGAAATTTGCCGGTGTTTTTAGGAATGGGACCGCTGCTCACGGCCGGATTTTCACTGGCAGTGGCGGGTCGGGTGAATTCATCGGTATTAATTGTCGGCAGCTTGTTTGGAATCGGTGCTTCGCTTTGCATTCAACTTCGCAACATGGAAAATCTCTTAGCGCACGCACAAGCCAAGACCGGAACACTGGTGAGCCGCCTGGGGTTTGATCGTTCGAAGTGGTTTGTGACGGCCCAGTTGTTGATATTTGTCGTCATCTTGGCTCTCTTTGTTGGCTGGCAAGCCAATCGCCCGCTGCAAGTGCTGGTGTTTTTACCCTTACTAGGAAGCGTCTATCGAATCTTTCGACGCTTGCGTGAGGTGCGTTCGCCGCTTTCGTCGGAACTCATTGGCCTGTGGCAGGAGGGATTGACCTTTCATTTGCTCATGGGGCTGGGCCTTAATCTCCTGTTGTTCTTGGTGTGGCAGGCGGGCCGATGAGTCGCGAGGCGGTGTGTTCGCGCCAGGCTTCGCCTCCGGATCTTGCTCTCGCCCAAAGCCTTCAGTTACCTCTGGTTCAAGACCCCGCCGACGCGGCGTTTTGTGCGATGTGCGTGGAAGGTGTTTGGGGTCTGGTGGCTCGTGATCTGCCCAACATGAATCCTCTGTGCGTGGATTTCACTCAGGGAGAATGGAGCCGTCGTCGTCGGGAGCTGCGCAAAGGGGGAGACATTCTCTCGAAGGCTCTCGGCAAAGTTCGCGGACGTCGGGCGGTCGACGCGACGGCGGGCTTCGGACGAGATAGTTTGCACTTGGTGGCGCTGGGATTTTCGGTATTAGCGATTGAGCGGTCGGCGTTGCTCGTGTTTCTTTTGGAATCCGCTCGCCTGCGGGCTCTCGCATCGGAGGGAGCAGAGTCAGAGCTGGCCCAGTTGACCTTGGTCCACGGCGAGGCTGGCCAGTGGTTGCGGCAGCATTCGCAAGGAGAGCTGCAACCCGATGTGGTGTTTATCGATCCCATGTTTCCCAATATTGGCAAGTCGGCCTTGGCGGGTAAGGAGATGCAGTTGCTTCAACAACTCATCCCCGCCACTCCTGAAGGCGATGAACTCTTGCTCGACCAGGCGCTTGCTGCTTGTCGCGATCGGGTGATCGTGAAGCGCCCGATGGCCGCCCCACCGTTGCGCCCTCAGCCTCGCCACCAATACGAGGGCAAGGCCGTTCGGTATGACGTTTATTTTCCTCCCACTTCCGCCCCCGAATAGAACGGGTCTTAAGAGCCTCAACTAGGGATACAGTGAGTGAGGGATTTCTGAGTTGAGGACAGAAATTGCGTTGAAATGTGCCGGATTTTGCCCAAGCCAGCCTCAGGACTCATCTACCTCTAATAAAACTGTTAAAAAGTTGGCCCAAGCAGTGCACCCGCAAGCTCGAATCACCTCAGGAGCATCGATGAGTCAAAAATACTTTTTAATCGCATTCTTGATAATTGGCGCGGTCGGCATACAGGCCCAGGTTCCTGCCCCTCGAGCCGGCGTGACAAGTTCGAGTGGAATTGTTCCAAAGGGGAGCGCGAGTTATGCCCAAATTTTGGAAATGACCCTCGCCAAACTTTCGCAAGCGGCCAAGAACAATGGTGAGGTGGGTATTCTCGCGATGGTAGGAACGACGGATCAAGGTCCTGAGCCAGCGATGGTGGCGCTTCCGGCGGAGTCAGGTGATTCACTCAAATTAGCGGAGATGTTCAACTCAAGTTGTCACCAAGTTTTGCAGTCGACGACCAACCTCATTTGGCGTCTCGAAAAATCGACCCTCACGCTCTCTTTCGCGTGTGCCAATGCCGCCCCTGGGCTTGAAGAAGAGCGCACCTCCTTTGAGGTCATCCTTGATGTGTCAAAGAGAACTCGGGAGCTCGTAACGAGAAATTTAGAGATCGAAGACTATGTCGAGGGGGCAACCCTGGTCGAGCTGAGAAGAGGGGAATTTGTTGATCCCTCAATTGAAACTGAGAATCGCAAGGTCTTTGACCAATTCAAGGTGGCGGCAAAGGGGGTTGGTGCGACATTGCTGGGGGTTGAGATTGCCAAGTTAGTCATTCGGAAGATGTACCCCAGCCGGTATGATCGCATTCAGCATGGATTTCACACCGGCTATATCGCTGGGGGGACCGCCACATTGTGCATGCTCGTGACGGAGTATAGCTTTGAAGACTGTCTCGTCACCGGAGTTGTGACTGGTAATGCAGCTAATTTGGCCGAGGAAATCAAAGATCGGAGAAAGTACAAAAAGCAGGGTGTCTACACCGACGAAGTTCGAATCGATGGATATCGTGATTTGGTCTCTGGAGTTGTAGGATCCTTGGGTGTGGCCGGTGCTATGATTGCTACGCAGAAAACGATCGGCATCACCTGGAGTCACCGATTCAATATCCTTTAGGACCTAGGCCAAAACCAACGAGCAACCGGTGGGGTGGTTGCTCGTCAGGTGGGCTGGGTGCATGGTGGAAGTTACTACTGGCGTACAACGCAAATAGCGTGTGCACGGCTCTCCGACATTGGGCGAAGGGAGGTCGTCCCTCGCTGACCAACATAGATTTCAACCTGTTGGCTGGCGGGATCGATTACTGGTGGTGTCATTGGAGCTGATGTTACAAAGTTGAAGTCGCGAAAGGCCGGGAAGACTTCTTGAAGTCCGCGGTTATTTGCCACCATTAACTCTGCTGAGCTCGGGAGCAAAAATCCTTGGGCTTGGCAGAAGGCCTTTGCATCACTGCTGAGCAGTCGATTCTGAGTTCGATCGTACCACACCAAGCCTCGAGAACCTAAGTCACGCCAGCCGAGTTCGCCGTGTTGATTGCGAATGCGCTCAAAGAAACCGCCAGCGAGCGTTCGACAAACAGTTCCAACTTCGATGGCAAGAAAATTGTGATTCGAACAATTCACGGGTTCGGGCCGAGCGACTCCGTAGACGCGTTCTGCCCTGGAATAGTCGCGAAGCTGGGGGCAACCGCTGTCGGGGAGGCGAGCGTGTTCTAAGGGAACAACTGAAACGTTTCGAGCGTCCTCAAAGCGAACAAAGCGATGATCTGCGCCAAGAACACACTGACCGACTCGGATGGACGGCGCCGTTGAGCCTGAACCGTTTGCGGCTCGCACATCCACGGTTTGGGGGTCGGCGGCAGAGCCTGCGGTTTCAGCCAGAGCCGCAAGGGCAAACAATGACCAACTCAGGGTCAAACCAATAACAATATATGAGCGTAATTCCGGATTCCGTAGTTTCATTTTTCCTCTCCTCGATTTGTGCCTTACCCATAGAGGTGCAAGCGTGCCACCCTGGTTTTCAGGCCCCACGAGTGTCGAGAGTTTTGACACCTTTGGTGGGCAAAGTCTAAGTCCTCAGCTTTGCAACCGAATCCTCCCTCGAGCGATAGACAGGCCGATCGCCCCTTTTTGCGCCTCCGACCCTAATTCAAGCTTTGACTTCTTCTTTCCAAGACTTCCTTTCGATCCTCGTAGCACTCGACGGCCGCGGGCTCGTCTTTGGCGTGCGTTACCTCTTCGAGCCACCGCACGCCGGATACGCCCCAAAGCGCACGTGAACTTCGGATCGAAAGGAAGTCTTGGAAAGAAGAAGTCAAACTCTTGAAGGGAGTCGGCGGGAAATGGCGACACTCTTACCAACTGTCTAACAATTCACTTTTCACAGGATGTGAAGCGAGTCGGTTGAGCGATCTGGCCGTCGAAGAGGAAGGTGAGTTCCACATCTTGTGAACTTGCACTGGCCCCGGAGTTGCAATTTTAGAGAGTACGGCACGGAGAAATTTATTTTTAATGTGAGGAGAGTTATGAAAACTACCACGTTTAGTAAAATTTGGTTATTGATGGCTGCTGTAGGAATTTTGCTGACTCCAGCAGCAAGAGCTGAGTGGCGTTGCGAAAATAAAAACTTCCTGCTCAATGCTCGTTGTCAGTACCGAACCGAAGTAGTTTGTACGAGTCACTTGGGTCAAACCGTCGAAGGTTTCATCGATGGAGGTGCCACTCCCGATCAGATCGTCACGCGCATTATTAGTAACACCGGCGTCCAATTTGAACATCGCGAGGTCCAGAACAGTCAAGGGTTGGATGTTAACCGCATCAGTCAATATGCCGTGAATACTCCTCAAAACCGACACTACTTTCAGCCGAGGCTGCAAGAGGAGCCGAATACGACTTACACGGTGATAAGCCATGGGCAAGACCGGCAGGTTCCGCGAGGTGATTCGATTAGTGAACTTTGGTCCGAAGGTTTTGTCTTTAGGGGTGAGCTCCCTAAGTTGGTTAAAGATACTCGGCGTCGCTGGCAAACTTGGTCAGGGCCTCGAGTTGATCAAAGTGATTGCCCCAGCCCCTCGGCGGCCGTTGTAATTGGACCGGGACCAGCCAAATTGCCTAGTCCAACCTCCGCATCCGACACCGTAGCACCTGGCACGGCTGCGCCAGTGACGGGCTCTCGCTAAACTCACCAGAACCATTCAAGACTTTGAGTTACTCCTTCTTCCGAAAGACTTTGTCTCCGTCGGTCCTCGTAGCACTCGACGGCCGCGGGCTCGTCTTCGGATTGCGTTAGCCCTCCAGGGGGCCAACGCAACCCGGATACGCCCCGCGCGCACGTGAACTTCGGATCGACGGAGACAAAGTCTTTCGGAAGAAAGAGAACAAAATCCTGAAGGCTGCGCGGGTGCTAGTGGAGATACTCGCTCGACGGCGTCGGGTGCTGAGGCTCGGTGAGTTGCTGAAGCTCGAGAAAGGCCATCTGCAATTCGGGCGAAACCTGGCTGCGGTCCACAAACGAGAAGTAGCGCTTAAGATCCGCAATCGCCTCTTTGGCCAAACCCATCTCGCGAAGGAGAAGTGAACGTCGCGCCAACACCTTAAGGTTTGACGGTTCCAGTTTGAGCAGCAAGTTGTAGAGCAAAAGCGTCTGCTTCTTATTGCCCAGAGTCTCCTCTTGCTCGAGCAGCAAATGGAGATAACGGGCAATCACCTGGCGACTCGGTAAAATATCCAGCGACTCTGACTTGCCGTCGTCTTCGCCGTTAAACGCCCGATTGACCAGCGCGACCAACTGTTCTTCCTCGAGTAACTTGCCATTTTCAGTCAGGTCGACGTAACTCGAGTGGCCGCCGCGCACCCATTTCAGGAGGGCGTGCGAGGGCAAGTTGATTAAAAATGCCGGGATATCGATTTGCGTGGCCAAATGACTGTAGATCAAAGCCAAAATCAGCGGATGGCCCATCTTATTGGCGAGCACCGATTGGATTAACAAATCGTCCCGCACGTTGGCCCCTGCTGGGGGACGGCTCTGAAAGCCCTTACGATTAAAAAAGTAATCGTTGAGCAACAAAAAGCGGTCCAACTCGTTGAGGTCCGCCGACAGTGCCGACAGTTCATAGGTCATGAAGTTGAGGACGCGCTGAATGGACTCGCCCGATTCCAAGTTATCTAAAAGAGTGTTCACCCCAATAAGGACCGGAGCCAGAGAACCGGGGTCTTCAACCGCCAAGAACTCCAGATCCAGGGAGAGCTTTTCTAGGGTAATTCGTCGTTTCGGATCCATACATAAGCGGTAGAATAGCTCTGTAAAACTTTCAACAACTTAAAATATGGCACCCCAGCAATGCCTTTTTATTAATCATTTTGTGGATTTAGATGGGAACCCAGGCCCCCTTGACATCACTCGTCAGGGCTCTGACAATAAACCACTTATGGTTCCCAGCGAAAGTGAAGTTCAACTCAAACAACGAATCCGCGAGCTCGAAGATGAAGTTTTTCATCGGGAACAGGACTTGGCGCGCTTTCGGAGAGAATTGGGCGAAGCCAATACCCGGCTGGAAAGCCTCATTGCCCAAATTGCCACTGATCTTCGGGCGGCCGAAGCCATTCAACGACTCATGGTGCCGACGGAGTTTCCTAATATCTCGGGTCTCGAATTTAGCACCAAGTTTATTCCGAGTGCGGTCTCTGGCGGAGATTATTTCGACATTTTTGAGCACGATGATCCGATGCACTTTGGCATCGTTGCCGCGAGTTCTTCGGGGTATGCCACTTCCTCGCTTTTTATGTCGGTACTTCTCAAAATGACCTCGCGAATGGAGGCGCGTCGCGGCTCGTCTCCCCACGAAATTCTTAATTTGCTGGCGAATGACCTGCGACCCGGACTCCGCGAAGAGGATCGGATCGATATCTTTTACGCCCTGATTGATCGTCGCACCTTTGATCTCCACTACTGCCGACTCGGAGATGTGGTGGGTCTTGTTCAGGACTACGCGACCGGTGAACTCCGATCATTGAAGTCATCCGGGGGAGTGGTAACACGGGATTTTGCGGCCGTGGCAGAAAGTCACAAAGTTGCTTTGAACCCTCGGGATCGACTGATCGTCTGCACTCGGGGAGTGACCTCGGTGACCAACACCGATGGGGAAGCGTTTGGCCAAGAGCGGGTCATGAAGGCTGTTTTGGAGGGACCCAAGCGCGGCGTTCACGAACTTCGTAACCAAATTTTGTATCAGGTCCAGAAGTTTGGCCAGTATCAAGACCCCAAGCGTGATCAAACGGTGGTGGTCGCTGAAGTTAAAGACCGAGTCATAAAGCTCGCAAAGAGTTAGTGGTTGCGCGGCCAAGCCGCGACGCAGGACGACGAACGCGTTATGAGAGAGCGCGACTCTTGTCTTATTTGAATGGTAAAGAAAACCCGATACAATTGAAATTCTTGAGGGATTGAAGGGGCAACTGTCTTCGAAAGGAATTCTGTTTATGTCCGACATTTATGCCGGTGCTGTTGATCGTGGTCTTGAAGGTGTCGTCGCGTGTACCACGGCCATTTCTTCCATTGTTGACACAACTTTGTGTTTTCGTGGTTACACGATCGAAGACCTCGCAGCACACTCCACCTTCGAAGAAACTGTGTTCTTGTTGTGGAACAACCGTTTGCCAAAACCTGACGAGCTTGAGAATTTTCAAGCCACTCTCGGCAAGACGATGAACATCGAGGCCGCGGCCTTGAAGCAACTCCAAGCTTTGCCAACTGCAGGAGTGCATCCCATGGCTTGGTTGCGCACGGCTTGTTCCATGTTGGCCTTGTGGGACAAAGAGGCGCAGCTCGACTCCGACTCCGCTCGCAAGAGTGTAGCAATGCGCTTGACCGCTCGGATGGGAACCCTCGTGGCCCTCTTTGAACGCGTGCGCCAGGGGAAACCTTATGTCGAGCCAAAACCTGACAAATCACTGGCCTGGAATTTTCTGTATATGCTCACCGGTAAAGATCCCGATCCCGATGCCGTCAAAGTGTTTGATGTGTGCTTGATCCTACACGCCGATCACGAATTGAACTGTTCGGCTTTTTCGGCTCGAGTGACGGCCTCGTCTTTGAGTGACATTTACTCAGCCGTTACGTCAGCGATTGGTGCTCTTAAGGGCCCGTTGCACGGGGGCGCGAACGAGCAAGTCATGTTGATGCTCAAAGAAATCGGCTCTCTCGAAGCGGCGGTGAAATGGGTGAAGGAAGCGCTGGAGCAGAAGAAGAAGGTGATGGGCTTTGGGCACCGAGTTTACAAAAACGGCGACCCACGTGCGAAGATTTTGAGTCAAATGAGTCAGATGATGACAAAAAAGACGGGCCAGCCTCATTGGTATGAAATGTCTAAGATGATTCACGAGACCGTCGAAGGTCAAAAAGGCTTAATGCCCAACGTGGATTTTTACTCGGCGACCGTTTACTACAGTCTGGGAATTCCGATCGATCTCTACACGCCCATTTTTGCGGTGTCGCGAGTGTCGGGATGGTTGGCTCACGTTTTTGAGCAATACGGCAACAACCGGATCTATCGCCCGCGTGGGCAATGGACAGGGCCGGAAGGGCTCAAGTGGGTGCCGCCGTCGGATCGTCGCTAAAGCCTCGTGCGCCTCGAAGTGAAGCGTGTTGATTTGAGCCGCCGTTGATTCCTGCCTCAGAGCGAAGGAAATGGCGTTCCCGGCTTACGTCCAGAATTTGGGCAATAATTGCTAAAGAAAACGAAGATTCCCCTCCCAAGCCACTAAGCTTCGCCGGACGCAGTACCGAAAAGTAATATAGCTGGACGAAGGTACTAAGGGGCGTTGCCTTGCAGAAGATACTCCTCCATTGCAACTCAGTGACTGAAGCGGAAGCGATGCGTGCCGCTTTGGAGACTAAACTTCCCTACCCGGTCCACCTTTCCTTTGATGAACGCACGGCTCGCTCGATTGTCGAAAATAAAGCCGTGCATCTGTTGGCCTATGAGACCAAGAATTTTCGCAAGAGCGACTACGATTTCACTCAGGATTTGCGCAAGCTGGGCTTCAGTTCCCCGGCCCTGATCTTGGCTGAAGAACTTAAGTTCGATCAGTTTTATGGCAAAGACGACCACAAGTTGTTTTTCTTGCCGAAGCCCTTTGATCCGAAGGCCTTTGTTGGCGTTACTCGTAAGCTCATGGTGTCGCGGACCATCACCCAACAACGTCATAAGCGCTTTCCCACCCAGCAAACGGCGACCATGGAGACCTTTCTCTCCGGCGAGGTATTGCCCTCGCAGATTTACAACCTGAGCATGGGCGGAGCCTACTGCGAGTTTTTTGGTAAGACCGGCGTATCGGTGGGTGACTTGGTCAAGCTCAAAGTGCAGCTCGAAGACCTGGGCACTCAGTATGTGATGAATGCCAAAATCGTTTGGATCACCCGCAGCGGCTCTTGCACAGGTGGGCAGGGGGCAGGTATGAGATTCGTCAAGTATGACGATATCTACCGCCAACTGATGGAAAAAGTCTGAGCTTGAATACTCTCAATGCAAAAGTCAGCGATCGAGTTTTGGTTCTCACTTTGGATAATGTCAAAGAGGGAAATTCCTTTAGCCTTTTGGAGGCAAAGCAGTTGGCGCAACATCTGCGTCAGTTCCGCGGGCAATTTGATGGAGTTGTGATGCAAGCGGAGGGCTCGCGGTTTTTTTGCACCGGCGGCAACTTGCGTTTTTATGCTGAGCTCAAGTCGCGCAGCGAAGGCTTGCGGGCCAATTTGCAAATCCGTCGGGTTCTAAGTCAGTTTGCGGCCTTGCCTCAGCCCAAAGTGGCTTTGGTACAAGGCGATTGTTTGGGCGGCGGACTCGAAGTGCTCAGTCTGTTTGACCACGTGATCGCAGCGCCTCACGTGTTTTTGGGCTTTTGGCAGCGGCGACTCGCGCTCACCTTTGGCTGGGGGGGCGGGGCTCGTTGGGAGCGCAAGATCAGCCAAGGTTCTCTCATTCGCTTGATGATCGAATCTCGGTGTTTTTCGAGCTACGAAGCCTTGCGCTTGGGATTGGTGAACGAGATTCAGAGTTCTTCTGGCCTGCGCGCGGCGGGAGAACGCTGGCTTCATTCGGCTATGGCCTGGCCGAGCGAGCCCTTGCCCTATTTGCGTCAGTGGTCATCGCTGCGCGAGACCAAAATCTTTGCGCGCTTGTGGCACAATCCTTCGCATAAGGCCGTACTGGCGCGCTTTCGGCGCAGCTAGAGGTTAATGGTCGAGCTGCAATTGTTTGCTGGCTGGGCCGCGAGTTGGTCGAGGGGCGAGAATCAAAATGAGACAAGACTCGGAGATTGTGTCATTTGCATTCAAATTGATCTAAAATCAAACACATGGGGATCATCAAATCAACGGCGACTAAAGTGTCTGTGGTCCCGTCTACCGGAAGTGGTGACATCAATTGGATGTACTTCAAGGGCAACGGGCACACCTCCCAGCGCAACGGGGAGTGGGATCATATCAACCTTCAGAGATACTTTTACATTCCGATTTTAGAGAGTGGAAAGGACACGCTACCTTGGCTCGGTGGCTTTAGTCTGACGTGGCAGTTGATTCCCGTGCGCCAGGCCGCTTACTACACTACCTTTTTTTACTCAGCTTCACAAAATACGGATTTCTACGATCTGCGAGACAACAACGGCTATGTTGGTTGCCATCCCTATCCCATTTCCTCAAATGGTGAACCCAATGGGGAGTTGCACACGATTCACAGATGGGAATTTTCGATCGACGGTGGAGATCAGTTGAGTAATTTGGTTGGGTATGGACAGAAGTTCACCCAGGCTTTTCGGATGCGAGTCGATGACTTGGGTACGGGACAATCGGCTTTGCGCTTTCATACCCAAATCACGGGTGGTAACACGCCGACCAGTCAATACTTTGATTACACCCATTGGGGCAGTTACGCCCGCTTGGCTCCACATCCCTACAAGGCGATGGTGTTTGGCAATTGCCCTTGGTGGCGAGACCATCAACATGAGCGGCTGTCGGGATTTGTTCGCCGAATTAAGATATTTTCGGGATCCTTAAGCGATGCGGATCTTTTAGCAGAGTCACTTTCTGATCAGTTAGTGACAACCGCCGGGAAGAACTTGTTGTGGTGGGCTAAGACCAATCCTTCTTCACCGGATGATCTGTTGTCTGATTTTGCCGACAAAAACGGCAAGCGTCGCCAGGGATATTGGATCGACAGCGCCCGCTGTACAATTGTGCGGGATCAGGACTTAGCGAACCACACGGCCTTGCAAAAGGCGACTCTTCCGCCCGAGCAAAATCCGACCCACCTCGAGCGCGGCTAGCACCGCGCTTAGGCCATTTCGACGAGTTCAGCGATGGCTTTGCGGATTCCAGTAAATACCTGGTGTGGCTTGGCCTCAAGCATGTAGGCCGGCGTGGTAATGACCTTCGCTTCGCGATCAGTGACGAAGTCATCGACCGCACACTCTTCATGATGAGCTCCGGTTTTCTGAATTTCCTGAGCCGTCTCGCGGTCATTGCCAATAGTCACGGTGATTCCCTCTTTGCCCAACACCCGAGCTATCAAGGCAGGTGCAATGCAGATGGCGCCAATGGGCTTTGAGGACTTATGAAATTCGCGAATCACTCGCTCCGCCTCAGGAAGCACCTTACATTGAACGCCCTCTTTCCCCCACGAGCACAAATGTAAAGCGGCTCCATAGCCGCCCGGAAAAACCACGCCATCAAAATCTTTGGCCTTTAGGTCGGCCAAATTTTTTACGTTACCCCGAGCAATGCGAGCGGCTTCAATCATGACATTGCGTTTTTCTCCTGGCGCTCCCTGCAGATGATTGGTGCTCGTGATTTCGATATCAGGAGCAAACACTTGATAGGAGGCCCGCGCTTCGCTGAGCGCGATCAAGGCACTCACGGCTTCCGTGATTTCAGCGCCGTCTTTATGTCCACAACCCGAAAGAACGACCGCAATCTTTTTCACTTTGCACCTCCAATGAAGTCTCGTAAGACTTGGCATTGGGAGACAAAATAGTCACGCGCCTCTGTGTCAACCAGGGTCTTAACACAAAGTAAAATCAAATGCGCCGGGTAGGGAGTGTCGGAAGAATAAATGTAGCGATACTTGGTGACCTTCCAATCATCGGGCGAGGGCCACTCGACCAGATCAAAATTAACTTCGGCCACGTTGAGTTGGCACGGAGAGAGCCCGCGACAGTCGGCCGACTCCGCCACGGCGGGTGGGGCCGGCCTGACGCCCTTAGTGATCGAAAGATTATGGAAAGTCACTGGAGTGTCTTTAGCAAAAAGGCTCGGCGGACGGACCACCGACTGCAAAGGCTGCCAAAGGGTGGCGCGATAAAGAGAGGCGGGCGGAAGTTCGGGAAGATTGGTTTTGGCAATGCGCCACTCAACCTCTTTCTGGACAGTGTCGGGCGTATCGCCTTGGTAATCGGTGGTGGCTTCGTCCAGTAGGTAGACGATGAACTCATTGTCTTCGCTGCGGGACTTGACGTCGAGAAGCACCTCTTTGAGACGAATGATACTGCTGGTTTCGACCCGCTGGTTAATTTCATAAAGAACTTTGTCGCCCACGCGAGTTTCGGTGGGGCTGCGACTGGCGAGGGCTTCGTCCATGACTTTATTAACTTGATCGACGCTGACTTCTGGTCCCAGGTCCGCCTTTTTGACTTCCGGATCCTCGGTGCAGCCGAGCAACAAAAACAGACCCACTGGCAAAAGCAAAGTTAAAAAAAAATGAATGAGCTTCAGCGCCCGGATGTTCTCCTGGGCTTCTTCGAGAGCGAGGTCCTTCATATTGAATCCCAACCCCAAATCCAAAAGGGAATCGGCAACACCTGGCGAGTCAATTGGAGCGTGGCCTCATCAAAGCCTTTGATCTCGGTGGCTTTGAGAGGGCCGAAGACCAGCTTGACGACGTCTCTGGGATTATTCGTCTTGAACAAGCGCTGAGTTGAGCCGAGGTAATAGACGCCGTCATTGTAATCGACAATCCAGTCCTCTTTGCCGAGAGCGCGAGCATAGCGCATGAGTTTAAAGCAAAGGTGCCGCGGGTTGAGAATCTTGATCATCCCCAGGTAACCTTCATTCTTGAGAGCTCCGTAGTCGACTAACTGTTGGGCCAGATTGGTGGCACGTCCGCTGGCGATGACCGTAATGGGTTTTTGAGCTTGGTGCCGAATGTGAGCTAAGAGTGGCAACAATGCGGAGACCTGTCCGCCCCACTCATGGATATAGCCGACCAAATCGGCGCCCTTGCCCTCGACCGCGTAAGCCTTGAGATTGTTGTGTTCGTCCCAGGCCGTGTAAAGGTGAGTGTTCGGAATCGCCAGGCAGCGCCGGAAGTCTTCGACGACGCGAATGGCCCCCACGGTGTGTTGCGAGTAAACGCGCAACAGGGCTTCGGGTGCGACTTTATTGGAGTCGATGAGTTTTAGACCCGGGTTGGGCGGGGAGAACTCTTGTTCAATAACCAGAGCCGTTTCGGATCCGGCCAACTCAAAGTCAAACTTGCGATAAAAGTCGTAGAGATCGGTCCACAGCACAGCAATGTCGCAGCCGTGAAGCTCTGCCGTTTTAATGCAGGACTCGATGATTTGCCGACTCAACCCTTGATTGCGATGATCGGGATCGGTAACGACGCTGCCAATGGCGGCCACCTTCAAAATGCCGGCAGCAGTTTTGGACAAACTGTAATTGATCACTGCGTGCGACAGAATTTTTTCACCGTCTTTAATGATTCGAATATTGCCCGAGTTTTTGGTGTTAAAGGCTGAGGGATACTCGTGCTGGATCGACCATCCTTGTGAGGGACGCAATTGGCGGTCCAAGAAGTCGTACACCTGCGGCAGTTCCGAATCGAGCGGGGCGCGTGGTCCTTCCATAGTCCACTCCTCTCAATATTATTGTAGCGGATCTTGAACCCCGCCGCGCTGGACCCCGGCAAATCCGGACCTGGGGCTCAGGTGGGACCTTGACTTCGGCCGGGGACGCCGCTACCCCTCAAGCTCATTGAGGTTCCTGAATGCCGTCAAAACGAACTCGGGCCGAATCCCCAGCACAACGTCGAGCGCGCGCCGGTCGCCTGGTCACCGAGTTGGCAGCTCATTATCCCGAAGCGCATTGTGCTTTGCAGTTTACCAATCCCTTGGAGTTATTGATCGCCACGATTTTAAGTGCCCAGTGCACCGACGAGAGAGTGAATCGAGTGACGGCCCAGCTCTTTAAAAAATATCCGACGGCGCAAAAGTATGCCGCCGCTCCCGTCGCCGAGCTCGAAGAGGCGATTCACTCGACGGGGTTCTTTCGCAACAAGGCGAAGAACATTCGCGCCTGTTGCGAAGTCATCGCTCGAGAGTATCGAGGCCAAGTGCCGCGAACCCTCGAGGAGTTGACCGCTCTGCCCGGCGTTGGTCGGAAGACCGCCAACGTCGTTCTGGGCAATGCGTTTGCCATTGCGTCGGGCATTGTGGTGGACACTCACGTCACCCGTCTCTGTAACCGCCTGGGCTTGGTCAAGACAGAGGATGCGGTTAAGATTGAACGAGAGTTGGTGGAGCTGGTCCCAGTGGAGCACTGGATTCAGTTTTCGCATTGGCTCATTCAACACGGGCGGACGGTGTGTTCGGCCCGCAAGCCCGACTGTAAGCAGTGTTTTTTAGCGCCAATTTGTCCCCAGCGATTGTGATCCCTTCGTTGACACTCCGACGCTGAGTGGGTGAAGATGTCGTCATGATCGTCTCCTTTTTTGAAAGCATCAAATATGTGGGGCATATGTTGCCCATCGCCTTTTTGCGTATCTATATGGGGTACTTTTTTCTCCAACGCGCTCTCGAGCGCCTCAATAGCGAGTTCTTGGTGCAGCCTATTTTGAGTCGATCGATAGACGAGTGGTTGCCGATCAGCACAGCCCCCGAATGGTACAAAGACCTTTTGGAAACGATCGTGGTACCCAACTGGAAAGTCTTTGCCTACCTCATCACTTATTCTGAGTTTGTCATTGGAATTAGTTTTTTGCTCGGCTTCTTGGTACGTCCGGTGGCCATTCTCGGTGTGTTTTTGACCATCAATTTTTTCTACAATACCGGTGCCGCCGTCGCGGACTTACATCGGGTATTTTTGACGATATTTATTGTCATGTGGTGGGTGGGAGCCGGACGCTGCATGGGCTTTGACTTCTTTTTTTACAAGCGCCGTCGAGGTATTTGGTGGTAGGGCCGGTCGCCGTGCCTCGGGTTCGTGTCTTTGCTTTCGCCCTCATTATTCTGGTTGCCTTGGGCTGGGCCTATTATTTTTTGGTCCATCAAGATCACGCGCTCTCGGGCAGTGGAACTGGAACTCCCACTCTCCGGATAATGACCTATGGTTCCTTTATTCTACCCTCGGGCCCAGGCCCCTTGCTGCAACAGGAATTTGAAAAGTCCTGCCAGTGTCGAGTCGAATACGTCGACGGCGACGACTCGGCTCTCTTTCTTGAGAAGCTCGCGCAGTTTCCTGATCGTCAAATCGATTTGGTCCTGGGCCTCAGCTTTATTCATCTGGCCCGCGCTCAAGCGAAAGTGGCATGGCGCCGATTGAAATGGCCGGCCCACGTTGTGTGGAGTCAGCGCATGCCGGATTTGTCGCTGCTGAAGTCTGAGAGTAGCACCGAGTTTGTTCCCGTGGCCTGGTCGCCGATGACTTTTATCTATCGGCAGGGCGAGGTCACTCCCCCGGCGAGTTGGGAAGACCTCAGTCAGCCGCAATGGCAAAAGACTCTCACCACGCCGGACCCGCGCTTTAGTGTTTCCGGCGTGCACCTCGTGGCCTGGGTTTTTAATTCCGAATCTCAAGCGCTCGATGAATTTCGCCTTAAGACTCTGCAGCACGCGGTGTTGTCGGTCGCCCCGAGTTGGAGCGCCTCCTACGGTCTCTTTCGGCAGAAAAACGCCCAACTGACTTTTTCGTACGCCACTTCTCCGGTTTACCATTGGCAGCAAGACCAAGATTTGAGTTACCGCCCGGCGGTTTTTACTGAGGGGCATCCGTATGAAGTGGAGCTGGCAGCCATTCCGCTGAACTGTCAACAATGCGAGTTGGCCGAACGATTTGTCGAGTTTCTTCTGCAGGCGACTTCACAGCGGGTGTTGATGGAGAAGAACTATATGCTGCCGGTGGTAGAGGGGGTTGAAGCGGGAACTCCGTTCGCTGAGTTGCCCAAGTTTCCTCTTTTAGCGGCGGGGGATTTGCAAAAACTCGGAGCAGACGAAGCGAAATGGTCGGCTGAATTTGCCGCTCGTTTGCAAAAATAGAAAGCGACAAGTGTCGATGGAGAATCACGTTCGTACGCTGGCTCGCCTCGGGTTGGGAGTTATCCTGATCTGTCCCGTGTTTGCGATTTTATTTTTTGCACACAGTTGGAGTTGGCCAGACACCGCAGCTCTGCTGAGCGTGCTGCAGTCGACCCTGAGTCAGTCGATCGTCAGCGCGGCGATTTCGCTGGTGTTGGGAACCATCGGGGCTTTGGGTCTGCTCAGCTTTGCCGGACAGCCCCGTTATCGCTGGTTTGAGCTCGCTTGTTTGCTCCCCGGGTTTTTGCCGCCCCTCTTGGTTATCTTGCCAGTGTTTCGGTGGGGTTCCTGGGTGGGTCACTATCCCTTCGGTTGGCACGGCATCGTGTTGGTCCACAGCTTGATGTGCATTGGTTTAGTCGCAGTCGCCGTGGCACGCCTGATTCAATCCAAACTGGGCGGCATGATCGAATTGGCTTGGGTCGAGGGTGCCTCGCGCTGGAGCCTGATCCGGCAGGGCTTGCTGGGGTATTTGCGCGCCGACTTTCTTCTGCTGGGATTTTATCTGGTCACCCTGTGTTTTTCGTCCTTTGCCGTACCGCTCGTGATGGGGGGAGCACAAAGTCTAACGATCGAAGTTTTGATTTACGAAAAAATTCGTCAAGGGGGAGCTTGGTCTGAGGCCTTTGTGCTGTCGATCATTCAACTGGTGTTCTTGTTTGCCTTCTCCTTGGTGCTACGCCGGGGAATAGTGGTCCCGCCGCGCGGCCGCAGCCAGGTGAGATTTTTGTCCTGGCGGCTAGGGATCACAGTTCCCCTGGCGATCACCTTTTTGGTGGTGGTTGGTCAAGTCGCCGGACTCGTTACCGGTCTCGCCCAGTTGATGGCCGCACGCGAACTGCTGTTGGCACTGCCGCGGCTAATTGCGAATACCATGCTAGTGGGACTCGGCGCGGGGGTGGTCGCCTTCCTGCTCATGAATTTGGTGGCGGCTCTCAGCCCGCATTGGGGTTTGGATCGTTTTCTCGTGGGATATTCCTCTCCCAGTCCGGTCATCACCGCCTTTGCCTTTTTGTTGTTTGGATTTTACGGCTACTGGGGTTCTCACGGAGCGATGATCCTGGGACTGTCCTTGCTTTCATTGCCGTCTCTGTATCGACTCTTCGGTCGGGCCGCCATCCTCAGTTTGGGGCGGCAGGTGCAGGTTGCGCGGGTCGCGGGAGCAAGTTGGAGTCTGATTTTTCGGGTCATCATTTTCCCCCAAGTGCGAAGCCACTTTTTGTGGTTGGCGGGTTTGGCCGGATTTTGGGCAAGCGGTGACTTTGCCTTGTCGTCCATCGTTGCCGAGTCCAATTCCACGCTAGGACTGATGGCCAAGGCCTACATGAGTTCCTATCAGCTGGAGTTGGCAACGGCCCTGAGCTGGATATTGCTTTTAGTGAGTGGAATTATTTTTGCTGTCTTTGGAGGGTGGGCTCATGTCAGTCATCAAGAATCTTATTCGTGACTACGGAGACTTCAAGATCGAAATCCCTTCGTGGGAGATCGCCGATCAGGGCCTGACCGCTCTTTGGGGCCCTTCGGGCTCGGGCAAGACTTCGGTCTTTCGACTGTTGATCGGCTTGGAATCTTGTCCTGGACTGGAGTGGAATTTTGGCGGCACCGATTTGGCAAAACTTCCGGTCCCGGAACGTCGCTTGGGGGTGGTGTTTCAAAGCCTGGAGCTATTTCCGCACCTAACGGCCCGCCAAAATATTGAGTTTGCCTTTCGCGCTCGCCACATTCCTCTGGCCGAGCGGGAGCCCGCGCTCCAGCGGCTGGTTTCGGCCCTGCAGTTAGGCAATTGCCTCGAGCGTCCGGCTCGTTTGCTTTCCGGCGGTGAGCAGCAGCGGGTGGCGATTGCCCGCGCCTTGGCCGGTCGACCGAGATTTTTATTTCTTGATGAGCCCTTCTCGGCCCTGGACGCCGACTTGCGAACGGGTGCGCGCCAACTCGTGAAGCGTGTGATTGAGGAATTTTCGATCCCGACTCTGCTGATTACTCACGATCGCGAGGACGTCGAAGCTCTCGGCGCTCGCCTTGTGCGTCTGCGAGAGGGGCGACTCGTACCCGATGACACCTTCAGCGCGCCACTCTAAAGATCGGCCAAGCACCGCGGTCCCATAATTCCCGCGTATGCGCCCCATAAGGGGCGACGCGGAGACCAAATCCTCAGAGTGAATTCAGAGGGGAATGAACCTTTTTCCCTCGAAGCTCAGTCACAATATCACGGGAAAATCGCTGCCAGAGCGGATTTCCTCTGTTGGGTCTAGACCTTGGTACCGATAAGAGATGAGATGATGAAGTAATTGAACCATTTCAAATTGAGACACTTGCTCTTCTTAATGGCGGGCGCGGGTTGGCTGATGCCGAGGGTGGCTTGGGCTCGCGACATCGGAGAAACCTGTAAACAGTCTTCGCTGCGCCAGGCGAGTGCGTTGGCGCGAATCAACAAGCCGACGGATCTAGGGGTGTCCCATCAGCATCTCAAGGATCATGGTCATCCCGAGGTTCGAGCGATGTACAAGGGCCTCGAAGCCTTTGCCAAGCGCCTCGAGGCGGTGAACGAGGAAGATTGGCGCGAAAACAAACAGGTCCGCACTTACCTTGAGAATATCAGCGAGCGACTGAATTCGGGAATGCATGACAGTCTGGCCACGGCCCCCAGCAATCGTCTGGCGCAAAAGATGAAGCGCGTGGTTCAACGTTATCCTACGGCTCAGTCGCGAGTGGATAAGGGTGATGAATATTACAAAGAGCTTGAGGAGGCCCTCGCCTTGACCGACGTGGGGCAAGAAGTTCTTAAGTGCTACCAAAGCGATGCCCGCCATCCGCTGTTGGTTAAGGGTCCCATGGGGCGATTGATTGTTGGAGCTGAGCTTTCTTCCAACGAAAAAATGTCTCTGGATATGGTGCCAGCCCAAACCACCGAAGACGAAAGCAAGCAGTACGCGACCTTTCTGCGCTTTGACTTCAACGAAGATCCCGTCGGAGCCTTGCTCGGCTTGGCTCATGAGTTGAGTCACGGCTGCGATTTTAGTCAGCAGATGCCGGAGTTGACCGTGGCCGCTCACCAAGTGCGACGGGTGGGCCAAAGCTTTCGCCATCAAATGGGCGAATATGTGATGACGCAAAAGATGCTAGAACACGTCGAAGAAAAATCCGCCGATCTGGACCGCACTCAGACTGGAAAGTTTGTCAAAGGTCAGCAAGAGGGCAATCGCAGCCCCGCCGCCGTTGAAATTCGCAACTTCAAAAAGGCTCTCGAAGAGTCACGGGATAAGATGGAAGTTATCGCCAAAGAGTACATCTTAGCTCGCCGCGAGTATGATCAGTTGCGCGCGATCAGCGAACTGCGAGCCTACCGGCAGAGCACACTCGTCGCGCGTGAGTTGGCCGAAGCCTTTCCCGACTTGGTTTGCCGCACCCACACCGTCAGCCTTATGTACGGTCCAAGGGTCGCGACTTGGGCGGAAGTGCAAGCCGAACTGGAAGAGCAGCTCCGCCAAGGCACCTTTCTCGAATACATGGTGGCCGATTACGTGTCGTCAAAACACTACGAGGGCGACAGCTTCTACGATCAAAAAGATGGCAAGGTGATCGAACCGGTTCATCTGACGGCCAACTTCGTCAAGCGCTTGGGTAGCCATCGCCTGCCCGAGGTCACCTTCTCCTCACCGGCGGCGGCCCCTACGGCCACCTCAACGTCCTCGTCGTCGGCCAGCGTCCCAAAATAAAAGTTCAACGGTCGAAATTCGGAACGAAGCACTCTGCGAGGGATGTTCGAAGTGACGCCTTGTTGGCGGCCAAATTGCACCTAAGTCACGATTTAAAGCGGCCACCTCTAAATGTTATTGAAAGTTATGTAAAGGTATATTATGATATATTGGACATGTGGGATTCAATGCGCGTTTTGATCACCGAATGGGCACTGGATTCGTACCTGGACCTCAGGCATAGGAACATCCTGTCGACTTCTGACTTCAAGCGGAAGGTTCGGCCCGATGTCGAGCTTCTTAAACTTGAGATGCCATTATCGCACCCAAAGTTCTCGAATCCAAAATTTTGGGGGCCGGCAAAGGATTTGAATAACAGAGTCATAAGCAAGGGATTCAAGATGAAGTGGCATAACATGGGCTCGGGCAAGTTCCAGCTTCGTCTGGCAATTGCTGTGATCAAGAACTCAGCGTTTCTTTGCCAAGGGTATGTAAAGCAGAGTGAGTTTGTGGACCGCCGTGAAATGGCCAAACTCAGAATAAGGATTCAGGACATTGAGCAGGGTGATTTTGAATTGCGAGGGAGTCTGTGAAGAATAGCAAGAAGAAGGCAAAGGAGCTGGTGCGGATCTTCGAGATCGCTGTGGCCATGCGTGCTGCCCGCTTGTCACCCGAGTTTGTGGTCAAGAGTGTTCGGTTGGCATTGGACTATGATGGGGCCCGAGAACTCATGCTCCTTTGGGCGCAGGCCCCGTCGGCCCAAGATTGCGAAGATGTAGAAGCTGATCTACAGGATGAAATCGATGCTCACCATAGCCGGTCGAACCTTCAACGAGGTAAGCGGAAGGTTGTTCGTTTCGATGACGTGGAGCTGATTGCCAAAGACATTGAAGGCTTTAAACGACATCTCCGTCGGATCGTCGATCAGCAGGGTGGAATTTCCGCGCTCGCGCATAAGACAGGAATTCCTCAGCCGTCATTGAGTCGATTCTTTAACTCGGTATCGGTGCCTCGTCGAGTGACTCTCTACAAAATCGCCCGTGCCCTTGGCCTTCGTGACGACGAGATTATCACAAACTGGGTGGCTTAACGAGATTCTAAGAACCGCCTACGCCAAATCGTTAGTCAGGTTTCCTTAATCAAGATTGAGTTACTTTACCGCAGTGAATGTGCTCCAAATAAAAGAGGCGGCTCGAAAGCCGCCTTTTCATCAACCAATCAATTTGGTCAACAATTAGAACGCGAAACGGCCAGCAACTGACAGTTCCATGATTGAAGAGCTATCAAGCTCGGTCGTGCCGTAATCAGAAGTCACTTTGGCATAGTTCAGAGCACCGATAACAGTGGCGGTCTCAGAGAACTTATAGGGGCTATATACGCCTAAGCCCATAACGGTGTAGTCATCGTTACCTTTGGTAGTTGTGCCAGAGGTCTCGGTCTCAGTTTCAGAAACCGTTTGGTAGAAATACTGAAAGCCCACAGCACCCATTTCATGGGGGATCTCATAAAAGAGTGACATTTCAGTGGTGGTGCCACCAGATTCTTTCGACTCAATAGAAGAACCTTTGGTTTTCAAAGTGCGATCGCCAAGGAGCATGTCCATTTGGAGTTTAGCACCCAAAACGTTGGCGCCCATGAGCCATTGGTAGCCGATCCAGGGTTGAAGGCTGTTACCACCAGAGACGGCATCAGTTTCAGCAGTTGCGCTGGTGTTATCAGTTTCTTTATCACTCGGTGAGAAGAGCAGGTTGGCACCAAAGTGCATGCTGCCGCCTTCTGCAAAAGCCGTTTGGCCTTTGGCAAAGATGGTCAGGTCATTCAAACCTTTAGTGTCCGTGTCACTTCCGCCAAACTCAGTGGTAGTGGTGGTGTAACCGAGAGTCGCACCAGCCGACCACATTTCGTTGATTCCGCGCTCATACGTGAGGTTCAGGATTTGTCCTGAAGTCTCAAGTTTACCACCGCCTTTTGCTTCCAATGAGCTAGAGCCGTAGTTGAGTTCGGGAGCAAGAATGTTGCTATCAGGAGCGGCCTGATAGAAAAATTCAGATTGAATGGGAGTTGCAGCGTTGGCTGCAGCGGCCAAGCCAAGTGCAGCAAGGGTCATAACGAGAGATTTCATAATGGAGTCTCCTTTTTTAAATCTCATAGTTTTGCGTTTTTGAAACCACTCAAGAGTTGCGCATAACCGGCCCTCCAGCAACTACTTTTGCGTTCAAGTTTTCTGTAGGAAAGGACGCATCACAGGAAGTCCCAGAATAGCACTCGACCGAAGGGGAATTCTGTTGGCAAAAAGTCACAAAAACTGAAATTACCCGTGGGAATTAGGTCACAGTTTGTCGCAGAATGTCTCAGTGCAATTAGACTTTTCTCAGGGGGCGTGGCCAGTTTTTTTGCTTCTCAGCAAAGGGAATAAAGCTGGCTTCGGCGGCAAGGTCATTACAGCGGTCGAACTCAGCGAGCGTGAAGTGGTGATGCTTCTGGAGCAATTCGTACTCATGGACCAAGTCGATATTAAAAATTCCAGGATCATCAGAATTGATGGTGGTCCGCACGCCGGCCTCCATCAGTCGACGCAAGGGATGGTCTTGAATTTGCGTAACCGCTTGAGTCAGCCAATTGGAAGTTAGGCAAAGTTCGAGAGTCACGCCGCGCGCCTTCACATAACTCATGATTTCAGGATCGCGATAAATCTGCACACCGTGGCCGATGCGCGTGGCTCCCAAATAGTCGATGGCGTCCTTCACATACCGTGGCGCTTTGGGGAGGTTGGCCTCGCCGCTATGAACGGTAATGCCCAGCCCGGCGGTCGCGGCCCGCTGAAAAAACGGCGCAAAGGGCTTCGAGTCAAAACCTTCTTCATTGTCGGCTAAATCGAGACCGACAAAGGTACTCCGGTTATCAATCGCAAACTGAGTGACCGCTTCTGCCTCCTTAACGGGCAAAATGCGCTGAATGATGCAGATGAGGCCGACGGCAATGGGCACTTCCGTCTGCGCCCGGCGAGCGCCTCTCACGATAGCGTCATGAATTTGCTGAAACGACAGGTGCTCGTGTCCCTGGCGCACAAAGGTAGGGGCGTAGCGCAGTTCCAGCAGGCGAATACCTTCGATGTGGTAGGCGTCCCAACAGGCTTCGTAAGTAATTCGTTCGAGAATTTCACTCGAACCTAGAAGCTTTTGAGTATCGAGGAACTTGTTGAGCACCGCCCCCAAGTTAACCATGGGCTCGGTAATCAGGAAACGCTCGGCGAAAACCTGGTCATTGGGGACGGGGATCCCGCCCGCAGGCGCCAGTTCGCGAAGAGTCGAATGGCGCACACTCAATTCGAGGTGCCGGTGCAGTTCAACCTTGGGAATTTCCTTTAAATTCATGAGGGTCAGAATAAATTCGGGAGGGCCGAGGTACAAGTGCCGCGATTTCTTGACGCATTTCACAATTGAGGTTGGCTGGGGAGCAAAAGGTGAGAGTTTTCCTGGAACTTTGCTTCAAACTTGTCTATCTACAAACTCATTCGCCGAACACTTTTTCATTTGAGGATCACATGTCCAAACTCACCCCCTTGAAAGTGAAGAACTCTCTGGCTCCGACGCCGACCAAGAATCCCCAGTGGTCGGTCGCAGTTCAATTGAAAAACGGAGAGCAACTGGCGGTGGTGGACCCTCGGGCCACTCGCGCGATGGTGGCCTTAATGGACATGCAAGCCGTTCTCGGTGGAGCCGCCAGCCACTTCGGAGGGCCTTCGGCCTTTGCTGAGTTGATGGGAGCTGCCTACGGCGTGGTTTTTCATCGTGCCCGCCGGCAAAAGTGCGAGTGGTATGAGGTGGCTCACCTTATCAACGACGCTGGTCACTGTGAGAATGGCATCTATGCCCTTAAAGCCAACTACGGGTATGGGGATCTGACCCTCGAATCCCTCAAAGGTTTTCGATCCATCAAAAGTAAGCTCACCGGTCATGGCGAGTCGCACTTGTTCCCCGAGGGAGTTTATCTGAGCAACGGTCCTTTAGGATCGAGCCTCCCCCAGGCCGAAGGTTTGGCCTTGGCGGACCACTTGGCGGGCCGTTCACGAGTCACGGTGACCGCCATTTCTGACGGAGCTTGCATGGAGGGCGAGGCGCGCGAAGCGATGGCTTCGATCCCAGGTTTGGCCGCTAAAGGGCGGCTCGCACCGTTCATCATGATCGTCAGCGACAACAACACCAAGTTGTCAGGACGCATTGATCAAGAAGCTTTTTCGATGCAGCCCACCTTCGAATCGCTCACTCAGTTGGGTTGGAAGGTCATTCACATGGCTCATCCGCATAATATTCAATCTTGTGTGACGGTGTTTGAAGAAGCCCTGGCTCAGGCGGAGGCCAATCCTCGCCAGCCCGTGGCCATTCATGCCAAGACCATCAAAGGGTACGGCGTCAAGGCGACCGCTGAGTCCGCCAGTGGGGGACACGGTTTTCCCTTGAAGGATGCGAGCCAGATGATGGCTTTTTTAAATGAAATTTACGGCGGAGCCGAGGTACCCCAAGATTTTGTGGCCTGGGCTCACGAGTTGGTTGCACAACAAACCGAAAAGAAGGCCAAGAATTCGCCCTCCGCCTCGCCCGCGGCCTCGGTCCCGAATGAGAAAATTCAAAAAGGCGTGAGTGCGGCCCTGATGAAGAAACGCCAGGGCGGTTACCCCATCATTTCGGTGTCATCGGATTTGGCGGGCTCGACGGGTACGGCGGAATTTCAAAAGGCCTTCCCCGACAGCACTCAGGACCTCGGAGTTGCGGAAGCCAACATGGTGAGTGTCGCAGCCGGACTCTCCAAAGAGGGTTTCATCCCGATCGTCGATACCTTCGCCCAATTTGGTGTGACCAAAGGGGCTTTGCCGCTGATCATGGCCTCGCTCTCGCAGGCCCCCGTTATCGCCTTTTTTTCGCACACAGGATTTCAGGATGCGGCCGATGGAGCCAGTCACCAAGCCT
Organism: Bdellovibrionales bacterium; assembly: GCA_020850475.1. GTDB lineage: Bacteria > Bdellovibrionota > Bdellovibrionia > Bdellovibrionales > UBA1609 > JADZEO01. The sequence goes on along the minus strand of JADZEO010000013.1, from coordinate 830 downwards.
TGAGTTGGCTCGGGATGACGGCCTCGATTCCTCATTGCGAGTGTTACGCGTTGACTTGCAGTCAGGAAGCCGAAGTGCTGGTGAGTCAGGCGCTCGATCGCTTCTATCAAATGCGCACGCAGGGACAAGTGCCGCCCACGACCTTATTCTTCCTTGGGCGAGAGGACTTTCCGCGCACCTTCTCGACCGGTGAAGGTCAGTATGAATTGGGCCGAGCCCAACTCGTTTTGGATACCACCAAGGGCAAGAGCCAGGCGGTCACTCTCTGGGCCGGTGGTTCTGTGCTTGCGCAAGCAATGGAAGCGGCCCAGATGTTAGATCAAGAAGGAATCGGCGCTTTGGTGGTCAACGCCTCAGTTCTTCATCGACCTGACGTCAAGTTGCTTCGTCAATGTTTGCAGCAAACCCAGCAAAAGTTGATCACCGTCGAAGACCATCAGCTGGTGGGTGGAATGGGTGCGATTGTGGCTCATGCCCTCGCGCAAGCAAATGTGCCATTTAAACTTCATTCGCTCGGCGTGGACGGTGAGTTTGGTCAGAGTGCTTATTTGGCCAAAGAACTGTACGCCAAACACGGTGTTGACGCCAAAACCATCGTTGCCACCGCCCGCAGGCTTTAGGACTTAGACGTTTCTTTCTTTTTTTCGGCGTGAGAGGCGTTGGGTGAGTCGGAGTCCTGAATTTGCTCGCGCTTGGCCGAAGAGGTAACGTCGATTTCGGGATCTTCGTTTAAGCCCTTTTTGAATCCGCGAATGGCTTCGCCTAAGGATTTACCCAAATTTGGAAGTTTGCTCGGTCCAAAGAGCAACAAGACAATCAATAGAACTATG
>JADZEO010000012.1 GCA_020850475.1 Bdellovibrionales bacterium | reverse complement strand
CGATGGCTGAGGTGCTAAAGACATTAATGTCCCGATTTTTTTTTCCGCGAGCCATAAGCTAGGGCGCCAATCGGTTAATGAGATTTTCTAAGATGTATTCGTTGATTCTATTGAGTAACGACTCTTCCCGACCCTCGACAATGTTCATAAACCACAGAACCAGGGCACTCTGGACCAGGGCCAGCATGGTGGTATCGAAGGCCACCGCCAAATTGGCGGCAATATCCTTGAGCAGCTGGGGATCTGTAGGATCACGAGTCCCGATCACGACCACCGCCCCCGAAATCCCGTAAACCGTTCCCAAAAATCCCAAGGTTGGCATTAACCACGCCAAGTACTTTACGCGCGAATAGGCATGATCCATCTTACCGGTGTTGAGATCCACCTGCGCAGTTAACATCTGCGAGGCTTGATCCACTGATTTACTGGCCTGAAACTTCAGAATCACCTGGCGAATAATTCGCGGCGTGATCGCCGAATCAATCAGAGCCAAATTGGCCGTCTCTTTAAGAATAAAGCCAAGATCGCGAGAACTCAAAATAACGGATTCATCGCGAGGTAAGTAGCTACTCTGATGGTAACCTACCGTCTGACGATAGGACTCCAGACGGCGCAGCAGTTCCTCAATGCCTACAAAAAATGGCAACCACATTCCCATCTGAAAGGTGAGGGGGAACAGCGGGTCGTTGCTGGCAAAGAACACATTTGAGAAGTAACCCGGGAAGGCCTTGGCAACACCATAGATCACCACATAGCCGACAATACAAACAATCAGGTAATTGACGACGACGTTCTTGGTCCGCCAGGCCAACAGCACTTAAAAGACCTCCAGACAGTGCGGACAACTTTTAGCCCCCACCGTGATGATGGAGCCACAAGAATTGCAGCGAAATTTGCGTTTCTCCACAACCAGGCGAGCGGCCGCATTTTCAGCGGTTTCAATTTCATCGGTGAACTTGGTGCGATCCGGATCCAAACTGCGTAAGAGGTCCGGGTCCATCCGCACTTCGGCGCCAAAGTTTTCGGCGGCTTGAACTCCAGACAAAATTTCTTGCACGAGATAGGGCCCGCAGTGCCCGATCAACACGTAATCGGAAGCTAAAACCATGACCGGAGCTTGCCACTTGGACCACTGACCGTTTTTGAGAATGTGGCAGCCATTTAATGACTTCAAATCGACAAAAGACATTTTTTTGTTTTCAATCACAATTTCAGCGTGATCGCGACTGACCGAGGAATGAGCAATGTAGAAGTTGTTGGTCGGTTTGCGACCGATGGAGATTTTCATCAACGGGGGTCCCTCTTAAAAAGAATATCGCGGGAGCCTACGGCAGACAATGCGCGAGCGTTTGGCACAAGCTTAGGTCTAGTGATGATTTTTGGGGGTCACCCACGACTCATTCAAACAAATTTTTAAGTGGATTGCGTCCCACCGAGAAATGATAGCCAAACGAAAAACCCACGTAGTTGTAGCCGACGCCCTCAATCAAAACCTGGCTCAGCACGGGGTTGGTTTTTTCCATGGCTTCCGCCCAAAGGTCGGCGTCCTCGTTGACTCGACGGATAAAGAACTTGGTCACAAAACGGTCGGAAAAAAAGTAGGTGTAGCCAATCTCCATGATCGCCGCGATATTTCCCTGACCGAGCCGATAGTCCTGCCCACCGTTTGAGAACTGGATCTGAGAATAGGCCAAGACCGGAATGATTTGGAAATAGGTGTGACCATATTTTGACTTGAGACCAAATTGGGGGCCGTAGCCAACGGCCGCATACCAGCGTTCAAATTCCTGGTTGTTAAGCGCCGCAATCGCCGGGTAACTGATGTCCGACCAGCTCACCGAAAGGGCGGGCACAAACTGAAAGCGATACTGCCAAATGTTGCGTTCACTTTGTTTTTCCATATGGGACAGCCCGAGGGCCCCGAGATAGCGAAACACATCACCCCAAAAACTATCATCGTAACGACCTTCGCCAGGAACTTCGATTTGGTTCACTTTAAGCGTGGGGACAGATCCCGCCAAATCGACCGTGACGGTGTTAGGAAGCCAGCGAAAAAGCCCGCCCAGCTTTTGCGTCCACCGTCTCTCCATAAAAACCGGAACTTCTTCAGGTCTCAGCCGTATTTTAAAGTTTTCTTCCGGTTCCCTGGTGTGAAAGGCGGTGACCCTTGAGTCCACCGTGACTTCACCTTTACCTCGAGGACTCACTTCTGATTCAAGCAAGCGGTCCACCTTCAGAGCGCTCAGCAAACGGGTCCGGTACGACCAACTTGGTACGGAATCATAATCGTACTCCCACTCCAAAAAGGTGGGCAGAGTCTTTCGGTAAGGCAGAACCTCCGCCTCAGGATAGCGCGAGCGCGCTTCGGACTCCAAACGACGGGCCACTTCATCCGTGAGAAATTCGTCCGGCCCTTGCGGAGGGGCAATCGCCAAGCGACGAAACTGAGGAGGTTTGGTTTCGCCCGTTTCAGACAGTTCGACCCGAATCGGATCTTGCAGCTCCCAACAAGAACCTTTGACCAAATCAACGAACCAGCCCACGGGTGCCAGGCCAAACCAGATGAGGTTGCCCGCAAAACTCCGCCCCCACCGATAATTCGCTGCCACGGGAATTTTCTGCGACGGGAAGTCAACGTGGCGGATTTCGACCTCGACGCGCTTACCTCGGGGAATCTCCACCAGGGCGGGGGTGACGCCTTGGAGCTGACCTTTAACAAAAATTTCTGCGCCCGCAGGCCGGGAATCAATGACAATAACTTGGTTGCGGCCGTTATGGGTTAACGAGGCACAACTCGACAGCAGAAAGACAGCCACGACAATAAACGGCCAATTCACAGGCAAGCGCAACCTATTCCAGTCGGTAGTTCGGTGATTCTTTGGTAATGCTCACATCATGCACGTGACTCTCGCGCAAGCCCTGCGGACTCACACGCACAAACTTGGCTTTTTCCTGCAGATCGGCAATCGAACGCGCCCCCATGTAACCCATTCCTGAGCGTAAGCCCCCAATGAGCTGATGAATAATTCCACTCAAGCTCCCTCGATAGGGCACTTTGCCTTCGATTCCTTCGGGCACGAGCTTATCCATATCGGCCACATCTTCTTGGAAATACCGATCCTTGGAGCCGTCCTTCATGGCGCCCAAGCTACCCATTCCGCGGTAAACTTTGTAGGTTCGGCCTTGATACAAAATGGTTTCTCCTGGGCTTTCGTCTGCTCCGGCTAACATGTTGCCGACCATGACAGTGGCAGCACCCATGGCTAAGGCCTTGGTGACATCGCCAGAGTATTTGATCCCACCGTCGGCGATGATGGTCTTGCCTTTTTTCTTGGCGGCAAGGGCACACTCTTGAACCGCGGAAATTTGCGGCACACCCACCCCACTCACCACCCGCGTGGTGCAGATACTTCCGGGGCCCACGCCGACTTTCACCACATCCACACCTAATTTGATCAAAGCCTCAGTCGCCTCGGCAGTCACAACGTTACCTGCTACCAAAATCACGTCGCGATATTCTTTCGCGACAAAGCCCACCATGCTCATGACATTCTTAGAGTGTCCGTGCGCCGTATCCACCACAATCACATCGCAGCCGGCTTCGACCAGGGCCGCAACTCGTTCCCGGCTGGTGGCGTCCACCCCGACGGCCGCGCCGACTAACAAACGTCCATGAGCATCCTTAGTGGCTTTCGGGTAGGTTTGAGCCTTTTCAATGTCCTTGATGGTAATGAGTCCCCTTAAGTAGCCTTGGCTGTCGACCACGGGCAATTTCTCGATCCGATGTTTGTGCAAGATAACTTTCGCCTGCTCGAGAGTCGTTCCCACTGGTGCGGTCACCAGGTTTTCTTTGGTCATCACTCGGGAAATGGGTTGTTCGAGGTTGGTCTCGAAACGAAGATCACGATTGGTTAAAATCCCGACGAGCTTGCCTTCGATGGTGATCGGCACTCCAGAAATTGAATAACGTTGCATCAACTGCATCGCATCGGCCACCCGATTTTCCGGATGAATGGTGATGGGCTCAAGAATCATTCCGCTTTCGTACTTTTTTACTTTTTCGACTTCAAATGCCTGAGACTTAATCGCCATATTTTTATGGATGATACCAAGGCCACCCAATTGGGCCATGACCCGGGCCGTTTTGTGCTCCGTGACCGTGTCCATCGCCGCCGAAATCACCGGCACATTCAAGCTTATACCTTTAGCGAAAAAACTGATGGTGTCGATTTCTGACGGCACGACTTCCGAATATTGCGGCACCAACAGGACGTCGTCGTAAGTCAATGCTTGGGGGATTTCTTGACTCATAGGAGGCCTCCTCACTTTTCAAACCACTTCATGTATTCCAAGTAATTATCAGCTGACTGACTCAAAAACGCCAACTCTTCCGGTTTTAAGCGACGCACGGCTTTGGCGGGTCGGCCGAGAATGAGCCAACCTTCTTCGAACTTCGCCCCCTCCGTCACCAGCGACCCCGCCCCCACCACACAGCGAGAGGGGATCTGGGCTAAATCCATAATGGTGGTGCCCATGCCGATGAGAACTTCGTCTCCCACCTCACAGCCATGCAGGATCACCCCGTGACCCACCGTGACCCGCCGACCAATGGTCGTCCCACATTTTTTGTAGGTTCCGTGGATGATGGTTCCGTCTTGAATATTGGTTTGGTCACCAATGCGTATCGGCATCACATCGCCTCGAACGACGGCATTAAACCAGACCGAGGCTTTTTTACCGATAATCACGTCGCCGACGAGGGTCGCATTCGGCGCCACAAAGGTCCCCTCGCCAATTTGAGGATGAAACCCGCGCACCGGAATGGACAACACATCGACCTCCTACATTACATATGGATGTTCATTTTGCCCGAGAGTGGGCTGAAGCTCCAGACCTTTTTGCACCCCATCGAGATCGGCGCTGAGCTGGCGACTGTGGTCAATAAACCACCTCTGGGCAAAAAACTTGGCTCGGGCGTGCAAGCAAAAAGACAGACTCTCGTCCGCCCGGTGACTCAAGGTTCGCAACTCCGGGTGTCCGTCAAAATGGAGTTCCACCATTTGGTGGTGCCCCTTAATTTCGACAAACAAGCACTTTTTGAGGTGGGCACCGACCCGCTCAAGCATCTTAAGGGTCAAACTGTGGGGGGTGCTCGGGATGGCTCGGTTGAGGGCCTGAGTCAAACTGATCCCCGCATCGAGGGGACTCAGCCACACAGGCAACGTGAGGGTACCTTTTTCGTCTTTAAAAATCATAATGGGACGGGCCTGATCGGCCCCCAAAGTCACCCCAAAAGGGTAAACTTGGATCCAGTCTTGCTCGGAATGCAATTGGAGGTCAAAGCGCTCACTCACGGAACCATCTCTCCTCGCAAGGTTTGCGGGAATGCTTCCCTTACAACTACCGGAACAGTCTGGCCAATCAACTCTTTTTTGCCGACAAAATGCACCAATTTGTTCTGCGTCGATCTCCCACTGCAGCGTCCAGTGTCGGGGTCAAATTTTTCAACCAACACCCGGAGGACTTGCCCTTCATACTTCTTGGCGAGCGCAAAGGCGATCTCATCGTGCTTGGCAAACAAGCGCTCGAGCCGCGAGGACTTCTCGACGTCGCTCACTTGGTCCTCCCAGCGCGCTGCCTTAGTGAACGGACGCGGGCTGTATTTGAAAGCAAAAATACTCTCAAAAGGCACTTCATCGAGCAAACTCAGAGTTTCGGCAAATTGAGCTTCGGTTTCACCGGGGAATCCCACAATGATGTCGGTCGAGAGCACCGCGCCCGGCATGGCTTCGAGAATCATGTGGGCCTTGGCAATGTACTCTTCGCGCGTGTAACCCCGATGCATGCGTTCTAAAACCGCCGAGTTTCCCGCCTGCACGGGCAAATGAATGTATTCGCAGATTTTCTCGCGATGGGCTTGCATAAGGTCCATCAATTCACGGTTAAAATCTTTCGGGTGACTGGTGGTAAAGCGAATTCGCTCGATGGGAGTCTCGACTGCCAATTTTTCGAGCAACTGACCGAAGCTCGCCCCACATTCGCTCCGATAGGAATTCACGTTTTGCCCCAGCAAAGTAACTTCCTTCACACCTCGACGAACCAGATTATTCACGTCTCGCAGGACATCCGTGAGGGGCCGACTGCGCTCCCTGCCCCGAGTAAAGGGCACCACACAAAAGGTACAGAAGTTGTCACAGCCCTTCATAATGTTAACAAAGGTGGACACCCCTGGATCGCGGACCAAGGTTTCAATGTAGTAGGGCTTTTGATGTTCAAAGCGAGCCGCGACCACCCGATCACGGCGATAAAGGTCCGCCACAATTTCTGGCAGCCGGTCGATGGCGTCGGT
>JADZEO010000011.1 GCA_020850475.1 Bdellovibrionales bacterium | reverse complement strand
TCTTCGGTGCGGACGGCTTTGAAGAAACTCATTCCCTTAAATCGCTGATAAGTCATGCTGACCTCACTTTGAATCAAAATGAGATCACATAAAATTAAGCCTGGGTAGCCTTAGTGCATAACGATCCAAATTGAATCGCTGGTGATTTTTCGCGAAATATTTTTCGGAATTGTTCCGATATTAGACTCGATGACCCAGATTTTACGGAGATTTGTACCACGCGCACCCCGTTATGTCCTGCGACCCACGGACAATCGGTTCTTGCGATTCGCTCATCGAGACGATCGCCGCAACAGCTATGCCACGCGGTTTATCAACGTCTCGGAGTCGGGTCTGGCCTTTCTTGTTGATCGCGATTGTGCTCCTCATATCGGGGAGTTTATTAAGGTGGAGTTTCCGGTTCCCGGGAGCGGCCAAATCGCCTGGTTTGCCCGAGTCGTGCGCATCGAGGAATACCACCCGCCTCGCACTTGGCATAAACGCCTCGACAAAGAAGATGACGAAATCCTTGTGGCGGTTCACTTTGACGATCTCCCCGAAGGGCACCGCAAAGCCATTCGCGCCGGTCTCAACCAGAAGTTTACCGAAGTTCTCAAGGAACGCCAAAAAGACAACTTCTTTCAATTGATGAGCTTTCTGACGGCACACTTTTGGAAGACGCTGCTCTATGTGGGTCTCGCCTTAGCCACCGCCGCGATCCTTTACGTCTTCTCACGGCCCAACGAAAACTACGATCCCAAGCGGGGAGCTCCGTGGGGCCAGCGTTTTCCGGCCCTCAATATTTTCGGCGCTGAAGAAGAATAGGCGGCACTCAGAGCCAAGGACGAGCCTCTCGCTTCGCGGCTTCTAGCATTTTGAGAAACAGCGAACGCGACACCTCATGGGCTCCCATGCGCTTCATGTGTGGGGTGAGCATTTGGATGTCGAGCCAGCTCATCCCCCGCTTCTGAAGATACCCGATGAGATGCAGCAGACAAAGTTTGGAGGCGTTGGGCTTTTCGTAAAACATACTCTCCGCGCTAAAGACTCCACCCACGTAAACGCCGTAAAGACCACCGATGAGTTGGTCGCCGTTCCAACACTCGACACTGTGAGCGTACCCCTGACGAAACAACTGCAGGTAGGCGTGCTTCATCCGCTCAATGATCCAAGTCCCGGCCTGATCCGGCCGCTTGGCGCTCGCACAACGTTCAACCACTGTGGCAAACTCCCGGTCCATCGTGAACTGCCAACCCGCTCGACGTTGGGCCTTGGCGAGACTGGAAGCGATATGAAGTCGATCAAATTCTAGAACCGCTCGTTTCTCCGGGCAAAACCACAAGACGGGATCCTTTTCATTGTGGGGCCAGGGAAAGATCCCGAAGCTGTAGGCCTCAAAGAGCAAATCCGGAGTGACTTCTTCACTCACCGCCACCACGCCCTCCGCCAGGGCAAAGTTCGGGTCCATGAAAAATTCTCGTCGCTCTTTATACAGCTTTAACTTTTGCGACAATTATCGCACCTCCCGCACTCTGGCGGATGGGTAAGGCCAAAATGCGAGTAAATAATCTTGAGACGACACTCCTCACTTTGGGCAAACTGGAGCATGCCGAGAAGCCCCGCCTGGAGCGACTTCAGCCGCCGCTGGTGAAGTTCCTGATTGAGCATCTCTTCGGGAATCTCACCCTCCATTTGATAATTCTTGAGCGAGCGGTTCTCCCACTTCAAAACCTCCCAACGTTCGAGAAGGTTCAAGGTCGTTTCAACGCGAAAGTCTCGACTATTAAAAAAGTTCATCTGTTGGCGAAGATAATCCACCCCCTCGGCCAACACTTCGTCCCGCCGCGTGCGCAGCAAATTGGCGACCGCTTGAATAAATCCCGGATCGGGAGTGGTCCACTTAATGAAATCACTCTGAATGGAGACATCATCGGGATCAAACAGCAAATGTGCCATGGCCTGAGCCCCATCGCGCCCCGCCCGCCCCACTTCTTGGTAATAGGCCTCAAGTGAACCAGGGAGTTCGCCATGGATGACCAAGCGAATGTCAGCCTTGTCAACTCCCAAGCCAAAGGCGGGAGTCGCGAGCATCAAGCCGTCCGCCGAGCGAATAAAATTCTCCTGACTCTTTCGCCGCACACCCTCGGGAAGTTGGCCGTGGTACTTGCCAAACGTCACACCCAGGCGGCTCAACTCCCGCGCCAAGTTCTCGAGCGTCGAAATCAACGAAACGTAAACAATGGCGGCTCCCGGCGTTTGGTGCCGCAAACCAACAACACTCCGAACTTTCTCTTCCAAGCCCACCACGTCATGCACATGCAGATTCAGATTGTCGCGTTCAATGCCGGTAATCCATTGCTGGGTGTCGGTGGGTAGTTGGAGTTGCGCCAAGATATCGGCTCGCACCGCCGGCGTCGCGGTGGCGGTCAAGGCCAACGTCGGCGGAAACCCGAGCTCCGCCCGGAGATCGCCGAGCCGCGAATAATCGGGGCGAAAATCACTTCCCCACTGCGAAATACAGTGGGCTTCGTCCACCGCCAGTAACGAAATCGCGTTTTGCTTGAGTGAGGCAGCAAAATCCGCTTTGCGAAATCGTTCTGGCGTCACATAAAGCAATTTCAGTTCGCCCCGAGCCAGGCGAGCCTGAATTTGCTCCCGGTGGGTCCGCGTGATCGATGAGTTAATGTATTCAGCCTCAACACCCTTCGCTCGGAGCGCATCCACTTGGTCTTTCATAAGAGCGATCAAGGGCGAAATGACGAGAGTTAAGCCAGGCAAAAGCTGACTCGGCAGTTGATAGCAAAGACTTTTGCCCCCGCCGGTGGGCATGATCAACAGCCCCGAACCACCCGCCACCAAGTGTTGGATCACTTGCTCCTGGCTCGAGCGAAATTCCGACAGGCCAAAAATCCGCTTCAAAGCGCCCTTGAGCGGCTCCAAGCTTACCCTCCCCACCCTCTGATCGATCCGTCCCACTTTGTCATTTCCTCTATTTTTTCGATGATTTAGATGAAATCCAAGGAGATCATAGGCCTCCCCGACTTTTTACCAAGGGATTGAGTTCTCTTTTTGCACTTTGTTGATCTTCGTGTTAAGAATTTGCCCCACTGATTTTTATTAGTATAAACAACGCTTTAAAACAGTTTGAGGCGGTCGGGGCCGGAAACGGCGACCCCGGCAGAAGATGGACTGCCTTCAGGCGACTGTCTGCCCGCGCTCAAAAGAGGAAAACTAAGAGAGGTTAGGTCAATGGCGAAAGAGTGGAATTTACAGAAGGTCCGCAACATCGGAATCTCCGCACACATCGATTCAGGGAAGACGACTCTGACTGAGCGGGTGTTGTTTTACACCGGTCGGATTCACGCGATTCACGATGTGCGCGGTAAAGATGGCGTCGGCGCTAAGATGGACTCGATGGAACTCGAGCGTGAGCGCGGTATCACCATTCAGTCGGCAGCGACCAACGTGCACTGGGGCGACATCGAGATCAACATCATCGATACTCCCGGACACGTGGATTTTACCATTGAAGTGGAGCGCTCGCTGCGCGTGCTTGACGGCGCCGTACTGGTTTTGTGTGGAGTGGCCGGCGTTCAATCCCAATCACTCACGGTGGATCGCCAAATGCGTCGCTACAATGTTCCGCGGGTGGCGTTCATCAATAAACTTGACCGCGCCGGTGCAAATGCCTACCGGGTGACCGATACCTTGCGCGAAAAACTGCGCCACAATGCCGTGATGATGCAACTCCCAATCGGAGCGGAAGACGGCTTCGAAGGAATCGTGGATCTGATTAAGATGAAGGCCTATTATTTTCACGGCGATAACGGTGAAAATATCGAAGAAAAAGAAATTCCGGCGGACCTGAAAGAAAAGGCTCAGCAATTCCGTCACGAGCTGATTGCCAAAGCGGCCGACTTTGACGAAACCGTCGGCGAAAAGTTTTTGATGGAAGAAGAGCCCACCAATGCCGAAATCATGGCGGCCATCCGCAAGGGTTGTCTGTCCCTCAATTTGACTCCGGTTTTCATGGGTTCTGCCTATAAAAACAAAGGCGTGCAAAAGCTCTTGGATGCCGTCGGCGACTATTTGCCCAACCCGACGGAAGTTGAAAACAAAGCCCTCGACCAGGCCAATAACGAGGCCGAGGTAATTTTGGAGTCGGCCCCCGAAAAACCTTTTGTCGCTCTCGCCTTCAAACTTGAAGACGGACGCTTCGGCCAGTTGACCTATATGCGGATTTACCAAGGCACCGTTAAGAAGGGTGACTTCATCACCAACATTGCCAACGGCAAAAAGGTGAAAGTTCCTCGCCTCGTGCGCATGCACTCGGACGAAATGGAAGATATCGAGAGCGCTTGCGCGGGTGACATTGTGGCCCTGTTCGGAATTGATTGCTCTTCAGGCGATACCTTCACTGACGGCAACGTTGAGTACACCATGACTTCAATGTTTGTTCCGGATGCGGTGATTTCGCTGGCCGTTGCACCTAAGGACAAAACCAGCGCCGCCAACTTTTCCAAAGCTCTCTCGAAGTTCCGCAAAGAGGACCCCACCTTCCGCGTCCATCGCGATGAGGAGTCCAACGAAACCATCATCAGCGGAATGGGTGAGCTCCACTTGGAAGTTTACATTGAACGGATGAAGCGCGAGTTCAAAGTGGAAGTGGTCGCGGGCGCTCCGCAAGTTGCCTATCGTGAAACGATCGGTGCGGAAGGTCCTTTTGACTACACTCACAAAAAGCAAACCGGTGGTTCCGGTCAGTTCGCGAAAGTCGTGGGCGTCATGAAACCTCTTCCGGCCAACTCCGAAGAAACCTACCAATTTGTCGACAACATCGTGGGTGGTCGTATTCCGAAGGAATTCATCCCCGCGTGCGACAAGGGTTTCCGCGAAGCCGTACAAAAGGGAACGCTCATTGGATTCCCGATTGTGGGCGTCGAGATGAACCTCAACGACGGTGCTTACCATGACGTGGACTCAAGCGAGATGGCGTTCCGTATTTGTGCGATTCAAGCCTTCCGCCAAGGTTATGAGCGCGCCAAGCCAACTGCCCTTGAGCCAATCATGAAGCTAGAAGTTTCCGCTCCCGAGGAATTCCAAGGTAGCGTGATGGGTCAAGTGAACCAACGCCGCGGCATGATCAACGGCACCCGCACTGAGGAAGGCTTCGTCACCATCGAAGCGGAAGTTCCTCTCGCAGAGATGTTCGGCTATTCCACCGACCTGCGTTCCGCCACGCAAGGTAAGGGTGAGTTCACCATGGAATTCTCGCGCTACGCTCCGACTCCTCGCCAGATCCAAGAAGAGTTGGTGAAGAAGTACCAAGAGCGCTTAGCTGCTGAAGCCAAAAAGTAATCACCTCGATCTAAGCCTAGGGTCCACGCCAACGTGGACCCGGGCCTTCGCCCCGACAAACCGTATCACTCTGAGACATTTTTGAACCTGCTCTTGCCCGTTTTTCATGGGGCAAGACGGTGCCTTAAGAGACTGTTAAATCCTTGTCTAGTCTAGGTGCGAGATGGTCTCGGCGCCCCTCATTTTTTGCAAAAGTGTGATATAATTAAGAAATTATGGACGACCACCTAGGCGGCGTAACGCCGGTTTCTCAAAAAAGCTCACTATCAAATTCCCGCACTCATCGCTTGATCTCCGCCGAGGCTCAAAGCCTATGACCCTCCTTATAATTTACTTTGTGGCCGCTGCGGCCATTTCGTTTGTTTGTTCTCTCATGGAAAGTGTCATTCTTTCGGTGTCTCCGGCGTACATCATGATCAACGCCCAGAAGGGGCGACGAAGTGGCAAGATCCTCAATGAACTTAAATCCCGCGTGGACCGCCCCTTGGCGGCTATCCTGACTTTGAATACGGTTGCGAACACCATTGGTGCCGCAGCCGTTGGTGCGCAAACCCACACGCTCTGGGGAAACGAATACGTCACCACCGTCTCGGCCCTCCTGACCGTGGTCATTTTGGTTTTTTCGGAAATCATCCCCAAAACCATTGGGGCTCATTACTGGAAAACGCTTGCCCCGATGTGTGCCTACATCATTCGGGTCATGATTTTTATCTCATATCCCTTTGTTCTCCTCTCTGAACAACTTTATCGGCTCCTTCATGGACGCCCGACCCAACGCATGACTCGCGAAGAAATGATCATGACGGCCGAGATGAGTGCCAACGAGGGCACCTTGCGCCCCAAAGAAAGTTTAATCATTCGCAATCTTTTAATGCTGGATAAAATCAAAGTATCGGACATCATGACCCCCCGCTCAGTGGTGTTTTCACTTGATGCAACGGCGACCATAAACGATGTAATGACTCAGAATTTGCCTTTGCGCTTCTCGCGAATGCCGGTCATTGCCGACGACTTGGACCATGTCATTGGTGTCGTTCACCGGCACGAAATCATGATGGCGGCTTCAAAGGATATAGATGACCTCGAAATTAAAAAACTGACCAAACCGATCAGCACTGTCCTCGAAGAAACCTCGGTGGCCGCGGCGATTGACTTGTTCATTAAGCGACGCGAACACGTGTTCCTGGTCGTTAATGAGTATGGCTCGACCACTGGTCTAGTCAGTCTTGAGGACGCGGTCGAAACTCTGCTCGGGGTGGAGATTGTTGACGAGTTTGATTCGGTGGCGGACATGCGCCAATACGCTCGGGAACTTTGGAAAGAGCGCAAACAAGCCAGTTGGGTGGTTAAACCGGAACCTGCTAAGTCATGAACCTGAACGAATTTGTTTTTGTCTATGTGACCTCACCGACCCTAGAGCTCGCGCAGCACATCGCCCGCGTTGCCGTCGAACGCAAGCAAGCCGCCTGTGCCAATATCATTCCGCAAATGCTTTCCATCTACTCCTGGGAAGGCAAGCTTTGTGAGGAAACGGAAGTTGTACTAATCCTCAAAACTCAAGGCCGGCAGGTTAGCCGGTTAAAGGAAACAGTCCTGGAGTTACATGAGTATCAGTGTCCGTGCATTGTGGCTCTGCCGATTTCTGAGGGTCATCAACCGTTTCTTGATTGGTTGAAGTCTCAGTCGTCGGAGACTTAGCGCCACCCGCAGACTCGATGTCATCCGACATGGCGACCGACCAGAGTCTGCGTCGCAAAAAGCATCAAAACCGTTAAAACGATTAAGATGAAGAAGATCGTCTTCATCCGCATGCTCGGTACCCCCCTTCCATCCTTGGTTGCTCTCTCTTTGCCCAATTCCTTTTGGACCGGCGCGCTGTGCCCGTTCCAAGAGAGAACTCATCTCGGGGGCGGTTTGGCCCCCACTTCGAATCTCAGCAAGAAATTTGCCAGACTCAAAAACGAACCAATGACACTTGGCTTTACCTCACACAGCGAAAATGATATCCCTTTGACACCACTACGGGGGCAAAATGAACCGACAGGAATTGGCCAGACGCATGTATCAGGTGTCCTATCTGACCGGTTCCTTCCTTTTAAGATCGGGCCAGACCTCGACTGAGTACTTTGACAAGTATCGCTTCGAAGCCAGGCCCGACCTCCTACGAGAGATCGCTAAAGCCATGGTTCCCCTGATTCCGCGTGACACTCAAGTGTTGGCGGGCCTGGAGATGGGCGGTATCCCGATTGCCACGGCCCTAGCCCTGGAGTCCGGAATTCCCGCCGCCTTTGTCCGTAAGCAAGCCAAGACCTACGGGACCTGCCAATTCGCCGAAGGCTCCGAAATCAAAGGTAAGCGGGTTTGCGTGATCGAAGACGTAGTGACAACCGGGGGGCAGATTCTGCTTTCGACGCAGGATCTTCGGCCTCAGGGGGCGATAATCTCCGATGTTCTCTGTGCGATTTTTCGCGGCAACAAAAACTCTTCCCCACTCGAAGAAGCCGGGCTAAAACTCCATGCCCTCTTTACCATGGATGAACTAAAATCCATGGGTCAAGACCGCTAACCCCATCGAGGCTGAATATGTCCCAAACCACGACGACCAAACCCAGTGCTGTTCCCTTTCCGGGCTTAAGAACCACCGCTGACGGCAGTCAAGCCGTGGTGTGGGTCGAAACTCACACCGTCTCAGCGGCGGTTTCCTACCCAATCACTCCTTCCACTGGAATGGGAGTTGGTTTTCAAGAAAACGTCGCCAACGGCGCCAAAAATCTTTGGGGCGAGACGCTGTTGTTTTTTGAACCCGAAAGCGAGCACTCGGCAGCGAGCACCTGCGAAGGCTTTGCTCTCTCGGGGGGCCGAGTTTCCACTTATACTTCCAGTCAAGGACTGGTGCTGATGAAAGAAGTGCTTTACACAATTGCCGGCAAACGCCTCCCGGTGGTTTTTCACATTGGGGCGCGGGCCATTTCCTATCACGCGCTCAATGTGCACGCAGGTCACGATGATCTCATGTCGGTGGCTGACTGTGGGTGGGGAATTTTATTTGCCCGCAACGCCCAGGAGGCCGCCGACTTTGCCTTAATCTCCCGCAAAACGGCCGAGCGATCGCGCGTTCCTTATTTTAATGCTCAAGATGGCTTTCTCACCACGCATACGGTTGAGACCGCCTATCTTCCAGAACCCGAATTGATGAAGAAGTTCTTAGGCTCCCCAAGTGAAAACTTGGTCAACCTGATGGACCCTAAACACCCCGTAATGTCAGGAACCGTGCAAAACCAAGATGCCTACATGCGCGGCAAGATTGCCCAACGCGAGTACTACGGCCAACTCAAAACCAATCTGCTTCAAACATTCGCCGAGTATGCCGCACTCACCGGCCGCAAGTACGATCTGATCGAATCTTACCGCATGGACGACGCCGAGTTCGCCTTAGTGGGAATGGGCTCGTACATGGAGACCACCAAAGTTGCGGTGGATTTGCTGCGCCAGCAGGGTCGCAAAGTGGGTTGCGTCAGTGTCTTTTCGTATTGCCCTTTTCCCGCGGCGGAATTGGTCACGGCCCTCAAGAATTGCCAAGCCATTAGCGTCCTTGAGCGTCTGGATGAGTGTCACACTCCCGAAAACCCACTCGCGCGTGGGCTTAAGGCCGCCTTTGCCGACGCACTTTGGGGCGCGCCTGAGCTTCCCAAAGTTTCCTCTATTCCGGTGATTCAACATGGTGCGGGCGGGCTTGGTAGCCGCGACGTGCGCCTCGAAGATATTGTGGCCATCTATGACAATATGAAGTTGGGTCGACAAGGCAAAGTGCGCTACTGCATCGGCATCGACCATCCAGACAGTCTACCCACGGAAAATTTTATTGTTCCCGTGCGGGGCAAGAACGATTACTCCCTCCGCGGCCACTCGGTGGGTGGCTTTGGTTCGGTTTCGACCAATAAATTATTGGCCTCGGTGGCCGACGAAGTTTTTGGACTCAATGTCCAAGCCTACCCCAAGTATGGAGCCGAGAAAAAAGGGCTCCCCACAACTTTCTTTCTGACTTTTTCCGACAAGCCCATTTGGCTCCATCAAGAGTTGGCAGAAGTGGACTTTGTGGCGGTCATGGATCCCTTTGCCTTCCTCAACAGTCAACCCACCTCCGGTCTAGTGGACGGCGGTACGGTATTTTTCCAAAGCAAAGAGACGGACCTGAAAAGGATTTGGATGGGAATTCCTAAATCAACCCGCGATGAAATTGTTCGCAAAAAAATCCGTCTCTATATCCTCGACTCTCAAGGAATCGCGGACAAATTTGCCTCGTCAGCCGATCTCCGACAACGGATGATGGGCATTACCATGCTGGGAGTATTCCTTAAAGTAACCCCCTTTGTAGGTAACCGGGGCTGGAAGAAAGAAGAGCTGATGGAAAAAGTGGAGGCCTTGGTGCGCAAGATGTTTGGCAAGCGCGACGAAAAAACTGTTCGCGACAACCTCAATTGCATTTTGGCCGGTTACGATGGCGTGCGCGAGATCACGCCAGACCTCATGACCGCGACGACTCACTAGAGCGAAAGAGAGAGACGATGAACAAGAAAAACAATTCGGCCGAAATCGACAAAGAATCCCTTGCGCTCGAAAAATTTACCGAAGCAATCCTCTCTCCATATTTGTGTGGACCAGGAAACACCTGTGTCAAAGCTGATGCTCTGGCCGCGCGCTCGTTGATTCCGCCCAAGACCGGTAAGGCTCGCGATTTTTCATTCGTGAGCTCAAGCATTCCCCTCTATGTGAGTGAAAACTGCGTGGGTTGCATGGAGTGCGTGGCCCTCTGTCCCGATGCAGCCCTCCGCCCGCGGGCCGTCAGCCAAGAGGAGCACGATCGCATCCTCTCCCATGCCCAAGAGCCCGAGCTCAAAGATCACTTGGCCGGCCACTTCGGCAAACCGAAAAAATTTTGGGAGATGTACGAAAAGAAGGGCCAGACTCCAGCTTATTTTTCAATTTGGGTGGACCCGTCCAAATGTAAGGGCTGTGCCGAGTGTGTTGAGGTTTGCGGCGACCGCGATGCCCTGCGAATGCAAGAGAAGTCGAAGGAGCAAATGAGTCTGGACGCCAAGGCGATTCAGCATGTCCTCAAGGAAGTCCCATCGACATCAGAAAAATTCATCAACGAAAAAATTGTTACCGATATTTTCCTCAAAGAACACGCGTGGATTTACGAAGGCGGCGCCGGCTCCTGTCGGGGCTGCGGTGAAATCACCGCCCTCAACATGGCCTTGCTTGCCACCTCAGTCCGTCATGGTCGCAACATGGCTCTGGTCGCGGCCACTGGGTGTAACTCGGTTTATTCGGCCACTTATCCGTTTAATATTTTCGATGTCCCCTGGACCAACTCGCTCTTTGAGAACTCTCCGGCGGTTGCGATGGGTGTGCGGATGCGGATGGACCAAACCGGAAATCACGACGGCAAGATTTGGGTGATCGGTGGCGACGGGGCCATGTTTGATATTGGCTTTCAAGCCCTCTCACGCATTTTGGCGTCGGGCAGGGACATCAACATTCTAGTTCTCGACACTCAAACTTATTCGAATACCGGGGGACAGGCTTCGACTGCGACCTTTACCTCACAAAACGCCAAGATGAGCCGTCACGGCAAGGTCCTCACCGGCAAAGAGGAGCGTCGTAAGGAGCTGGGGCTACTGGCGATGATGCATCCTGATGTTTTTGTGGCGCAAGTGTCGCCCGCTTATCATGCGCACTTTCTTAAAACGGCAATGGAGGCCGTCGACTACCCTGGGCCCTCGGTCTTGATTGCCTATTCACCTTGTCCGGTGGAACACGGAATTGCCGACCAAGAATCCTATTCGCGGGCTCGCGCGGCCGTTCTGAGTCGGGCGTTTCCGCTTTTTGTGCATGACCCCCGCAACGGCAAGACGATAAGGGAACGCCTGAGCCTGTTGGGCAATCCGTCGCTGAACGAGGATTGGCATAAAGACCCAAAAACCGGCGACCAATTGGACTTTGTGTGGTTTGCCAAAGGCGAAGGCCGCTTTGCCAAGCATTTTGACGACAAGGGCCAGGCTTCCGAGTCGCTCCTGCACGCGCAAGACGACCGTTTAGCTAACTGGCACACCCTCAAGGAACTGGCGGGCAAGCTGCACGTCAAGCCCACTTGATTGTTGATGGCGCAAGCGCTATAAAGTGATCTTTCTATAGCGCAGCCGTAGCTCAATTGGATAGAGCACTTGACTTCGGATCAAGGGGTTGGGCGTTCAAATCGTCCCGGCTGCGCCAAATCTCCTCCAAAATTAAGTCACCTTTGAGCACTCTTAAAACCGTGCGCAAACCTACGGGATGGAGATTGCCGTGGGCATCTAATTCCCGAGCGAGATGAATGGCTTTAGTTGGAACCAACTTCAGCTCCTTCACCGCTTCGTCATATCGCGCCCCATACTTGTTCCACAAATAATCGGAACCAAACTCTTCGATGGCCTTGATACCGTACCACAAGAGAACGTTGATCCACATGCTATGGTCATTGAGGATGGTAATCGGACCGTTGGTGCGCTCGCGCGAGTATCTCACGCCAATGCGATTGGCACCGAGACCCAGCCCCTTTGACAAACTAAAGCCAATACTTCGGATCGCAGGATGATCGTAATCAAAATGAATGCCCCGGGTGCAGCCATACCAGGCACTATCCACGTGCACCGGAACTTTTAATTGCAGAGCACGATCGAGAAATTCCTGCATCCGCGGATGAACATCTCCCAAACTCGGAAAAGGCATGGCGAGAATGAGTACGTCACCCGGAGCCAAGGACTCAGGAGTTCGCATGACAATTTGGGGCCTTAGGCGCCAATGGTAACGGTAGTCGCCTTGAACGACGACGATCCGCTCTCCATTCATCTGGTGGAGGTCATCCAAAAAATGCGTCACCCCGACGCAAAAATCCCGATGCGGAAATGCGCTGATTCCGCCAAGCGCATTGAGCCGACTCCCATTGAGCCACAAATCAAAGGCTGCTATAAAGCGCTCCCTTAGGTCCGCCTGATCGGAAAAATGCTCCTTCGCCAGAGTTGACAAAAAGCCATGAATCTCGCGGTCGTACATGGCCCGCGGCTTTCCTCTCTGCACCAGGTCTTTCAATTTGCTCCAATCTTTCATAGGATTAA
This sequence comes from Bdellovibrionales bacterium, assembly GCA_020850475.1. GTDB lineage: Bacteria > Bdellovibrionota > Bdellovibrionia > Bdellovibrionales > UBA1609 > JADZEO01. Next base: position 77,168 of record JADZEO010000011.1, on the reverse strand, counting down.
TTAAACCAAGTTTCCTCGAGGAATGGCAATACCACATGCGAGCTAAATCCACCTTTTGCGTTCTCCCTTGGCTCCAAATCAGCAGTAAAGCGAATGGATCCGTTCGCACCTGTGGATACGCTCGCGTCAAGACCGGCAACCAGCCCAACCTCAAAGACCAAGAGATCAGCGCCGCTTGGAATAGCGAGTACTATCGTGACATCCGCAAATCCATGCTCGCGGGCGAGTCACCGGCCAACTGCGCCAAGTGTCTGTACCGCGAAACCCACGAAGGAACCAGCCGTCGACAAAAAGAAAATCTCGCCTGGCAAAACGAACTCACCGAGGAAAAAGCTCGGTCACTGACTGCCCACGATGGCTCTTTGAATCAACCGCCGATCTTGCTCGACATTCGCACGGGTAATGTTTGTAACCTCAAGTGTGTGACTTGTTTTCCCACCAACAGCACAAAATGGCTGGAGGATAAAGACCTCTTGGGAAAATACGAGAACACCCAGCTGGCGGCGGTGACACCTGCTTGGGATCAACCCGACGGACCCGCGTGGCGCTTTGTCCGCGAGTACGGTAAAGCTCTTAAGATCGTTAATTTCCTCGGTGGTGAGCCCTTGGCATCTCCGCTTCATCAGTCGATTTTAGACTCACTCATTGATCAGCGGGCCTTTCAGGTGTCACTCAAGTACGTCAGTAATGGCACTCTGATTAAACCCGAGCTCTTGGACCAATGGTCTCGGTTTCACTCGGTCCAATTAATGGTCAGCCTGGACGGCGTGGGGTCAGTACTCGAGTTCATTCGCTTTCCGGCCAAATGGGGAAAGCTCAAAGAGAATTTACTCCTCCTGCAAACAAGGGGACCAACCAACCTCAAACTGCAATTTCTTTGGACTTGTAGCAATCTCAGTTTTTATTATTTGCCCGAAACCATCGCGGCCGTCGAACGCGATTTTCCTTCGTTCGAACTCATTCTCGGCGACCACGTGAGCAAACCCGCGCATCTGAGTCCCAAGAATTTGCCGCTCGAGCTCAAAACTGTGATCGAAAGCCGACTGGTGAGTTCGAGGTACGCAGAGCGATACGCGCAAATTCAATTCTACCTTAACAACATGAAGTCAGAAGACTTGTGGCCAAGTCAGGGGCCAATTCTCACTCAATATCTCGATGATCTCAATCGAGTGCGAGGAACTCACTGGCGATCGACCTTCCCGGAGTTGAGTCCCTTTTTATAAGCTGACACCCCGGCCGCAATAGCCGAGGGAGCAAGTGCTTTCGTCACTCTCAAAAGTCTTAGTGCTCGTAACAAAAGTGAGTGTCGTAGCCTGGCATTCCAAACCCAGCAAGAACTTCGGTATTACCGTCGCCGGCACCCGAAGTACTGCCTGTAGTACCTTTGGTGTTCGTGGAGGTCGGATTCACTAAGCTCGCTGGAGCAACATTCGATTCGCAACCGGCAAGTCGCATATACCCGCCACCACCTACAGATCCACCATTTCCGCCGATCGCCTGAAGCTCGATGAGCGAGCCGGCATTTTGGACCACACTCTTGGCAACCAGGTTGACTGAACCTCCGCCCCCACCAGCGGCTGACGAAAGACCGTTGGCACCGTTAGCGCGAACGCTTAGGTTGGCATTTAGCACGAGATTGCGCATATTCAACATTAAGACTCCACCGCCAGCGCCACCACTAAAACCACCATAGTAGGCTCCACCACCACCCGCAAAAACTCCCATAGGGCCTGAGCCGCCGAAATTACTTGAACCCTTACCGTTAGATGCAGCACCATTGGCGCCATTCCCATAACCGCCACCGCCGCCTCCAACTGAAGCTTCACCACCATTGACGGATCCCCCAGCGGACGAGTAATGGCCGCCAATTCCCGCACCAAAGTTCGCGGCACCAGTTCCGCCCGCATACCCTTTGCCATCCAGATGAATTGAACTTAAAGCTCCGACCGTTACCGTTCCATTGAATCTCATTGCCACCACTCCGCCACCGATACTATCACCCAGACTCATCGGGCTAATGGTATAGATATTAGGAGCGCCCGTTAGATTCATGTCGTAGAAGTGCGGAATTTGAACAATTTGAACATAACAAAAGGAGTCGGCGGGCTCGGCCAAGGCGCCGACGGCATTTAGCGCGGCATTTGCACCAGTCGGGAATTCATCCATAAAAGTCCCCTTGGGGATTTTTAGTGGATTTGAGCTACCGGAGAGCAGGCGAGTAAAGGCATGCATCCCCGCGCCAATGGGCTGGCCATTGTAATTACTAGGGCAACCACTATTGGCCGATCCAGTCACCATCAGCAAAACTTCGGCACCTGCAACAAAGCCCGTGGAGTCATAAACATCGATCTCGGTGTAAAGAGGATTGGAATTAGAAACCACCTGAGTCACCTTCGAGTAAGCGGCTTTGCTAATTCCGGAACCATCACTACGAAACTCTGCCGCCCCGGAGACGTCAAGGTTGTCCCCCGGCACCGCCCAACCAAAGTGCATCGAATCACCACAATTGCCGACACAGCTCGCGGTCACGCCGTGTTGCGAATAGCGGCGCATCGTGCCTTGCTGCCGGAAGGGACAAATCACAAAGCGAAAACTGTAAGCGTCGCCGCTAGTAACTGGATGTCCGTCCACGCTACCAATGGAAGCCGTCTCGCCGCCACCGGGAATTTCCAGGACTGGCATAAATCCCCGCTGTTGAGCGTAGGCATCGCAAGGCTCGCCATGGCCACCGCCCCCGTCGCCGCCGCCGGAGGGACTGTACTTACCAAAGATGGTGGCACCACCCACAACCGATCCTGCACCCGGCAAATACTTCCAGTTAAGAACAATTTGACTCAAGCCCGAATCAAATTTGGAGCGCACATAACCTTCCCAACGAGTGACTGGATCAAGGCGCTGGAAAGGACCGCGCATCCCAATCACGTCACCTTCGTTGTAGCCGATTGACTGCGGATAAAGGCGCATGGCTGTTCCCGAGGCAGGGTCACAGCTGGCCGAAGTAAAAGCATTTTGAAAAGTCGACGCCACACCACCCGCGACTTGGCGAATCTCCGCAGCTGATCCATTGGCATTGTAAACTAACGGAATGGTCATCGTTTCATTGGCCCACATTCCCATCAATGACTCATCCAAAGTGGAATAGCACATGTTGTAGCCGGTCCAATTGGGACTCGCAAGAGCTGGGCTTGCAAAGTAACCGAGCACCATGTCTTTGGGTAACTGAGTCCTGGTGCTTGCGGAAGAGCCGTCGCCGTCGATGCGGGTGCTCTGAGGCACTTCAAATTTTACGCGATGATTAAGTCCGGTCGGGCTCGAGAAAATTGGGCTGCTCAAAGAAACATTCGAAAATACCGTCGTGCCGTCGGGCATCGCGTAGTCAAAGCTGATGGAGGTGGAATCGAGCGCAAAAATTTGAAACCAACCATTCCAAATTTCGGTCACATCGAGATTCATCTGAGGTTTGCCGGCCGGGGGATTAAAGCGCATGATCATCTCGCCCGTCGGTCCTACATCGGGGGATTGACCCGTCAGCACTCGCCCGGCCACCAATCCTTCTTTGGTTGCCGAACCAAACACGGTGGCGTTGAGATTGAGTTCTGTAACTGAACCCGCCGAGATCGCAATGAGACCACCACTGTCGCCATAAGAAATCAACATTGATTCTTCGTCTCGGTACGCACCCAGAAACTGAACAAACAGATCGCTTCCAGTCGGGGGATTCGGTACCTCGATGACAATTTCAGTGCCGGTCGGCCCATTGTCGTGAAATTCCATCTCGTGGACAAACGGAAAACCTGTCATCCCATGACGGATGTTAACCGCCGCATACTCCAGCTGAGCTGTGGCCACGGATTGCCCAGCGACCTTACCTTGTTGGCGTAACGAAGAAATTTTGGCAGGGACGGTGAGGCGAATTCGTCCTTTGGAATCGCTGCTGCGAGTGCAACTCCAGCTCAGCGCGACCACCACTAAGGTTAATACGAGCGACAACACACTTCCACACTTGCGGCACATCTCAGTCAAAGCCATAAACGTTCCTCTCCTAACATGATTATGCAGCTCAATATTTATCGGAATTTTGCCTCGACCAGTTGACGGCTCGTCTCAACTCGGCACGTCCCAAAGAGGGATTGATACGTCGTGCGACGCTCTTCGGTTCATTTTGGAAATTTATTTTTCTGCGACCACGTAGGCCACCCACGACTCACAGACTTCGTCGCAGGTTTCGACTCGTTTGAAAACACCATCCCCTTCGCCATTCTTGTCGGTGCCTTCCCAATAGACGTGGGTGCGGGTAAATCCGACGTCACCCAACAAGTCCCTGAGCTCAGGAATGGACCAAACCCGCCAGTCATAGGCAAATACACGCTCGCGCTTTTTTTCGCCCTTGCGCTTAAAATGAATGTAAAACTGCGCATGGTGAGTCACCGGGTCGAAGCTCTCTTGATCCCAAAAATAAGAAAACTCGTCGTGGACGGTTTCTTCTTCATTCGGTTCAAAGCAGGCATAACCACCAAAGCAATCCAGGGTCAAAATGCCGTTTTTTTTCAGCGTCCGGTGACAGTTCAAAAAGTACTCTTTCATGACCTCACGGGTCTTGAACACAAAATATGAAAAATTGAATGCCGTGATGATGTCCGCATGGGGCAGCTGAGGGCTTAGGACATTTGCATGCAAAACCTTGAGGCGATTTTGTTGATGAGGAGTCAAAACCTGCGCATACTTTTCCTGACCATAGGCAATCGGTTCCTGATCCAAATCCACCCCAATTCCTTCGAACTCCGGGTGTTCCTTAACCCACTCACACAAAAGTTTGAAGGTACCGCAAAAATCCTCGCGCAAAACGCGAGCTCGCTCGCCTCTTAGCTCCTTGTAAGTCGCTTGTAAAAACTCAACTTCACGCCGCGGCGACTGCACCGACTTTAAGTAGAGATCATATTTGTCAAACTCGGGAAGCAAGAGCGACCTTGCCCCTTTGCGCTTAAGGGACTTCATTGATGATTTCGAGAGCGGCTTCTTTGATATGACGGACTTGTGGAACTGTCGCTTCCTCCAGATTGGGATGCAGTCCAATTCCCGGAAGATTCTTGCCCGCTAAGACTCGCGGACGCGACAGCAGATCATAAAACAATTCTTGGGTCACGCGATAGGCCAAGTGCTCTCCGAAGTTGGTTACTTCAGTATCTTCGTTAACAAACAAGACCCGACCCGTGCGGTGAACCGACTCGCGGATGGTCTCCCAGTCATAGGGCATGAGACTGCGCAAATCGATCACTTCGACGTTGAAGCCTTCATGATGGAGCTCATCGGCTGCTTGATTGCACATCAGCACATTACGACCATAGGTGATGATACTCAGGCAACGCCCAGGCCGTGTCACCTTGGCTTTGCCAATGGGTACCACGTACTCCTCAACGTCGGGCCACTGTGGGTTCCAACCCGTACGGTCACCAATCGGCGCATCAATCATTTTTTTAAGCGTCTTCTCGTCCTCGGGCTCACCGGGAATGAGTTCATCTCCCCGAACCCGCATCAAGGCCTTGGATTTTAAAAACAGCACCGGATTGGGATCTTTGACTGCCGCGAGCATCAAGCCATACGCATCCAAGGGATTGCTGGGCATGACCACTTTCCAACCCGGCAGGCGAGTGGCCCAGGCATCAAAGCTGTGGCTGTGATAGATGGAACCTCGAATACCCGCACCCACCGGCGTCATCAGTACGATCGGCAGGCTGTAATTTCCATTCGACACCCAATGGGTATTTCCCGCGATCTTCAACAAATCGATGGTGTTAAAAATGTAATCGACAAATTGAATCTCGGCGACGCAGCGATCTCCGGCGAGACCAATACCAATGGCCATCCCAACAATGCCTCGTTCGTCGAGAGGACTGTTCCAGGCGGTTTTTAGCCCCTGAGTGGCAGTAAACACCCCACCCAGCGGCGCACCAACGTCTTCGCCGAACACATCTTGAAGGGCGTAGTGGTCCTCACAATAGTGGAGTGCCATTCGAATGGCCTGTGCCATGTTTGCCATTAGAACTTCCTCCAATCGCCATTTTCATTATCAACGAACATATGATCCCATATGCTCTCTTCCGAGGGAGGTGGCTCTTGCCGAACCTGCTCCTGAGCCTCGCGGGCTTCTTTTTCGTATTCATCCCAAATCGCTTTGGCTTTGGAATCAGTCAACAGACCGCTCTTGATCAGTTTCTGCTCGAAGAGCTCCAGACAGTCTTCTTCAGGACGACGATTCAATCCATCTGCTGAAGAATGTCCATACAATCGCGAGACCATCGTCTCCATCAGAATGGGTTTGCGCTCACGGCGAATGTACTCCATAGCCTCTTGAATCTTGACATAACTCTCGACCGGATCATTGCCGTTAATGACCATGGTCTTCAGGTTAAAAGCCTTGCCCCGGTCGGCGACGTGAGTTTCACCATGTTGCCCTTGGAAGGGTGTTGAAATACCCCAGCCATTGTTTTGCACGGTGATCAACATCGGCAGTTCGGAGCCCTTGCGCGAAGCCCACACCAGACAACTCGCAAAATCCCCTTCCGCGGTGCCGGCATCGCCCCCACTCACAATCGTGATGCTGTCGCCATTGCGACGGCGCTGAGCCCAGGCGGTACCAATCGCAATGGTGTATTGAACTTCAATGGGCGAAGATACAGGAACGACATTCCACTCCGGAAAGCAATAGTGGTTAGCAAAATTGCGGCCGCCCGTGCAGCGATCCGTCGCCCGATTCATGATCAAGCGAATGGCATCAATCATCGGCATTCCCAACGCCACCATGGTGGGCGAACAACGATAGTGCAGGTGGAGATAATCATACTCGGGGCCCTGACCCTTTTTTGTCAAAAGGCCAAGCGGCACGCCAAAGGCTTCCTCGCCCGGGCCACCAATCCAAAAATAGGCTTCACCCGCCTTGTAGATCTTAATCAGCCGCTCCTCTAAAACCCGCGACTTCACCATCAAGCGGTGCATCTCCAGGAGGAGTTCCTTCGGCAGCTCCAATCCCCAGCCCCCAGCCCGGGCCTTTTTGCCGTCGGCGGCCTTCTGATTTTCACTTTTTTGAACCGCTGACTTATTGCGGGCCAGCGGCTTCTTGGTTGATTTATTGCGGGCGATATTCATTCGCGCCATGGGAACCTCAATGCACGTTGATCCTGGTTAAATACGAGCGCCCACCAGAGTTACCGAGGGCCCACGGGCTTGTCAAAACGTATCAGTTTTTCTCTTTGTCTTTCTCTTCCCCGTCGAGATCGGGCTTAGCACCAATGGTAATGTTAGGAGTGCTGCCCAGTTCGCCCGCCATATCTATTGCAATATTGACGGCTTCCTGAACATCGGCCCTTTCCATGTAGCGCTTTTTTTGCTCTTCGCGGCTTAAAACCTCGCCGCCATCGCCTTCAGCATCGGCCGCACTTGGCGCTGCTTTTGGCTCTGTGCCCGGAACCTCTGGACTGGCGCCTTTCGTGCCTTTGTCGTCCTTTTTGGCTTGAGTCTTTTCTTTATAGTGCTCAGCCACATCGATCGTATGGCCCCGCTTCTTGGCCTTTTCGATCTCGTCTTTGACTTTCTTAAACTCAGCGCTCGTCGCAATGCGACTGGCGGAGGCCTTCTTAAGACGACCAATCAACTCAGGAGTGACGACCTTCCAAGCCCCCACGCCCTCGGCCACATACGCCTTGCGCGATAGAAAAGACGAAATCTTCTTGGGCGGCAAAGAATAATCCAGCGTCTTCTCCCCAATGTCGTCGGTCGAGAATGCGCTGGGGAACTCAATGTCCGAGGTTACCCCGCGATGTTGGGTCGAATTTCCACTCGGGGTAAAAAACATCCCAATCGTGGTCTTCATCGCACCAAGCCCCAGAGGCAAATATTCCACCGACTGAACCGTCCCCTTGCCGAAGGTATGATCACCACCCACGACGACTGCACGCTTGTAGTCTTGCAACGCACCCGACACAATTTCCGAAGCACTGGCACTTACGCGACTGACCAGTACTACCAGGGGACCCGCCCAATCCACATCGGGATCCCGGTCCGAGAGCGCCAACTCTCCTCGCTCCTCGGCTCGGCCTGATTGTTTAACCACGTTCCCCACTCGAAAAAACAAACCCGCGACCTTGACCGCGTCTTCAAGGGAACCGCCGCCGTTGTTGGACAAATCCAGCACCAGGGCATCGGCTTTATTGGCATTGGCCTCTTCAATGAGCTTCTTCATATCGCTGGCAGCCGAACGACCACCTTTACGATTGTCTGAATAAAATGATGGCAAGGTCAGCAAGGCGACTTTTTTAGTTCCTGCACCTTTTACTTCACGATCTAAATAAGTAATCTGCGCCGCTTCATCTTCAAGTTTGATCTTGTCACGAACCAAGACCACTTGAAATCGTTGCGTGCCTTCGGCCTCTTTGCGCAAAATAGTCAGACGCACTTTGGTCCCTTTTTTGCCACGAATCAGACGAACCACATCGCGCAAATCCATTTCGATGACGTTTTGAACTTCACCCGTTTCACCTTGGGCCACTTCGATGATCTTGTCTTTGGATTTTAATTTTCCAGAGCGAAAGGCTGCGCCGCCAGCGATCAACTGTTCAATAACCGTAAACCCGTCTTGTGAGCTGAGAGTCGCGCCAATCCCCTCAAGCGACAGACGCATCTGAATTTCAAAATCTTCCAAGGCATCCTTTGACAAGTATGAAGTGTGAGGATCCAAAGCTCGAGCGAAGGAGTCCATGTAGCGGGCCCACAGCTCGCGCTCGGGGGTTTCTTCAATCCGTCGCATGATGCGCTCGTAGTTGCGTACCACCCGTTGCTTCGCTTCTTCCAGATTCATGTCCGAGGCCAGGTAATTGGCAATCTGATACTGAATGTACTTTTCGTGAAAGGCGTTGGCCTCTTCCATATTGGCCGGCCAGTTTCGCTTTTCAGGATCCAAAATCAATTTTACTTTGGGGTTAAATTTGAATTTCGGGCCGAGAGTTTTTTTGACAAACTCGACTCGCTCTTTCATTCGGGTATTAAACAACTGATTGGCGGCAACAATTGCTTCGCAGTTGTTGTCGTCACGAAGTTTGTTAAACAACTTATCCAGGCTCTTTTTGATCTTCTCGACGTCCTTGGACAGCAAATACATTTTTGAGCCATCAAGATATTTAATGAATTGCTCGACTGTGCGATTCTCCAAATTAGGCGCTGCCGCCGAGTCATAGGTTACGTGCCGATTAAAGTATTTTTGCTGAAGCTCATACAGGACCGAACACTTAAGCTCGACAACTTGTGGACTCATGCCCTGGGCGAGCGACCGCTGACCCACGCCACCGGCGGTGGCAAAAATGACCAAGGCCCAAATGATCAAATAATGGAACTGTGTCCGTTGCTTCATAGCTTGTCCTCTTGATGATGTATAAATGAGGTCATTCGACCTCACTCTTCCTTTCGGCAATGATTGTTCTAATCTATCGTATTTTTTGCCTTTTTTTCAGGAGGAAGCGACGCATCTCCTGAATTGAGACGATCGCCACGGGTCAAAGTCTAGCCCGAATGACTTTCGCAAGGTGTTAGTTGTCAAAAAGCGACATCTGCCGCACTGGTTCCAAGGTCTCTTCAAAGGTGTAATCGGCAAAAACCTCGCGCTTAACGAACTCACCCTTACAGGTCTTAATCACAAAAAAAGAAATCTCGGAAAACTCTTTTTTGAGTTCCGTCATTTCCTCGGTAATCAACTCAATATTTTTGGGGTCATCGTCGGACATACCAAAGCGATGATGAGGACTGTAACCATAGACTTCAAAGGCCTTGAGGACTGAGGCTCGAATGGCCGCCTTCTTCATTTCTGCCACCGACGCGCGCTCGGCAAAGCCCAAGGCCAATTGGGTTTCCCGGTGGCTCACGGGATAAAGACTTAAAAAATTCGGTTCGTGAGGAAGATGCCCCTGCTCTTCCAACAATTTCATTCCCTCTCGAATCGTGTCCGGATGGTGCCCGCGAGCGGTGATCACGCTCACCGGACGTCGGTTGAAAACAGCGTGATAAAAGCACGACCAGGAAGGTCCCTTCCACTGAAACTCGGGATACCCCAAGGCCGTGGCCAGATCACGCACGAAGGCCTGCTTGCGGCCCACGAGACGATCCACCAGATTCAGATCCACATCGCGAAAGCAGCGGAAACTTCCCACAGAATCATCATCAAACCGAACTTCAAATTCTTCATAGGGACCACTGCGGCCAATGGCCGCACTCTGTTCGGCAAACTCGCCGCTGGAAAGGGCTAACTCCTGGCCTGTCCGTTTATGAAAAATAAAAATAGGAGTACTCAAAAAGGCGACGTTGTCGTCAAAATCAAAAAAATAAAAGCTGCGTCCACCCAGCTGGTGATTGCGATCCGGTTCCTGGCTGCGAGAGATGCCCAACTCAAGTTGGCCCACAGTTTTGGATTTTTTCTGCATGAGAATCCGGCGGAGCATGGTTCCCCCAAGCGCTCATTCGACGCTACGCAAAAGGAGGTACCAAATGCCTCAACTTAAAGCAAGTTTGCTCTTGGTCAGTCTTGGGCCTTCTCCGCCGCAACGCGCCTAACAACCCGCTTCTTGGCTGATCCTGCCGCAGCAATGGCGACTGGATTCTTAACCTTCTTTTCGGCCTTGGCGACTGGTTTCGACTTGGTTTTTTTCGGCTCAGTGGCCGCTTTTGCCCGTTTAGGCTCACCCGTCCCCTTCGCCTTTTTCTTTGCTCCACCCATCTTAGAATCCACGAGCTGAATGGCCAGCTCGAGAGTGACGGATTCAGGCTTCATATCGTCCGGCAAGGAAGCATTCACCTTACCGCACTTCACGTAAGGACCGTACTTTCCCGTAAATACATTAATCGGCTCTTGGCTCTCCGGGTGCTTTCCAAGCTCCATGAGCGGCTGAGATCGCCCCCGCACTCGCTTGGGTTGCGCAAGTAGGGCCAAAGCCTCGCTGATTCCCACCTTAAAAAAGTCTTCGGTCTTGGGAATTGAGCGAAAATCACCGTCGTGTACCACGTAAGGACCAAAACGGCCCAAGCCCTTTTTAATTTCTTTGCCGCTATCGGGGTGATTGCCGAGCTTCTTTGGCAGCTCCAATAAGTGCAGCGCCTGCTCGAGAGTCACATTCTCGGGTGGCAAGGTTGCCGGCAAGGCCATGCGCTTCGGCTTGGTGTTTTCACCCTGGCTGTCACCCAGCTGCACATAAGGACCATAGCGACCGCTGAGAACAAAAATCGACTGCCCGGTTTCTGGGTCCTTCCCTAGGGCGTCCGCCCCATTCACCTTTTGATCGATCAACTTATTGGCAACGTCAGCTGAAATGTCTCCCGGAAACTGATTATCGGGGAGCGAAGCACACACTTCCTCGCCGGTCTTTTTGTCCAACCGACAAACATAGGCTCCGTAACGGCCGATGCGAAAATTCAAACCCTTAAGCCCTTCGAGCTCAATCGCCCGCGACTCGTTATCTTTGATGCGCTTCTCCTGCAAAGAAACCTGAGTCTTAAGCCCCTGATCACCAAAGTAAATGCGCTTCAAGTAGAGCTTATGATCCAAATCTCCACCGGCGATGTCGTCGAGAGACTTTTCCATTTCCGAAGTAAAGTTGGTGTCCACGTAATTCGGCAGATAAGTGCTCAACAACTTCGACACCACCAGAGCCGTAAAGGTTGGCACCAAGGCATTGCTCACCTTGCGCACATAACCCCGATCTTGAATCGTGCCAATAATCGCGGCGTAAGTCGACGGACGACCAATGCCCTCTTTTTCCATCGTTTGTACGAGAGTCGCCTCAGTAAAACGCGGTGGGGGTTTGGTCTCATGGTCGGTGGGCTTGAACTCGCGACAGTCGACCACATCGCCAACTGCCAACTGGGGCAAACGCACCTCGCGGTCTTCGATGCCCGCTTCGGGATCATCACTGCCCTCGACATAGGCTTTTAAATAACCAGGAAACTCAATCGTCATACCGGAAGTTGAAAACACCGTGCTATCGGCCGCCAATTTGACGCTGACTTGTTTTTGCCGAGCATTGACCATTTGACTGGCCACCGTGCGCTTCCAAATCAATTCATAAAGCTTAAATTGCGTTCCGGAGAGCCCCGTTTCCTCGGGACGAACAAACTGAGTACCGGCCGGGCGAATGGCTTCGTGAGCCTCTTGCGCCCCTTTGGCTTTCTTGCCGGAATAATCACGCGGCTCATCCGGCAAATACTCTTTGCCATAGAGTTCTTTGATACAATCGCGAGCGGCATCGATCGCCTGCTGCGACAAATTTGTTGAGTCCGTACGCATATAGGTGATGAATCCACGTTCGTACAACTTTTGCGCGACTTCCATGGTATCTCGGGAGCTAAAGCCTAACTTCCGGTTCGCCTCCTGCTGCAAAGTGGAAGTGATAAAAGGCGGATAAGGCTTGCGCGACACTGGCTTTTCTTCGACTTCCAGAACCTTGAGCTTTTTCCCCTTGAGACTGGTGATGAGCTTGTTGGCTCCGGCCTCATCCAAAACTTTGGTCGTACTTTGCTTCTCGGCACTCAGTTGGCCCGTGTTGGCGTCAAAATCACGACCCAAAGCCACGCGCTTGTCATCGACGGACAACAAGCGAGCTTCAAACTCAACCTTGCTCTTTTCGCAGGTTGCCGCAATTCCCCAATACTTGGAACGAACAAACCGCATCCGCTGATGTTCCCGCTCGGCAATCAGCCGAACCGCAACGGACTGCACTCGACCTGCGGACAACCCATAGGCCACCTTCTTCCAGAGTAAGGGGGAAATCGTGTATCCCACCAAACGGTCTAAAATCCGCCGAGCCTCTTGGGCCCGCACCAAATTCTCATCAATCTCGCGAAATTCACCCAAAGCGTGGTTGATCGCCTCTTTGGTGATCTCATGAAACACCATTCGCTTCACCGGCACCCGCGGTTTCAAAACCTCAATGAGGTGCCAGCTGATACTCTCCCCTTCGCGGTCTTCGTCCGTCGCCAGAATGAGCTCGTCGGCATCCTTAAGTTTATCTTTGAGATCCTTAACAATTCGGGTTTTCGTCTTTGGAATGCAGTAAACCGGATCAAAACCATCGTCGACATTGACTCCGAGATTCGCCCATTCTTCTTTTTTGATTTTGTCGGGAATGTCCTTGGCACTTTGGGGTAAATCACGCACATGCCCCATGCAGGACTCAACCACAAACCCCTTACCTAGAAATTTGCGAATGGTCCGCGCCTTGGTCGGCGACTCAACAATGACCAGTCTTCTCGAATTATCTGCAGGTGCCTTTGCCATGAATAAATGGTCTCCGATTTGCTGCTATCGCCTGATGGCCCGTCGGCCTTGTTTGCATCTATAAATATAGATACATGACATCGAAATATGATTTCCTATATCCTGGTGTCAGGCAATAAGATAGGGGACGGAACAAATACCGAGCAAGTCCTTATTAAGGAAATGTGAATTAGCCAACTTGACTCGGTGCAATCTCGACTTTGGAGTAGTCTGTGAAACCACTCGCACAATTCAAGAATCCCGGTATCAAAGTCTTATTCTCTGACATCGACGACACGATGACGACCGAAGGAAAATTAGAAGCACGCGCCTATTCAGCAATGTGGGATCTTGCCAACTCAGGAGTCGCGATTGTACCGATCACGGGCCGCCCCGCCGGGTGGTGTGAAATGATTGCGCGCTTTTGGCCGGTCGACGGCATCGTCGGCGAAAATGGTGCCCTCTACTTTCGCTATTCACCAAAAACCAAGAAGATGAAGCGGTTTTTCGCGATCGATGAAAACACGCGACAAAAAAACAGCCAAAAACTGGAGCAAATTAAGAGCGAAGTCCTCAAATCCGTCCCGGGTGTCGCCGTCGCCTCCGACCAATTTACCCGGCTCTTCGATCTTGCCATCGATTTTTGTGAAGACGTCCCGCCCGTCAAGCCCGACGCGATCACCAAGATAGTCGAGGTGTTTAATCGTCACGGCGCCACCGCAAAAGTCAGCTCGATTCATGTCAACGGCTGGTTTGGCAACTACGACAAACTCTCCGCATGCAAAATTTTTTGCCGGCAAGAGTTGGGCTGGGAACTCGAGCAAAACCTCGACAAAGTGGCCTTTGTCGGCGATTCCCCCAACGACGAACCGATGTTTGCGTTTTTTAAGCATTCCTTCGCCGTGGCTAACATTGAGCGCTTTGTCGCTCAACTTCAACATCCACCGGCTTACGTTACCCCCGCTGAAGGAGGTAACGGCTTTGCCGAATTGATCGACAAGCTGATCGCGAAAAAATAGCCTACGACTTGTTAATATTGGTCAAGGAAGCGAATGGATTATTAAAGGGCGTGCTGTTGCGACCTTTGCCGCCGCCTTGCTGCCCACCGCGACCGCCGCCACCCTTTTTATCGCCACCACGGGGCGGACGATTACCTTGGCCACCACGAGCCGCCCGTTCGTCACGTGAACCCCGATCTTCGCGAGGACCACGGTCCTCACGCGACCCACGCTCCTGGCGGGGACGTCGGTCCTCACGCGGACGTCGTTCCTCACGCCCTTGCCCGGACCGAGCCGCCGGCTTTTGCTCCGGCTTTTCTTCCAGTAACATGGTGAGGGAGATTTGGCTCTTGTCCTTGTCTACCGCCATCACCTTGACGGTGACTTGATCCCCAGGCGAAACCACCTTGCGGGGGTCATCAACAAACTTGTGCGACAACTGAGAAATGTGAACCAGGCCGTCCTGATGAACTCCAATATCGACAAAAGCTCCAAAGTTGGTCACGTTGGTGACGATCCCAGGACAAATCATTCCGTCCTTGAGGTCGGCAACTTCGTTGATGTCCTCACGGAATTGGAAGATTTTGAATAAATCACGAGGATCGCGCCCGGGCTTCTTGAGTTCAGCAACAATATCATTAAAAGTAAATTCACCGATGATCGGTGCCCACTTCTCGCGAAGTTTTTCAAGCTGGGTTGCTCCTTCGCCAATCAAATTCTTGACGTTGGTATCCAGCTCTTGCGCCATGTCTTTGACCGCTTGATACCGCTCTGGATGAATTCCCGTCGCATCTAAAACCGAGTTGCCATTCATGATACGAAGAAAGCCAGCCGCTTGTTCAAAGCCCTTGGACGAAAACTTCGATACATCCATCAATTCACTGCGATCCTTGAACAAACCTTTTTCCTTGCGGTGAACCAAAATGTTCTTGGCGATGGCTGGCCCGATTCCCGCCACATACTGCAGCAGTGATTCCGACGCCGTGTTGAGGTCGACGCCGACCGAGTTCACGCAGCTCTCAACCACGTCGTGCAATGACTTCTTCAACTGGTTTTGTTCCACGTCATGCTGATACTGGCCCACGCCAATACTCTTAGGATCAATCTTAACCAACTCAGCCAGAGGATCTTGAAGTCGACGAGCAATGGAAATAGCTCCTCTTACCGTGATATCCAAATCAGGGAACTCTCCCCGAGCTACGTCGCTGGCCGAATACACACTCGCTCCCGACTCATTAACCATCATAACGGGAACATCGTGTCCCAAATCTTTTAGCACCTTGCGGATAAAGCGCTCGGCCTCGCGCCCACCCGTACCATTGCCTACGGCAATGGCTTCAATTTTGATTTGCTTAAGCACTTCGCCAAAGAGCTTACGAGCGGTTTCTTCAGCACTGTCTCCCTGAATATGCAGAACCGTTGACGAGATAAAATTACCGCCCTTATCAAGCAGAGCCAATTTGCAACCCGTCCGCACGCCCGGGTCGACACCCAACACCACGCGCGAACCAAAAGGACTGCCCATCAAAACCTTTCGCAGGTTCTCAGCAAATACCAAAATGGCATCTTGATCGGCCTTCTCTTTCAACAGGCGATGAATTTCGTTAGTGATCGAGGGGATCACATGCACCTGAAGGGCATTCTTAGCACTCTCTTTGAGAAACGCCTCAGCCTGACAGCCGTTCACCTTGATGACGGCTTTTTCAAAGTGACTCAGCAACTTGTTGTCGTCGGCCTCAATGGCAACTTTGAGTTCGCCCTCTTGCCAGCCCCGGCGCAACGCCAAGTAACGATGCGAGGCCTTCAAGCTCTGCAGACTCTTCACCGGCTCCTTAAAGTCGCCGTACATTTCATACTTCGAATGATTTTTAAACTGGGTGGTCTTGCCCGTGGTCAGCAATCCGTGAGTCATATATTCATCACGAACCAAGGCGCGCAGATCAGACTCGTTGCACAGCCTCTCAACAATGATGTGCTGAGCGCCGCGCAGGGCCTCATCATAGGTCGCAAATCCAGCCGTGGGGTTGATGTACTCCTTCGCCTTGATTTCGAGAGCCGTGCTGTCTTTGATCTCGCCTTGACCTAATTGCCACAGCCAATCAGCCAGAGGCTGTAATCCCGCCTCACGGGCAAGCGTGGCCTTGGTTTTCTTTTTGCGCTTGTAGGGACGATAAAGCTCTTCGATCTCACCCAGGTCCCAACATTTTTCGATTCGCGTCTTGAGTTCAGCAGTTAAGTTCCCCTGCTTTTCAATCTCCGCAACCACGAACTCCTTGCGCTTGACGATTTCCTGCCAAGTAGCAAAAGAGTCCAATACTCCGCGAATTTCCACCTCATCCAGATTACCGGTGCGCTCTTTGCGGTAGCGCGCGATAAATGGAACAGTTCCACCTTCCGCGTGCAACTCAAGAACTGCCGATATGGACTTGTCGTTGATTCGAGAGAATGACTTTGCGACATAAGCCTTGAAACTGGGATCCAAAACTACTGCCATCGTAGACTCATTTGGTTGAGGGGGAGGTTAATAAAACACCTGGTAATGGGTTAGTCCGGTTATTTGTGACGATACATGATCAGGCCATGGGTCGGGTCGTAGGGTGAAACTCCAACAGTGACCTTGTCACCCACCACAACTCGGATATTAAACCGACGCATTTTACCACACAGTTTTGCTGAAATTTCGACGTCGTTTTCTAGTTTCACTTTGTAGATCCCGCCGGCGGCGGCATCGACTACCTGTCCCTCAAGTTGTGCCAAATCGTCTTTTGCCATGCTGCTTTTTGTGTCCTCTCGTCTTTACTTCAACATCATCACTTGTAATTCGAAATCAGAAATTTCACTCCATCTTTAAACAAAACCTCAAGGCGGTCATTCTTGTTTGTCAGAATGTAGCCCCAACCGAGAATTTTGTGTTCAATGGCGGTTTTTGCCTCATAGGTGCTGCGCATGCTGTACGGAGACGACTTGATGGTCTTCGCTCGGCGATACAGAGCCATCCACTTTTGCGTCATCTTCCCCAGCTTTTCCATGGCCGCAGCCTGTGTCTTGGTCATCCGCTTTTTAACGGGTTTAGCGGCCAAAGCCACTTCTTCCATTGTGGTGGTTTCCTCGACAATAGCAGCCAGTACGGCAGGCTTCTCCATTTGCTCTTTCGCCTGCTTCACCATTTTCTTGGCTTTATCGACCACCGCTTTTAGAGTCTTATCCTTCGCCGCATTCAAGTCTTTGGCAACCGCTTGCATGGTTGCAACCGCCTTCATGGGTTTAGGTTCCGCTTTCTTTACCACGGGCGCCGGAGCCGCCGCCGTTGGCTTTTTAGCGGCGAGTGGACTCTTCGCAACAGGTTGACTCTTAGCCGCGGGCTTTTTGGCACCAGCGGATTTCTTCACTGGAGCGGTCTTTTTTGCGGCCGTCTTCTTTCCGGCAGCCATCTTCTTTCCGGCAACTGCCTTTTTAGCCATCGGTTTTACCGACTTTTTGCTCGCTTTGGTCCCCTGCAACTTCGCTGCTTTTTTTACTGGCATAGAATCTCCTGATAATGCTGGTTCTCTTACCGCAAAATATTCAGAATGGGTAGACGCAAAAGGCATTAATGGTGAGGGAACAAGCCGAAATGACTGGATTAATGCCTTGTTTCATCGATTGTGACTCTCACCTCGTACCTGGTAGAGTCGCCCCTTCGTAATGCTCTATAATGGAGAGAGTCATGGCAACTCAACTAAATGAAATCTTAGAAAAATTTTCAGATCTAGTTCGGCTGCACCGCGGTTCCGGTAGGGTGAAAATCTCCCGACTTGGCCCCCCGGAATGTGAGGGCGCCGAGGAACTTGCTTTCCTTTTTGAAATGCCATCGTCGAGAGCTACGTCTGGCGGCCCCGGGGCTGTGGTGGTTCCAGAGAAGCAGGCGACCCGGGCGGAGAGCCTCTTTCCCCAGTCCACCACGATCGTGTCGTCACCAAATCCGAAGCTCGCCTTGGCTCTGATTGGGCAAACTTTTTTCCCGCACCCGCTGGCTCGTTCCACCTATGGGGAAGGCCGAGTCCACCCCACCGCCGTCATCGATCCCACGGCCAAGGTTGATCCGACCGCCATCATCGGCCCTTACGCGGTCATCGGTCGAGAGGTCCGGGTGGGCGCTCACGTCTTGATCGGTCCCCACACGGTGGTGGAAGCGGGAGCGCAAATCGGCGCCCACACGCACCTACATGCCATGGTTTACATCGCTTACGATGCCCAAATTGGCGAGCACTGTGAAGTGTTGCCATTGTCGAGCATAGGTTCCGAGGGGTTTGGCTACGCAACCGACTCGCGCGGGCACCATCACCGCGTGACCCATTACGGAAGAGCCGTTCTGCAAGATCGCGTGCACCTCGGCTCGGGCGTGTTTCTCGACCGCGGAACCTTTCGCGACACCGTCATCGGCGAAGGGACTAAGATCGACAACTACTGCCACTTGGGTCACAACCTGGTGACGGGCAAAAACTGCTTGCTGACGGCCGGTCTCATTACCGCGGGCTCAGCCACGCTGGGGAGCAACAACTTTTTTGGAGGTCGCACCTCCGTGGCCGGCCACATCACGGTTTGTGACAATGTGACGGCCGCCGGTGTCTCGACGATTCACGGCGATGTCACCAAGCCCGGTGCTTACGGCGGTTATCCTTTTGTCGAGCTGAAGCATCACCTCAAAACGCTGGCCGTATTCCCTCACCTGGTGGAGATGCGTAAGAACATGGCCAAGATCATGAAAAAGCTGGGCCTGACGGATGATGGTGATTTGGGTTAAACTGACAAGAAACAACAAGGACCTGCAATGAAGCGGTTTTACATTACCACCCCTCTCTATTACGTGAATGACAAACCCCATATCGGCACCGCTTACAGTACGGTGATGGCCGATGTCCTCAACCGCTATCACCGACTGTTTGGCGAAGAGACGCTCTTTTTGACGGGTACCGATGAACACGGGCAAAAATGCCAACAGGCTGCCGAGAAGCGCCAGATGGCTCCGCAGGCTCACTGCGACGATATGGTCAAAAATTTTAAGGCCGCCTGGCAGGAACTCGACATCAAGTACGATATCTTTTTTCGGACCACTGACGATTTTCACAAGAAAGCCGTGCAGGCAGTTCTCGATGACCTTTGGCAAAAGGGCGACATTTACGAAGACACTTATGAAGGCTGGTACTGCGTCAGCGAGGAGATCTTTTACACCGAAAAGGAGCTGGTTGACGGCAAAAGTCCCACCGGCAAAGAAGTCCAGCGCATCACCGAGAAAAATTATTTCTTTAAGATGTCCAAATACCAGCAACCCTTAATTGATCACATTGAACAACATCCGAATTTTATCAAACCCGAGAGTCGCAAAAATGAAGTCCTGGGGTTTTTGCGCCAACCACTCGGGGATTTGTGCATCAGCCGCCCGAAGACGCGTTTGAGCTGGGGTATAGAAATTCCCTTTGATCGCGACTACGTCACCTATGTTTGGTTTGATGCGCTTCTCAATTACGCGACGGGGGTTGGCTTCCAACAACCCGCACGCTCTGCTGAGTTTCAGAAGTGGTGGAAAGAGACCGGCGCTGTTCATCTCATCGGTAAAGACATCATCACCACTCACGCCGTTTACTGGACCACGATGCTGATGGCAGCCGGGGCTCCGCTACCCAAAACTATTTTTGCGCACGGCTGGATTCTCAACAAAGACAACGCAAAGATGAGCAAATCGGTGGGCGAAGTCATTAACCCCCTCGATATCAAGTCGCTGGTGGGGGTCGATGCCTTCCGTTATTTCTTAGTGCGTGACATTCATTTTGGTAACGATGCCCCGTTCTCAAAAGATCTAGTCGTGGGCCGAATCAACACCGATCTAGCAAACAATCTCGGAAATCTTTTGAGTCGCTCAGCCAATTTGATCGGCAAGTATTTCGACGGCAAAGCGCCGGCGGGATCTGGCGACGATCCTGCCACTCGAAAGATTATTCATTTGGCGGGAGAGACAGCCAGCAAAGTGCAAGCCGACATTGAACGCTTAGCCCCCAGTTATGCCCTTGAGCACGTCGTGGCTCTGCTCAACGAAGCCAATCGCTTTCTTGAGGAAACAGCCCCCTGGAAAAAGGCCAAAGAAGATGTCGCGGCGGCGGGCAACTCTCTTTACACCGCGATTGAGTGCTTGCGAATTGCGGCGATTCTACTCAGCCCCGTCATGCCCACCAAGATGGCGGACCTCCTCGATCGTCTCGGTCAGTCACAACCCAATTTTGAATTGGCAAAAAAATGGGGCGTGATTCCTGCCGGTGCCGCAATTGCCAAGGGCGATCCGCTCTTCCCCCGCATCGAAACCGCGGGGGAGTGAGCGGCGCGCGCACGACTACACGAGAAGTGGCGCTAACAACAAAGCAACGATGGAAATCAGCTTGATGAGAATGTTCATCGAAGGACCAGTGGTATCTTTGAAGGGGTCACCGACGGTGTCGCCGATCACGGCCGCTTGATGGGCCGAGCCGCCTTTCTTTTCACCAGGAATGTCGCCCTTCTCGATGAATTTCTTGGCGTTGTCCCAGGCCCCACCCGCATTCGACATCAACAAAGCCAAGACCACTCCCGTTAAGAGTGAGCCGGCGAGTACACCACCGAGTGCCGCGGGTCCGAGGCCAAAGCCCACCGCCACCGGCGCAATCACCGCCACCAATCCTGGGGCCACCATTTCTTTAAGTGCCGCATGAGTTGAGATTTGAATACAACGAGCGGTATCAGGCTTGCCCGTGCCCTGCAACAGTCCCGGAATCTCCCGAAACTGGCGGCGAATCTCCGTCACCATTTCTCCCGCCGCTTTACCGACTGAGACCATCGTGAGGGCAGCACAAATCAAAACCACCATCGCCCCCAGAAACATTCCAACCACCACATTGGGGTCAGTAATGTCCATAGTAAAGTTCGCGGTGCCGCCACTGGCAAAGTCAATTGCCTGCTTGTAGGCGACAAACAAGGCCAAGGCCGTCAGGGCCGCTGAGCCGATGGCAAAACCTTTACCCATAGCCGCCGTGGTATTGCCAAGGGCATCGAGTCCATCGGTGATTTTGCGCACCTCTGGTCCCAAGCCTGACATTTCCGAAATTCCGCCCGCATTGTCAGCCACGGGTCCATAGGCATCAATGGTCATGGTCACGCCCACGGTCGCCAACATTCCGACCGCCGCCATGGCAATACCATAGAGACCTGCAAATTTATAAGCCGTTAGGATCGATACCGCGATCAAGAACAGCGGAATGGCACAACTCTCAAGTCCCACGGCAATTCCCGCAATAATATTAGTCGCGGGACCGGTCTTAGAAGCTTCGGCGATTCGAAACACGGGTTTGTTGGCCGTGTAATACTCAGTGGCCTTACCAATCAAAATACCGCAAATCGAACCGGCCAGTAGGGCCCAAAAAACCCCAAGTCCGATTCCCACCTGATTGATCACCACCACTGTTCCGACTAAAAATAAAAATGCCGCGGTCGCTTCAGAGACGGCGATTGCCCGGGCCGGGTCCATTTTCTTGAAAATGTTCATACCCAAGATGCCCACCAGACTCGCGAACAAGCCAATCACCGAAACGGCAAGGGGCAAACTCATTAAGACGTCCATTCCAACACCGCCAAACATCTCCGTGCGAGTGACTTCGGACATCGTGGCGGCAATGGTCATTGACGCCACCATGGCGCCAACATAGGACTCAAAAATATCAGCACCCATTCCAGCGACGTCACCGACATTGTCGCCCACGTTATCGGCAATCACTCCGGGATTGCGGGGATCGTCTTCGGGAATACCCGCCTCAAGTTTACCAACTAAGTCAGAGCCCACATCAGCGGCCTTGGTAAAAATCCCTCCACCAATGCGCGCAAAAAGCGCAATCGACGACGCACCCATGGAAAAGCCACTGATAATGGCTGCCGCATTGGCTTCTTGACGAAAAACAAAATAGAGCACGCCTAAGCCGATCAAGCCAATACTGGCGACCGACATCCCCATCACCGCTCCCCCATTGAACGCAATCTGGAGAGCTGCGCCCACGCCCCGATCCTTCGCGGCCGCGGCGGTCCTGACGTTGCCCTTGGTCGCTGCCGACATCCCAATAAAGCCAGCCATTGCCGAGGAGATCGCTCCCACCACAAAAGCGGCACTGGTTTGCCAATTAAAACCAAACATCAAGAGTCCTGCCACCACCACCACAAAAATGACGAGCTTTGAATACTCGGCCTTAAGAAAGGTCATGGCACCGAGGTGAATTTCGTTTCCGATCGCAATCATTTTATCTGTGCCGGCGGGCTGCCTCTTGAGGTTGGCATAGGTTACTGCCGCAAAAACCAAACCAATAATTCCCGCCAGTGGTGCAAATATACCGACATCCATCATACCTCGACTCCTTGTGAAGGGACCGGAATATTATGACGGAGTTTCCGCCGGAGTCACTCATTTATCGCTGGCCATCCCATTGGGTGAATGTCATAAATATTGATGAGGCTAGCAATCTGATAGATGAGGAGGCATCCATGAGTCCCCAATTTTACCTGATTCTTCATTTGGTCGGTGTCATCGTGTTGTTTTATGCCCTCGGCGGCTTGGCGCTGCACGTGGTAAACGGCGGAACCCGAGAATTTCCTAAGCGTCGATGGATGATGATTATTCACGGCATCGGCATGATGCTGGTATTCATTCCTGGGTTCGGCTTGCTCGCAAAACTAGAGATCACCTGGCCCTGGCCTTTTTGGGTATGGGGAAAGTTGGTGGCTTGGCTCTGCTTAGGACTCATCACTCGCGTGATTCTTAAAAAGACGGAGTGGGCAAATATCCTATTCTTTGTGGTGCTGGCCCTGGGTGCTTGGGCTGTCTTATTGGTCGAGCTCAAGCCCTAGTCAGACAAAGCATGGTTTTGGCGGCTGGGAGCTAGCGACCCTATCGGATGTGATATTCCAAAAATCGACAATCAAGGTTGCCGTTGTAAACTCGGTGGCGTCGTTCGGCCTTGAGTTTAAGCGCACCCGTTAACTCCTGGTTGCCCGACAGTAAAAAGAGCTTCCAGCCCTTGAATCCAACCTTTAATGAGTGAGCGAGATCTCGATAAACATCTTTGAGTTCCTCAGTAATCCCCAACCGTTCTCCGTAAGGAGGGTTCACGATTACAATTCCAGGGCGATCCACCGGGGGCGGCTCGAGAGTTACCACCGGTCCCCGCTTAAACTCGATGTAGTCATCGACGCCCGCCCGATCAGCATTGGCCTTCGCTGCGGCCAGGGCGGTGGAGTTGATATCCAATCCATACAGCTTGGTAGGCATACTCGGATATTCTTTTTCCATCACATCCTCAAGAACCTTTTCCCACGCCTCTTTTTGGAAACCCTTAAATCCCTGGAACGCAAATTTTTTGCGCAGCGTTCCTGGAGCAATATTTAATCCAATGAGTGCGGCTTCAATCAAAAAGGTTCCGGACCCACACATGGGATCCATCAAGGGAGTCGTTCCATCCCAGCCTGTCATGCGCAGCAAGCCTGCCGCCAGGTGCTCCCGCATGGG
This sequence comes from Bdellovibrionales bacterium, assembly GCA_020850475.1. Classification (GTDB taxonomy): domain Bacteria; phylum Bdellovibrionota; class Bdellovibrionia; order Bdellovibrionales; family UBA1609; genus JADZEO01. The sequence continues at coordinate 53,329 of JADZEO010000011.1, read as the reverse complement.
AGCTTCAACTGAACTCTTGCGATAACCGCGCATCGAAAGTGTCGGCCCGGTAGTATTGATCGCCACACTCACGGTATTTCGCGACAAGCGCACCACCACATCAAGATCGGGGGTTTCCCGATTAACATCAGGCCTGACGCCATCGCACTTGTCGCGAAACTGATCGACGATGGCGTCTTTAATTTTCATCGCGACAAAGCGCTGGTCCTGCAGGGCACTTTCGCGCACGTGGGCATCAATGCTCAAGGTCTGTTCAGGGCGAATGTATTTGGTGAAGTCGTGCTTCTGAATATTGTGGTAAAGGTCCTCGGGCTTATAGGCCGGAAAATCCAGGACCGGTAGAAGAATCTTGGTGGCCGTGCGCAGGCACAAATTCGCGCGATACGCGCCCTCCCAATTGGACTCAAAAAAAATCCCAGTGGCCTCTCGATCTACAATCTTGAGACCAAGTTCCTTGATTTCCTCTTCTAGAATGTCACGCAGACCAAAAGAGGTCAGAGCGAGAAATTTTGCCATGCCCTCTCCGTATCCGAGACAGGGCTAAATTGCAAAGGATTGGCTAAAAAGAGGAAGGTTTACAGTCGCCCCCGCCCGAAAGGGTCACTCTTGTTCGGGCAGATCATCCACCGGCGGTTTGATCTTAAGGACTTCGGCCTGAAGGGTTGAAGCATAGAGCTTTTTGGTTGGCGGGTTCAGGCGGATTTGGACTTGGAGGTCCTCCTCGTCGATGCCACCCGGGTAAAGTCGGTTTTTAGCCTTGTTGCGAACTTCATCGACCTCAATAATCGACTCCGCCCGCGCCACGGAGCTCATGCCCAACAACAAGACGACTCCCCAAAAAATTCTACGCACTGTACCCCCTGACTTCTGTAGATTACGTGATTTTGTGGGACGAAGAAACCCTTGGAACAGGGGTCCATGATCTTGGACCATGGTTAAGTGGGTCCATCATTTTTTGGCGGGCTTACCCTTGGCTTTGGCAGACGGGCCGGCCTTAGTTGAGGGCTTCTTGGCGGTGGCCTTACTGCCCTTAGGTGGTGCACTCTTTTTGGGCCCGAGTGCTGCGCCCTTTTTTGCGGCCGAACCCGGTTTGCCAGCTGGAGCTCGCTTGTCACCACTTTTGCCCGCCACGGTCTTCTTGCCCTTCCCTGATTCCTTTTCAGCGACGACTTGGTTCTTTTTCTCGGCCGCAATTTTCTTGGCTTCGATGAGATCTTCCTTGCGACGCTTTTCCGCCTCTTCCTTGGCCCACTTGATTCGCTCTTCAGGATCGGGAGCGAAAGGCTCATGAGCAACACCGCCATAACCATCAAACACCTGGGGGGCAATGGGTGAGGGCGGCTCCCCTTTGATCGCCTTAATTTCCAAATCGATTTCCGGCTCTTGGATTTTTTCAAGGCGAAGTTTAACAGCATCACGAATGACATCTTGAGCGTGGGCAACTGACACCAGTACCAGGACTGCAACGCCGGCCAAGATGCGCACCAACCACTGCAGCTGACGCATCCCCTTAGACCAAGATGTAATAGTGACGGATTCCATCAACTTCTCTTCGGCCGCTACCCAGTGGAACTTTCTGGACCTAGGACCTGAGCTGAAAGATTAGCTGAGACGACGGTGCCCGGCCTGAGGAATTTGGCGGCGAACAGTTTCAATTTGAGTCGGATTCAAAGTCAGTCGCAAAACTCGGGGCGGGTTTTCGCCTTTGGCTTCGGCCAAGATCTCTCCCCAAGGCCCGACGATCATCGAGTGCCCCCAAGTTTCGCGCGAAGCCCCACTCTTACTCCGATGAGCTCCCCCTTGAGCCGGAGCCAATACATAAGCCTGATTTTCGATGGCCCGCGCGCGCAGCAAAATCTCCCAATGGGCTCGGCCCGTTGGAACTAAGAAGGCGGCTGGCACCGCGATTAAGTCCACCTGGGCTTTACCGTAGCGATTGTAGAGCTCAGCAAAGCGCAAATCATAGCAAATGCTCAAGCCCACTTTCCAACCCGCCACCTCAATCATCGCCGGAGTGGTGCCCGGTGCAAACTCATCGGACTCCCTGACGGGCGGCGCCCCTTCGACATCGACATCGAACAAGTGGATTTTGCGGTAAACCACTTCAGCTGTTGCCTCTCCCCTGAGTCGGAGTGTGGCATTTACCAAGCGGCCATTTTCCCGCAGTGGAGTGGTCATTAAAATTTCGCAATGATGTTGGCGGCAATAGGTACTCAACCTTGCGAGCACGGGATCAGTGAGTTCAAGTCCCTTCACCGACGCTTGCCGATCCAACCGCAAATATAGGGAGTTCTCGGGTAGTACCATCAGACTTGCGCCGCCGAGTGAGCGCACCTCCTCCAAACGTGAAAAAATCTCCGCTTCGTTAATGGCGGAATCATCAATGGAGGTGAGTTGAAATAGCGCAACCGTCAGTGGCTGGGTGGCCATTTTCAGGGGTCAAAATTGGCTTGATCGTCAGAGGCTTGAGTTGCATCCGACATGGTTGCCTTGGCGGTGACGTCCTTGCAAGTCCAAGCAGCCGCCTCGAGATTGGCTTTGATGTTGTTCATGATGGTCATGCAAGACGCACTATTTTGCGCCGAACCAACGGAGCGATCGATTCCACCTTTGGTGTAAACCGTTTCGCAAACGCCCCGCTCGCCACCGCCAATTTCAACACGCAGTGTGCGTACAGTGCCCTTGTTTTTGCAAATGACATAGGATTCGCGATGCTTGGCTGCTTCGGCCGTTGCGACCAAACTCAGCGCGATCACCAGGACCCCCATCCATCCAGCGGCTCTTTGCATCATCATGACCCTACAGTAACAAAGGGCGTGAAACATCTCAATAGCAATTTCGCACCTCGCCTCAAACCCAACAAAAAAGCCGGTCTCAAGACCGGCTTCCGTTTTCATTTCCAACTGTTACACAACCGTCCAACTTATTTGCGGGCAGTTGTTTTCTTCTTCTCTTTTTTCTCTTTCTTGGCGGCTTGCTCAATCAGCTTAACATTTGAGTAATCGAGAAGACCTTCTTTGGTCTGCAATCCATCTTTTTTGTCAAAATGGGTTTGCATCCGAACGCCTTGAACGCGAACTTGCATCTTGTCCTTTTTGATTTCTAAGACGGTGCCGCGTTTGCCTTTGTCAGCTCCTGCAATGACCTCGACAGTTGCGCCTTTTTTAACTTTCAATTTCATTGCTTCTCTCCCTTTTTGCTGTCGCGATTCAGACGGCGTTTGATCCGTTGCTTGACCGCCAAAGCGCGGTGGGAAAGGACCTTGTCGGGCTGATTGAGAACGAAAGTATCAAAGCCTCCCATGTGCTCCATAGAACGAATCGTGCTGGCCGCCATCTTAAGGCTCACCATTTGATTCAAGGCTCGGCTAAACACCTGTTTTTGCCGAATATTCGGCATTGCCCGAGATTTTGTCTTGATGTTGGAATGGCTCACCAAGTTCTTCACGATGGGGCCTTTACCAGTTAGTTCACAGCGAGCCATTTCTCACTCCTAATCCACGAGTCCAAATGTGACTTAAAGAAACATAACCTATAGTCAAAAAAGAACCTTGTTGGCAACCCATTTCTATCGTATAGAAGGGGCTTACCTTTGGGTTTGGCCGAAGCCAAAACGAGTGACTGCGAGAACCTTTGTTCGACCGGTCGTAAGAAGAGGCTTCGACATCTGAAGAAAGTAAGCAATATCAATATCTTACAGGTGTACCATGCTAAAAAAGACAAATATTCGTACCAAGTACCGCCCTGAGTTCCCTGGTGACTTCCATTTTGACTACAAAGATCCAGTGACTCTCAGCCGTTTTTTGATGGAAGGCGGAAAGATTATTCCCTCGCGGATTAGCAAGCTGAGTAACGGTCAACAAAAAGCTGTCGCCGCTGCCGTCAAGAAGGCGCGCAACTTAGCTCTGCTGCCCCAAGGAACTGATGCCCACGATGCTTATTATCGCATCGAAGCCATCTCTCCTCGCCCATTCGAAATTTAATGGATTCTCGTCAGCCCGGTGCTGACGAGTTTTAATTACTGATACTTGTCGCAGTTAATGGACAGAAGCATGTGTTCCCAGGCGACTGTCCGTTGGATCTCCTTCACTCCTGGCAAATCTTTGAATAGCCCCTCGCGAAACTGCTCCCATTGACTATTGCCGTAAACGGCAAGCACTGTTCGCTTGAGATCACAAAAGAGCAACAAATCCGGCGGCTCCAGCCATCCGAACTTCTCGTAATAACTCTGTGGCGGCTTGGTTCCCCAGGCCAAGCGTGAAATCAAGTCGAGCGATTCCCACAGGGCTTTGCGAACCTTGTTTTCCGAACCCACTTTGGGCCGACACTCCGTTGGTACGGCCTCGATGTCACGAATCAGAATTTTGAGGCGGGCGAAGAGTTCGTAACATCCGCCAGGACTGTTGCTGACCCGGCACTGTTTAGTCAGTAGTTCATAATCACTCGTCTCAATGGATTTGCTTTTAGGATCTAAGAACACGAAGCCTTTTTGCGCTTCCTTAAAAATCGTCATTTGCGCATCACAAACGGTGTGTGGAGGGTTGAGCAAAATGATCAGAAAAATCCCGCCCCCGATGGCCAGAGTCGCGAGAATGTTTTTGGGAAGGCTAGCGAGAAAGCGATCCACCTCTATAATCCCATCATCTTACGAGTTTTCCGCAGGCACCAAATTTTTTCGGATTGATCGGGTTGCGCGGCTGAAACCCCTTTTGCAGCCACACCACTTTGTCCGAAGGGCAAAAAAAGATTTGATACTGATCTAACTTGTAGAACCGTGCGATCTGCACCAAATCATTGAAGGCTTCTTTGAGACTCTCTCGTCGTGCATCACCGGATCGACTCAGACTGGCTTCGAGATGCTGACGGGATTTGTCGAGCATTCGAGTCAGGTGGGGTTTTTGATCCTTGGCGAGTGAAGTTTTCTTGGCCGTGCTTTTGATACTTGTCAGCACTTGCCGGATGTTTTCGTTGATGCGTTTGTCACTTTGGGCCACGCAGGCCAAGTGGAGGCCGCTGGCGCTTTGCAAGAGCCCGTTGAGCTCTGACTTAAGTGCGCCTTCGACATTGAGCTTGCCGTATTTGCCCTTGGTTCCTTTGGCCGCCTTGGTTGCTTGCGCAGGCTTGGCCGGTTTGGCAGCTTGAGCCGAGGACATCAACAACAGGCCCAAACCGAGAATGCCCCCCAGAAAGCAAAGCAATATTTTGGCTGGGACTTGCTTCAACTGGCCCCTTCCACCCTTGCAACTTAAGTCGAGATCGTCACCTGCAGTTGAGATTATTTTCCTCTCTCTTGTCACGCCTTGCAACAACCCGCCCTGCCAAGGTCTAAGAGGATCGATGAAAAGTGGCGCAAATAAAAAAAGAGCCGGACTTTAAGCCCGGCTCTTTCGCCGTTGAGTTTCGTCTTACGAAATCAACTTAGAAGGACATTTTGCCTTCGAGCATGAATTGGTTGTAGCTGTCCTCAGCTCCACCTTTGTACTCGTCGCCAGGAGAGAACATACCGAGGCGAGCAGCGATGCTGAATCCGCCTTGATACTTCTTAGTAACTTCGAGGTCGATCTCACTACCAAGTGCGTCCTCAGTAGCATCGGATGTCGCTGTAAAGGAGCCGCCATTCACCCCAGTCTTGGCACTGGTTGCGTCTTTCTCGGTTTGGCTGAACATCAAGTACTGAGCTTTAAAGTTCAGGTCATCTGAGATGTCCATAGACCAACCCAGTTGCATGAAGGTCAAGTTGCCGTACTCGTAAATATCCATCCACCCCGCGTTTGAGTGCTTGGTGTAATAAAAGCTGTCATAGGTCTCAACTTCAGTACCAGATCCTGAATCGTCACCGGTGTCTGTGTGATATAGGAAAGATACACGGCTATTCATCATGTTGGGCATCGAATAACCAATCTCTGCGTCGATCATAGAGCCCGATCGATCAACATTCAGATCTTCCCACTCGCCACTATGAGATGCATAAGTCAGGCGGTAATCAACGTTGTGCATATCACCCGAGAGCACAACTCCATAACGAAGCTTAGACTCTTTATTAATTGAAGCAAAGGGTGCTGGCAACCCGGTCGTTGTATCAGCATTTTTGTCAACGTTTGTTTGCAGAACGTGAAGGTGAGCCATTTTTAACCACTCAGGCAAGCTCTTCCAATCCATCGCAAATCCCCACATATTGATCTCAGGATCAGATACCTTGGTATTCCCGGGCGTTGCTGAGGGATTCCAATCAGCCACTTTAGCTCCGAAGAGGTTAAAGCGCGCCATCTCTTTATCATAAGTGAAAAGAGCACCTTCGAAAGCGTTTTGTGTTGCTCCCCAGTTATTGAGACCGATCACTCGCTCATCACCCATCGGCAAACCACCGCGACCAAAACGAATCAAAAGTTCATCGGTTGCCATCCACGAACCATAAGCCTCGTTCACGAGCAACAAGTTCTCGCCGTTACCAACACCAGTCATCTGGCCAATTCCAGGGTCACCAGAGTCACTCGTGCTACCCGTTAAGAAATCAGAATGTCCCCACGTCGCCGCGTGAATCAATCCGAGGTGCGCAGTGAGCTTCTCACCCGCGCGGAAGGTCGAACCCCAACGGAAACGCTGTTCCCATTTGTTTTGTGTGCTTGGGTTAAAGTCTTCTTTACCGTCAGCCTCCTGGTCGAGAGTGTAACGTAAGCGGAATTCAGCATTGTGGCTGAAGTCGGCGCCTTCACCCATGGCGGAGGTCGCAAGACCTGCCAAGGCTAGAAGTGCAATATACTTTTTCATGCAGTTTCTCCTTGTTGATATCCGTGTGATTAATCTTGTTGTGTTTCTTAATGTTTCGTTTTTCAGTTCTGTTTTCCCGTCGTTACTGCCAGCGCATCCGCATGATCGTTCCCACTTCCCTGAAGGAACTTGATTTAGATCTAGCAACGCACTTAGCTAATCGTAAAAATTTCCATTATGAAAAGGCAAACTATTTCCGATGGCTTAACTCACTAAGTCAAACTGTACCAATTGACAGTTTTTGCCCCATCTCCTAGTTTTCTTGGGACCTTAGTCCTGAAAAGATCGGGGAGTAGCGCAGTCTGGTAGCGCATCTGCTTTGGGAGCAGAGGGTCGCAGGTTCAAATCCTGTCTCCCCGACCAATATTTTTTGAAATACGCTCCTACCCATGATTCACACCCAAGAGCTCACTAAAGCCGTTCGCAGACTCGAAGAAGCTCTCAACCAGCCTAAGACAGACTTCTTGCGAGACTCGGTTATCCAGAGATTTGAATTTTGTGTGGAGCTAGCCTGGAAGGCGGCAAAGAAAGCGATGGGCTCGGCCTCAGCCTCTCCAAAAGATATTGTCCGAGAGATGGCGCAAAGCGGGTACATCCAAGACGTGGACGTGTGGCTAAAGGCCATCGACATGCGCAATCTTTCAGCGCACACCTATAAAGAGGACTTGGCCGAGCAAGTTTATGCCTTTGCCAAAGAATTTTTGCCCAAGCTTCAGGAGCTTTTGGGCGTGTTGGCTCGCAAATGAAATTTGGCCTCACACGCGATCAACAAATGTTACTAAAGCAGCGAGTAGTTGACCCTTTAGAGATGCTTGGTGCTCAGATCTACTGCTACGGCTCTCGAGCGCGTGGTGATCATAAGCCCTTTTCCGACCTCGACTTAATGGTGGAGGTGAACACAATCTCGCCTGAGCTGGAAAGCAAGGTGAGTGAAATCCAAGAGCAACTGACGGCTAGCAACTTCCCCTACAAGTTTGACTTAGTACTCAGCCCGCAATTTGCCGATAGCTATCGCCCTGGTTACCTGCGAGATCGGGTAAGGTTTTAGGGAGACCCAACTTGGTGGCTAAAGGCCATCGACAAGCAAGGCAGAGACCCCTATCAATTCTGAAGCAGCCTGAACCCGCCTCATCGCATCTACCATTCGCAGCTTTCCAAGTCCCTGCCCCTTTGTCGAATTATCCAGTGCCAACCGACCCATTCTTGCAACAGGAACGGGATGTTTGGGAAGCTTCTTAGCAATCCTATGCTGTAGCCAAATAAGTGCGCCCGTGCAGTTCAGATGTATTTACGATCGAGATGCGTTCCACTCTTTGAACTATCGGGGGGCCACGACCCCCATGGTCAGCGTTTTGGTCTCTTGCGACTTGCCAAAAGCAAATTCACTTCAAGGTCATCAAGCAGCTTATGGAGATTTCGCTGGTGAAGGCCCAACTTTTTTTGTACTGGATCCAGCACCAAGGTGAATCCAAATGATATCACCGAAATCATAACCATAAAGGTCACTGTAAAAAGAGCCACTTGAAAGCCAGAGGGATCCGGGGGAAATACTCCGTAAAATACGCGTCCCAAACTCTCCCCTAGGAAAAACTCGGACGCGGAATTTCGATAACTCCACCAACTCGCAATCTTTGAACCAATTCCCAAAATTCCCAGCTGCAAGTCATCGAAAACCAAAAGGCCTGTAAGCCAAATCAAAAACGACGACACCAGATCAATCCAAGTCGCGCGCCGATAGACCCAGACACGTAGGCCCTCATGGAGCTTTTCCTGAAGGTGCGGCGGCAGACCGAAAGAATCGACTCGGCCTCGGCCCTCCTTTAATTGGAACAATTGCTCATAAATGAGAGTTTCAAACTCAATTTCGACGCTCGTCTTAAATCCCGGAGATAAGGCCTTCGTCTTTTTATAAAGGTAATCCCATCCCAACTTCTCGAGCCATTGGGCTGTTTCCCGCATCGCCAAATAAGGCAAAATAACGACCGAATTGGCCAAGTGCCGGACAAAATCTCTGGCAAGTCGGTTTCGAGGAATTTTCAAGATCGACGACAACTCGAAATTTCTTGCCACGAAAGAGTCCACGAGGGCTCGGCGGCCCTCAATGTATTCGGTGATCTTGTCATCGGTGTTGGTACGATCCTCATTCACTTAGCTACTCATCCCATCTTCCAATATGCACTCGGGGCTCATTTCCTGGTTTTTCGAACGGCGACGACGAGCTGGGCTTGCTCGGTGGACGAAGTCCAATATTCAACGAGAGCCGAGGAGGGCCCCGGCACATTCGCGTGGTTGGGGACAAAGGCACCTTCAAATACGAAGTTGCGACTGGTAATCATAAATCGCTGGGTCAACAGTTGCGAAGGCGTCAAGGCAGGTTTCCCGTAGACCGGTAAGGCGCTCTGACCGTTTCCTGAATGCTCAATTGCTTGGCCCGGAGTCGTCTGCTCGGTTTGGGGCGGGGGCGGCACCACTTGTTTTGATTGTAAACTTACATACTGGATCGAGGAATCTTGGCTGTAACGAGACCTCACGATCATCATGAGATGCTCGTTGACCCACTTAACATCCATTAAGACATCTCCTGAAACTCCAAACACCTCGCCGATGGGCTTCGCGGACAGATCAAACTCTTGAATTAAAAGTTTAAAGTCCTTTCGGGCGATCATCACCAAGTGATCACCAGCCATGAGCAAACGAGGCTGACTCGCACCCAGCCAACCGCTCATTGAGGAGTCGGCCACCGTCTGAATCTTGCCCCTCTGGTCAATCAGCGCCAACCTCATCTGGGGAGTGCCGCTATAGGAGATGGAGCCCCAAGCCAAGGCGATACCCTTTGGGGTTGGAATAGCGATGGGCGCTTGGGTGGGTAGAGCCTCCTGTGGCAGGTATAACGAATGGCAGGAGTTGGCCGAGTCCTTTTGGCAAAGAGCACAGGCGCTGACATCAAACCCTAGGCACGAGGAGTGGCACTTGAGGCGGCCGCTCCAAAAGCCCAACTGGCGACAAGTCGCGCCCCCCAAATTTTTTGAGTCACAGGCCTCACGCACCTTGGTGCATTTAACGGGGGCCGTTTCGCAATCGATCATTTTACAACCGTTACTCCCACAGTACTTTGCGCAGGAAGCCGTGTATTCACCAATCTGACCATCCCCACACCTAATGCCCTCCCCATCAGGAATTGGCTGCGGGAGCGGCAGGGGATTTCTCGGGTCGCAGCCGATGAAGCGAAGTTCATCACTCGCTCCTAGGTGAATAGGAAATAATGACATCACCGTAATAAGTAGTAGGACTTTTAAAATACGCCGCACCTTTACTCCCGAACGAAGTGTTTTGAGTATGTCATAGCGAATCCCCCGAAGTGAACTCGCAATTAATGGATGTGGGGATGGATGGTGTCCTTAGGCCAGTTCAAAAATGTGGGCATCAATCCGGTGGAGTATTTCAAACTCATTGCCCGCAATTTTCGCAAGCAATTGGTCGAGGTCGGCTTCAAATACTTGCAGCTCTTCAGGGCTCATCACCACACCGACGCCACGACAGGCGCGCATCCGGCCCTTCCATGACTCCCTGGTAAACCGGATCGGCTCATCATACACAACCAAGTTGCGGAGCTTAAAGTGGCCTTGCGCCCATTGTGGCATGGTCGGTATTTTTCCATCGAAACCCGCAGCCGACCAATCGGGGTTATGCTTAAGGATTAATTCTTCGGTCTGCCCGGCAATGTCGTCTTCATGGGGTAACCAACAAAGATGCGACGTCGAAAACAAACCGTTACGACGGAGGAGTCGCTTGACTTCAGAGATTGCTTTGGGCTTGTCAAAGTAAAGCCAGCATTGATTGGCCGTGATGGCGTCAAAGTCATGATCGGCAAGGGCGATTTGGTTAGCATCGGAGACTAAGAACTCAACCTTGACCCCATCGAGGTTGGCTAACTCCTGCGCCATGCGCACTTGATTCTCGGCGATGTCGAGACCAGTGACTTGGCAACCTTGCTTGGCAAAACGTCGAGCCAAGACTCCCGTACCAGTGCCCAGGTCTAAAATTCGCTGACCTCGCAGGCCAATTCCGTTTTCAGCCAGACGAGAGTAAAAGCTGTCGGGCGGGCCGGGGCGATAGCGCGCGTATTCGAGCGACACCCGCCCCCAATCAATCACTTTGTTGCCGTCAATTGCTCCGAGCCCGTGCATGTGCCCAACTTCTTACACTATTGTTGGCGGCTCAAGTAAAAATTGAACTCTCCGGTCGCCGGCACCAGCAGCCAGCGATACTGGGAGCGTGCTCCGGGACCATACTCCAAGCATTCATTACTAACGAAAATTTTGTCAATTTCATAACTGTAGTGTTCGTAGTAATTGTCCAAATCAAGAGACACCGTCCCTCTGTAAGGATTTACCCCAATGATTGTGCCCGTGCTATTGCCGGAACTCACAGCCAGATCGCCAACGCAGACGCCATCGACACAACCAAAGCCTAAAAATATCTCTGACAAATTATAGCTGTAGTGTTCGAAGTAGTTATCCAAATCGATTGAAACTGTATGCTTGTAGGGATTAATACCAATGACAACGCCCGTGCTATTTCCTGAACTCACCACTCGATCGCCCACACAAACCGAATACATACAGCCAAACCCTAGAAAAATGTCTTCGATTTTGTAAGAGTAGTGTTCAAAATAATTGTCGAGATCGATGCTGACCATCCGGGACCGGGCATTCACCCCCAGAACCACGCCGGTGTTGTTGCCTGAGCTCACGACGGGGTCCCCGGGACACAACAGTTTGTGGCTTGAAATGTCACGCTGGCAGGCCATCGCTTCGCCGGCCTGTATGAGAATGGCCATTGCACCAATAATGAGAGTAATCACTGATTTCATTAAAACCTCCGCTAATTTGGAACTCACACTTTTGAATATTTGAGTTCTACATCGGAGAAAATCCAGAATCCTAAAAAACCACGCTCGGAGTCCTTTCGGAACAAATTTCTAGTCCTTCCTTCAGTGAATATTTCCAAACCCTGCAGATTTTCGCAACAGGTTGGGGCACTCAGAGACGCTGGAAACCGACAAGCACTAACCCAACTAGCGGTGGTCCGCCTTGAATGAGGACCGCTCGAATCAGGTGAGGTTGCGAGTACATCAAAACGCTGGCAGCCCCGACCATGGAAAGGCAGGAAAAATACTTTAGGGTATTACCCACCACACTGTAGCCAACCACCTCTAAAACAACTCCGACTAAGGCGCCGATGGCAAGAAACAAGTTGTAGAATCCTTGATTGAACGCGAACAAGCGGCTTTGCGCCGCCTGTTCGGCAGAAATTCCAAAAACCAGATTCACCCCGGGTCGTCCCCACAGCAAACTCTCGAGCACAAAGATAAAAACATGGACAAAAGCTGCTACTCCGACACTGAGTCTTTCTAGGACAACTAGCATGATGGCCCTTTCTTAATAATAACTGGCGACACAAGTTTATTCAGCGTACTCAAGCTTTTCCAAAACCGTTACCCAATTGTTGCTTTGGTTGAAAATGAAAAAGTAGGTGGTAATTCCAGTTCCACTCATATAGTTTTCTTGCAAGTTGAACCGATAGAGCGCCAACTTTCCTGAAAACTTCTTAAGATAGCCTTTGAGCTGCGCCTGCTCGTGCGGAGTCCAAGCCGGAGAACCGTCCCCATTTGAATGATCGGTGCCCAAAACTTCAAACATCTCGCTTTGGTTAACCGGATCTAGGGACCAACCGTCAATTTCGTACCCACTTGCATGACGATGTTGCCGAAGGCGCTTGCCAACTTCGTCCATAACCAAGAGAATCGTCTGCTCTGATTGGAGTTCGGTAACAGTGGGTGTGACGAACGTTTTACAAGCCTTATCCGCACAGTAACTCATATAGTATTGCGTGGAATTGGCAAAAATCGCGTCCCCCCTGAATTTCGCCTGAACCTTTTCAAATCCCCAAGCCGTGGTCGAAGTGACTACCATCATGATTAACAATAACTGTTTCATAAAAAACCTCCGATTCTAGTGACCGGCTTCATAATACAATCGAAGCGAAAAGACGAAAGCGAAACTCCGAGAGTGAAAAGGTTTTCGCGTGAGCGTAAATTGATAGTCCTTAATTTTCATTGATTCGGCAAGTCAACTGGCTTGCAACAGGCTTCCCCATCGGGTTTTCGTTAGAAAACACTGAACCTAGTTGACTCGTTACCTAATTTGTCAATTGAAGCGTGAGGTCGCCGTGACAACTCTTACAAACGAGTCGCAGCGGCCAGTTAAATTCACGAGGCTCAATCCTCAATCTCGCACTACAACGAGGACAAACAACTTCTCCTTCATTCACTCCCAATCGCAAGGCAAAGGAATGAAAGGCAAAAACACCACCCACTAAAATGCCGAGTGGCACCAATACGAAATGGAAAACCGGGATGAACACGCAGGCCACGGCGACTCCCCAAACAATACCCAAAACCTTTGCCGCATGCTTCACTCGAGCGGACACAGGAAGGACGCGCACCATGAGGGTTGCGGTCGTAACCTTATCCAAATCGTTTCGATCACGGATCATCACCGATGTCTCGAAAGGTCCTGGTTCGTGCAATCCCCTATCCGGCACCTTCATCCACCTCAAACAACCGGCGACTCTGATTCGCTGGCCGCCTTCTCGATGAGTTGCGAGGCCTCAGCCTTCCCTAAGAATCGGTCGATCATTCCGTGCAACAAGTAAACCAAGGGCGTCAAGCCCACCGCAATGAGAAACTTGTAAGAATAATTCGTCATCGCCACGGTCAAAAATTCACTGGTCTTCACCTTGCCCGGCAACCAAAAGGCAATACCAATGATGACAATACTGTCAATTAACTGGGACACGGCTGTTGAACCCGTGGCCCTTAGCCACAAACGTTTGCCACCCGTGCGCCGACGAAAAAACCAAAAGACCGTCACATCCACGAGCTGAGAAAGGGCGAAAGCGACAATGCTTCCAACGATGATCCAAAGGCTTTGACCAAACACCAAGGCAAAAACTTCGGTGGAGATCGGGGAAAAGTCGGCAGCTGGCACCAGCATGGCCGCATAAATCACGAGGAAGGCATAGACAATCAAGCCCATAGTCAAAAACGTGAGGCGACGGACCCCGCTCGTGCCAAAGTATTCATTAATGAGGTCGGTGGTGAGAAAGACGACGGGCCAAGGGATAACTCCAATGCTCATGGCAAAGGGTCCGGCTTGGATGAGTTTGCCACCGATCATCTCGGCGATGATCGCGTTGGTGATAAAAAAACCACTGAGCAAGATAAATACCACATCGCGACGATGAGCAATTTGCATGGGAGCCTCCACACCTGTTCTGTTGAGACTACCACCTTCAATTTGGTGAGCAAACAATTAACCCGGCCGATACACCCACATTTGCGCCGGACTCGAAGCGCTGTAGGCCTTAATAAAGACAATGACTCCATATTGAAAGATCGGGACAGCAACCACACCAAAGGTGGGCCAAGAAGAGGTATGATTGGGTGACTGAAGTACGGGGCAGGTCCCCGAGAGTGCTGTCCAAACCTTATTTGCCGGGTCAAACTCGTGCCAATTCGTCGACGTCAACATGGTTATGAAGTTGCCATTTTGAGGATTGCAAACCATTAGAGCATGATCATTAGTCGGCCCCAAAGGATAGGGGGCTGGGGGACAAGCACTCACTTTGCCGGAACTATCGAGCGTCCAACTGGGAGTTCCACCGCCAAACCATACTGCCTTGTGCTGGGGACTATAGTGGGCAAAGCAGCTCGTACCACCGAGGTTGGTCAACTGCTTCGAATAAATTGACCAGTTGCTCGCATCGGGATCATAGCCCGCAATCATTCCCTGAGGAGCGCTTTCTTGTTGAATCTGAATCATCTGATTGAGATCGGGAAACCACTCGATGGCCACAATCGCCGATTGATATCCAAAGGTTTGATCGGATGGTATCTTGGTCCAATTGGAACCGCCCTCCCAGCGCTGAATTCCATTCACATTGTATGGTCGGTAGTGAAGTCTGTGGTGAGTTGAATCCCAACTCAGGTGTTCCCAACCGTGAAAGCAAGGGACTTGGGCCCAGGCAGGCGTTGGCAAATAAGACCAAACGTTGGTAACTTCGTCGTAGACAAAAAACTTGAGAACTCCCACTTCGTTATGGTCACCACCAAAAAAGTAGATTTTCTTACCCACCGGATCGTAAGCCATTTTGGTGGCATAACCCGTCTTGATTGCACTGTGGGGGCCACCCAAGAAAAGACTGAGGCCCTCGGGAGCAGGAGTCAGCTGAGCCCAACTATTGGGCGCCATCGCCGAAGAAAAACGCGCCAGTGGGGTGTCCCCCGCCGGGGCTCGAACTCGAACTGTCGCTGCTGACGACAAAAGTTTTGCCAAGTCTTCATTACCTTCCGTAAACCCAGCCCAAACCGCGCTCGACGATCAGCCGTTCGATGGTGAGGCAGGTGGGACCTTGCGGATCGGCTTGGCAAGCCTGGCAATCCGATCGCGAGGGGTCTTCTTCGCAAGCATCTTCGTCGGCGTTGACTTCGGCCATCGCACTGGCGAGCGATTGGGTGGGCAGTTCAATTAATTGCACTGAATTGTCGATTCGGTAGGTTCCTTGATAAACCAAGTTGAGCGACTCTCCCGAAGTAAATTCGCCATGGTCGTTGACCACTTTGAGACTGTACCCACAGGGCGTCCAGTCGTACCTTTGGGTTAAGCCCATCTCTATTTGGTTGTATTCACCATCGGCGAGATCAAAGCGGCCCAAACTCGTTCCCTGGGACTTCACTTCAATCGGACCAATGAACTCAATTCCAGTTGCGCGCTCCGGATCATAGATGTCAGGGTTGCGGGTGTAGTAGTGTTTAAAGGCTAGAGTGTGAACGCAAATCCACAGCTCAAACCGGCTGGTGGCAAAGGTCTGACTCCCCGTCACCGGCGACTCATCAAGCTTTTGCACCAAGGGATCTCCATCAACGTCAAATCCTTTGAGAGTCACTTCAACATCGCTGGACATGGGATTACCCGTGGTTGACCCTCCCACCACCTGAGATACTGGCCGACAGCTTTGAAAGACCACGGCAAAAATTACGATTAAGAGAGCAATTGACCCAATGGCGGCGGTTCGCTTCATCGTTGGCGCCCTCCCGCTGTACTTAAAGGAATTGCGGCCAAAGAGACGTGGTAGACCCGCTTATCGGGATCTTTTTGATCCTCAGTCACAGACAACTCCTGGAGTTGGTCGATGGAGTTTTGGATGATCTTTTGCAACTTCGCAAACCCCTCAGCACTCAAGGCCACCGTGTGCGAGGCGAGGTGTCGCTCCTCGCGCGGAATCTCGTAAATCGATTCAATGCACATTTGATAGGTCTGTTTGTAGAATTCCGTCAAAGCCATGCGGTAGATCGCACCTTCACACTCAAGGCGAGAGGCCGAGGCGGAGAAGCCACCCTCATTATTGGATACAATCAACTCATACCGCAGCAGAAAATCCAGGGCACTGCGAATCTCACTGAGTGGCACCCGCTTGACCAAGTGCTCGTTGATCCACTTGGCATCTGGCTTAAAGTCACTGCGATTGGCGAGCTCGCGGATGGCCACAAAATACCAATTTGAAAAATATTGGTGGGCTAAGATGGCTTCGTGGTGGCGGCTTTTGTAGAGCCCAAAGCGCGAGAGTTTGCGAAACGCGAGCCGCTGTGCTTCGAGCGTCTTGGCATCAATCAATGCCGCCAAATGAGCCCAATAGTTGAGCTCCTCTTGATTGAGGCCCAAAGGTGATCCCAACTGCGCCAGCACTCGCGGCGACAAGGGCGAGCCTTCTTTGATAACCATATTAAAATACCCGGACGACACACCCACCTGGCGCGCCAGATGACGAACAGAAAATCCCGGCTGGTGATCTTTTAGAAAGGCAAACATGTCAGACAAGAAGGTCCGGTAGTCATGGTAATCAAATACATCAGGTCGATGTGATATTTTCGGCGCAGCCCCCATGACAAACTGTTCGGCTGAAAGTCTCGATAACTCAAGGCACAACCAAAAAATTTTTTACGCTCACTAGGGAAGTCGATGAGTCTTTAGATATTTAGAGCCGATGTCTCGTCGTGAGACACCAAAAAAATTATACAGTCCTTAGACGAAGACGAAGAGTTCGACGTATCAACATGAAAATCGCCAGTCATCCTGCGAGCCATTTTTGGTACCGCCGTTGCAAAGTGAAGTGCAAGATGGCAACACTCATTTCTTCAGCAACCTCACTCCGAGTGGTAAAACCAGGATCGTCGCCGCTGGCGCGGCTGGCGCAGACCACTCCATCCGGAACTTGGAGCAAGCTCTCAGTAACCAATCAAGATGAGCTTTTGGGACTTGGGCAACACTCGGGTTCGATGCTCCATTACTGTAACGAAATGCCATGGAATCCAAAGTACCGCGCGATTGAAATCATCGGCATGGACCATGGCTACCCTTCGCTTCGGCATGTTCGTTACGATGAAATGACCAATCGCTTTGTCTTGGTGGCCGACGACGCCGGCCTCGGGACGGCCCATGGTTACGATCACAACGCGGTCAATCCGTTTACGGGAGATTTGTATCACCGGATTTATCGGATTGGGAGCGATCCCATTGAAGTTCGCCGACGACTGTTTAACGCTGATTCCTTCTCCACCATCCCTAATGTGGCTGCCGGCTACCAACAAGTTGCGCTTGGGTCTTGTTGGTGGTCGGGGCCCTTCTTGAACTGCGGTGCTCAAGGCTGTTACATGATTTTTAACAGTGGCGACTCCACTGGGGGAGCCAATGACGGCCGCATCGTCGCCTTTGACCCTCTGGCAAACAAATGGTTTTACAACCAAGGAGCACGCGCACCCTACTTTTCGACCGGCGCCACTTATGGAAGCCTCATGAAGTACAGTGCCAAAAAAAACCTCGCCGTCTACGGCGGCTGCAACACCGCTCCTAAAATCATTTGGCGCCTCTCCGCGGATGGCAGCGTCTTGCGTATGCCCGATCCGCCCGGGAATGCCCGAGTGGGGATTCAGCAAGGCGCGCTGATCAACGAACCCACCACCGGCAACTTTCTCTTGCTGAGTGAAGGTGAACTTTGGGAACTTAATCCTAGCGATGGGGGCAGCTGGACCAAACTTGGAAACAAACCGAGTGACGTCAACAATCCTCTCGACGGGCTTGTCGTTTCCTCAATTCCGGACCTGGGAGTCGTAGTTTTCATCTCCCAACGCTCGCAAGTTGGCGGCACCTTTTACATTTACAAGCGCTAATCGCGCTGCCCAGTTTTTTGTCGAGCCACCAAGAACTAATCATGTAAAATCCAACTTTGAGACCTCAGTTAACACCTGCACCAGGTGTTCGGATCACTGACTCAAATCGTATCAAGAACGCAATTTGCAAACTAGTTTGAGGGAAGGTCGTGGTCGGCATCAGCTGACAGTGGGGTTGGTATGAAGCATATCAAATTGAGATGGATTCTATTTCTCTTCTTGGGACAGCTTGCCACCTTTCAAACGGGTTGCAGCTACGACACTTCATCATCCGACTCCTCAGAGAGCAAACCTGCTCCCCTAACCGATGTCCCACGGACCGGGTGGACCATACAAAATGAAATATTGTTTCGCTTCGACGCCCAAGCCGCCGGAACCCTGGAGTTCAATGCGGATGGTCTGGTAACCAAAGTCCAAGAAACTTCCAATTACAAACGCACCGGAGTCGTTTCTGCGGTTGGTGTCAATTACCTTCGCAGTGGGATCGGCGGCCACCCGAGCATGGTCCTGAATGACAAAGGGGGCGTCGAATTTGTGAGCGATGCCGCACTCGAAGAGCCATCGTTTACCTTTTTCTTGGTCATGAAGAAGTCGCAAAAGCGCTGTTACCAGTTGGCCTTTATCAAAGACAACCCGGGCGCCTGGTCGAGCGGATTTGGATTTACCGACTTTAACTGCAGCGGAGACGAGCGGTTCCAATTTTGGATCAACGACTATAACGGCGGTGGTGGACAAGTCGACTATGGCGAAATCTCATCGCTGGCCAAGGTGATCGCCGGATCGGTTAAGCCCCAAGCAATTTCAATTCGCGATAACTCTCGATTTTCGGCGACCAAGGCTCTGCCCCCCGGAGCCGAATACCAGCCCAATAATCGCTCGCTCTGGATCGGTGGCTATGCGGCCGATCAACTGCAGATAGGGGAATTCATCATTTTCAAAGGGGAGCTCAGTCCCACCGAGACCAATGTCGTCATGAAGGTCCTCCAAAACAAGTGGGGCATTCCGTAAAATTCTTGCCTCCTGAAAGTCCAAGTCCAAAAAAAAACCAAGACCACAAAGGGTCTTGGCTTTTTGACTCCGCGAATTAATCAGCGACCGAAACTAGTTCAATCTTGGCCGCGAATGCGCATTCCGTAGAAGGAGCGCCATACAAAGATGAGTCCACCGATTAACAAGGCCGGCGCAATCACTAAATTCGTCCAATTACCACCGCCTAAGGTGGAAGCTTCGGTAACCATCGATACCGACTCCCCGCCATGGCCAGTCATCTTCACCGCAATCTCAACCGCCAACAGACCAAACAAAGTGGTGAACTTGATGATCGGATTCAACGCCACACTCGCCGTGTCTTTGAAGGGGTCACCCACAGTGTCACCAACAACCGTCGCGGCATGAAGCTCGGAGCCCTTGTCTTTGAGGTCCACTTCCACCCGTTTTTTGGCGTTATCCCAAGCACCACCCGCATTCGCCATAAACATCGCTTGGAAAAGACCAAACACCGCGATTGAAATCAGGTAGCTGGCGAAAAAGGTGGGATCAAAACAAGCAAACGCGAGGGTCAGGAAGAAAACGACGCCAAAGATGTTGATCATCCCTTTTTGCGCGTACTGAGTGCAAATCTTAACCACGTGTTTTGAATCCTCAACGGAGGCCTTCGTCACACCTTCTAATTTAATATTTTTCTTAATGAACTCAACTGCGCGATAGGCCCCGGTGACCACAGCTTGTGTTGAGGCACCAGAGAACCAGTAAATCACCGCTCCACCTGTAATGAGTCCCAACAATACCTTGGGATCCAACAAATCCAACTTGAGATTCAGAAGGAGAATGATCGAAAAGATCATCGTTGTCGCACCAATCACCGCCGTGCCGATAAGCACCGGCTTGGCTGTGGCCTTAAACGTGTTGCCCGCCGAGTCGTTCTCTTCCAGGTACAACTTGCCCTCTTCAAAATTCGGTTTAAAACCAAATTCCTTTTCAATTTCACCTGAGATGTTGGGCAGCTGTTCAATCTGGGAGAGCTCAAAAACCGACTGCGCGTTATCGGTCACGGGACCGTAAGAATCGACGGCAATCGTTACCGGACCCATCCCGAGCATACCGAAGGCGACCAGGCCGAAGGCAAATACCGCTGGGTGGATCATGATTTGATCAAGCCCCATCGTACTCGTCATAAAGGCCACAAACATCAGGCCCACGATAACAATGCCCTTCCAGAAGGCCGAATAGTTTCCAGCGACGATTCCGCTGAGCACGTTCAGGCTAGCGCCACCCTCTCGAGAGGCCTCAACCACTTCAAAAACATGAGTTGATTTGGCGGAAGTAAAGATTTTTGTCACTTCCGGAATTACGGCAGCCGCAATGGTCCCACAACTAATGATGGTCGACAGCTTCCACCACATTCCACCATCGAGTTGACCCAACATGAAGTAGCTCACTGCGTAGGTCACCAATATTGAAAGCACTGAAGTTACCCAAACCAGAGCTGTCAGCGGAATTTCAAAGTCAAAGTGTTTGAGTGCGGAGAAATTGGCCTTGGAAACTGCATTGGTAATTACGTAGGAAACAATCGAGGTCAGGATCATGAGAATTCGCATCGCGAAGATCCACACGATAAACTTGGCCTGAAGATTCTGTCCATCGGGCATCAGGGCATGGGTTCCACCTTGCTGCATCTGCATCCCAACGGCCAAGACGATAAAGGAAATCAGGGCCACACCGGTCACGCCGTAGGTTTCAAAGCCATCCGCTGTGGGTCCAACCGAGTCACCCGCATTGTCGCCCGTGCAATCGGCGATCACACCCGGATTACGAGCATCGTCTTCCTTAATTTTGAAAACGATCTTCATCAGGTCAGAACCGATATCTGCAATCTTAGTAAAGATACCGCCACAAACCCGCAGAGCCGAAGCGCCCAAAGATTCACCGATGGCAAATCCGATAAAGCAGGCGCCAGCAGCGTCAGGCGCAACAAACATAAGGATCATGATCATCATGATGAGCTCAACGCAAATCAGTACAACGCCGATCGACATCCCGGCTTTAAGTGGAATTTCCATCACCGGATACGGGCGGCCACCGAGAGAGGCAAAGCTCGTACGGCTGTTGGCATAGGTGTTCAAACGAATACCAAACCAGGCGACACCGAAGGAACCCAGAATTCCTAGCACGGACCACATGTGTACTAGAAGTACGCGGTCAAATCCAAAACCCATTAAGAAACCAAAGTACCCGACAATACAAACGGCAATACAAGCTTCGAGAATCATCAGCAGTTTGCCTTGTTCGATCATGTAGGTCTTGCAGGTTTCATAGATGAGGTCTGAAACCTCACGCATCGAGCGATGAACAGGTAGGCCTTTGATGCCAAAGAATTCTTTCATCCCGAAGGCGATACCGATAAGTGCGACAACTAAGCCCATAACCAAAACGGTCTGCCCGTTCATGTCACCAAGCAGAGGGAAGGTCACATTCAAATTAGGAATGACCAAGTCTGCTTCGGAGGCAAAGGCAGAGTGAGTTTGAAGTAGGCCAAGAGCTGTCAGGCCGAACTGAACCATGCGCTTCATGATGTCCTTCATGTAGTCCTCGATACTGATATAGGTTAAAAATTTTTAAAGGTGCGGGCTTATCTAGCTGGGAATAGGGCAACTTGTCAAAAGTTGGTCTCAACTGAATGAGCGTTGTGCGATGCGCCAGGGCGCTAGTTGGCTACCCCGGTGTTCGCATGCAAAACCAAATAGGTCGTATAGGCGATGTAACCAACAAGAAACACCCCGCCTTCGAGGCGGGAAAGCCTTTTGCCGGTCTTAAAAAAGGGCCAACATAAGACCGCCGATGCGATCATGAGGGGGATATCAAAATTAAGTAGTTGCTCGCCGACCGCAAGACCGCTCGGAGACGCAGCGCCAGTGATGCCTATGATGGCTAAAACGTTGTATAGGTTACTTCCGACCACGTTGCCAACGGCTATGTCGCGCTCGCCCTTGATGGTTGCTACGAGTGACGCCACCACCTCGGGCAAGGAAGTTCCCGCCGCGACAATCGTGAGACCGATCACGGTATCGCTCACCCCGAGGTTTTTGGCCATCGCCACCGCCCCATCGACCAATAGGTCAGCACCCCACATCACAATCGCCAACCCCCCGACGACCAATGCGACAGCGACGACGACGGCCTTTCGCCCATCCTTGAGCGATCCGTAGACCTTCTCAGACTCGTCAACAATCGGGCGATCCTCTTTGCGATTCTGCCGGGCCTCTAAAACCAGCCAAGTCGTGTAGCTGACAATTCCGGCGAAAAGCAGGAGGCCCTCCATTCGGCTGATCTCGCCGCCGAGGGACAATAGATAAAGCAGAAGCGAGACACCAATCATAATTGGCACCTCTCGCCGAATCATTTGCGAGTGAATGATCAATGGGCTCACCAGGGCCGATAAGCCAAGGATGAAGAGCGTATTAAAAATATTGCTCCCCACAACATTGGCTACAGCGATGTTCGCACTCCCGGCCAAGGCCGCCTTAAAACTCACCGCCAGCTCGGGGGTACTGGTGCCGAAGGCAACCACCGTAAGACCAATAATGACTGACGGAACTCCCAATGAGGCCGCCAGCCGCGAAGCTCCCCGTACCAGGAACTCTCCTCCGACGATCAGCAGTAACAAGCCGCCTACAATTTGAATCGCTACCAACCCAGTCATCGCTCATCCTTATGATTTTGTTTCAACCGCAGACTGCGGAAACAAGAAGTACTTCGGCCGCTGGCGCATTTCCAGCCAAATCGCTCGCAGAAGTTGGACGACCCAAGCGCGCTTGATATTTCGCGCGCGAATCGCCACCCACAGAGCGAGCGCAAAACTCACCCCGAAATTCAAGACGCCAATAAAGCCCACGCCCAACACGGCTAAGCCCACATTTAACGGACTCGTCAGCTCAGTCGACATGCCGGCGATCGCAAAAGCCAATGACCCTGCCGCGAGAGTGACGTGGCGAACCTCGAGGCCCACCCCAAAGAATTGACCCACGACCGGAACATAGGCCAGAAAAAATCCCAAGGAGACATTTCCGCCAATGCCCGAAATTTTGCCCATGATCCAATTGGCAATCTTAGTCGACCAACGATGACCAAAAAAGGTTCGCATCATCGGTGATTGAGTGATCGCAACCGGCAGTTGGCGATAGACAAACCAATTTTCCAACCAGCCGGCACAAACACTCGACAACCACAACAAAACTCCCGTGAGGGCAGCGTAAAAAATTGTTAAGCTGGTGAGGGGATTGAGCGTGGCCACCACTTTTTCGGCATACTCCGGAGTTAGGGCATGACGGCCAAAATATTTAAACAGAGCAAAATCCAATAAAACGGCGCAAGGAATGACCGCTCCGACGTTTCCGACTGCGGCAATAAACTGTGACCGAGTCATGTCAGCCACTTCACGCACAAATCCTTGTAACTCAATTGGGCTATTAATCGACTTAAGCTTGGCCGCTAAGGCCGGAGCCGTCATGGAGGTTTGCTTGGTTGCCAACGACAAATGCATCATCTGCATGGCAAGGAAACTTCCTGAATAATTGATCCACACCAAGAACCCTTCGATCACCGGAGGCGCGTGAACTTTAGAAACAACAAACTTTCCGAGTGCTGTAAAGCTGGTTAAAGCGCCCCCGCCAATCGCCGAAGCCAACATTTGAAAGTACTCGGCCTTTGAACGGGTGATGTATTGCTCACCAGAGTCGCCAGTACGTTCCACAATCTTTCTGGCCAGCAAGTGAATGTTGGCCTGGATAAGCGGAAGTAAACGTGCACTCTGAATCGAATTCAAAATGAGTTCCGCCAGCAGAATCAGCCAAAGGCGATCGGAGGTCGTGGGATTCGGGCGAAAGCGCAATTGAATCAAAATCGACACCCGCTGAAGAAAGGACTCGATCTGCTCCAACCGGTACACGATCGCCACACTGACCCCATGATTTTCCAAGTAACGTAGGGCCGTCTCGACCTGAGCTTCACATTGTCGAACTTGCTGCAACAGTTCCTCGGCATGGCGGGGAATAGCCATCTTGTTGATGATACCTCCCCCATCTAATTCGGTTTGCAATCTGGCCATTTGTAGGCGCAAGGACCAGAACGCCGACTCGCGCACGCTATTGATCCCGGTCCGCATGCGAATTTCCGGCGATAAGCCCAAGGACTCGATCTGGGCCGACAAAATGGCCAAGGCGTCTTGAAGAGCAATATCAAAATGGGCTTGAAGCTGGGCCTTGCGCTCCAAACTGGGAGCGATCGCCTCAAAGAGATCATTCAAGACTTCCGGCTCGAGCTGCATGAGCCAAATCGCATCGCGTTCGGCGCCAAACATGTTAACAAACAATTCAGATAAGTCCTTGGGGTTGCGATGGACAGGCAAAATCCGACGCGCAACCCGGTCAACGACCTCACTAAAAAAACCGCCTTCTCTGGGCAAGCCAATGAGGCAAAATAAATTGAGCGGGTCAGTGTCGACCAATACCGAAAACAAGACCTCCCCGACTTTCACTTTCCAAAGTGGATTTCGCTCTAAGGACTGCAGCAGGAATCTCACCCGAACTGACTGAATAGCCTGGGGACTTCTTAATTCTTTGCCTGGCAGAACGGGAGTTCTCACCCACACCAAGAGCTGTTCGGTCCAACGGATGCGCTCACTCAAATCCTTGCTGGGGTCGGCCAAATCAAGCAAAGCGGACAAATTCGGTGTCCGAATTTGGTAATAGCGACCGATGAGTGTCATCGAAATTCTACGAAATAGCGTTTTCAGCCAATTCATAAACTTGGACATGCCGATTACCTTACCGGAGTTTTAAACCAAAACCTAACACTTCGATCAGCGACGAAGGATTTGGACACGGTGCGCTCGCC
Source organism: Bdellovibrionales bacterium (assembly GCA_020850475.1). Taxonomy (GTDB): domain Bacteria; phylum Bdellovibrionota; class Bdellovibrionia; order Bdellovibrionales; family UBA1609; genus JADZEO01. Next base: position 28,381 of record JADZEO010000011.1, on the reverse strand, counting down.
ATCCCCCCACCCCACTTCACCCACCCAGCTAGCGATGCGCAAACCAGTTGCCAAAATCGAGGTGAGTCAGAGTAAGCTTAGTAGATCGAAAAAAAACTTCTAGCAAGGGAGAGAGAAGTGACGAACCGAATACTCAGCTATTTTGTCCTGACCCTGGTGGCTTTTTTTACGCTCATGGCTCACGCCCCACAGGCGTTGGCTTTTAAGAGTGGTCAAGTCACTTGCTTCTGGGAGGTCGTTGCCAAAGACACTTTTCCAGCGGTCGAAAAGCTTGCACCATTTACTTTTGATCTCACCGAACCCTTCACTGATGCCTTTCAAGCCACCCACCTAAAGAATCGCTTGTTGGTCGCTTACTATCCCGGTTTGGCTGGTCCTGGCGATGTTAACCAATTGATCGTAAATCTTAAATACGACGGGGCCAATGCCGGCGCCGATGTTCCGGCACTCGCCGATGGAACTTACACCTTCAAGATTTCTCGCGATGATAGCGATTTGGTCGGGGCGTTCTTAAACTGTCACTCGACCGCCAAGTGAGGACAAATCATGAGTCAACGGACCTCTGGTCAATGGGTCGCAATTTTATGTAGCTTGTTGGTAACCTGCGTTGCGCACGGTGCTTACAATGGCATTCTCGAAAGGGCCGACGAACAATTTGCCCTCCGCGACTATGCCGGACCAGGATTGAAGTCGGCTCAAGATGCTCGCTACAATTACGAAAAAGTTGTCACCAAATTTATTGACGATCTCGAGGGACAGTATGCGGCCGCTCGCTACCTCCAAGCCAACTACTTTATTGGCGAAGCCGAAACGAATGATAAGGCGAGCACCTTTATGGATGGCTTTGCCGCCGGCAAACGGGCGCTGATTTGGTTTGACCGCACCTATGGACGCACTCCCTTTCGCAATGCCAGTTTAGGCGATCGCGGCCGCAAGATATTTGCGGATCTCATTGCTTTTCATGCCTTTAATACGCTCGGCTGGATTCGCGAGAGCGGCGGAGGATACGCCGCTGAATGGCGGGAGGTGGAGCGTTTACTCACGGCCACAATTGAGGCTGGCCTCGGGCACATCTCTGATTTTGCTCCCCACCGGGCCTTGGCGGACCGAGCCCTAATCCAGGGAGATTCGGCCACGGCTTTAAAGCATTTCGAAATAGCGGTACGAGGCACTGAGGTTGCCGGAACTCCTGGCGTGAGTCGCTTAGGATCCGTCAATTATGGGTATGCAGTTACTCTCAACAAAGGCGGAAAGCAGACTGCGGCCGTGCAACTCTTGCGAACCTTTCTTGGCCTGACCCCCGACCGTCTGGCTTGGGGATATCGGGTGGAAAATCGCCACTTCCGCGACCGGGCAAATGAGTTACTCAAAAGCTGGGGAGAACACCCGCGCCCCTCGCGCCTTATGAATGAGTTTGTTATCAAAATACGAAGAGAAATTTCTCCCTTGTCCGCGCTCGCTCTTAAGACCCACCTCCAACAGTTGGGAAAAGTTGAATCTCTGTCCGAACACTATCTCCTGCTGAAACTACCAATGGCCCAGGTTTTCGACTCAGCGGAAGTTGTTCGTGCGCTTGCCCACCGGCCGCAGATACAACTTGTTGAACCAAATTTTCTCTACTACCCGCACCGTGAAGTGAACGACCCACGAATTACCGAGAGCTGGGCTCTCGACAATCGAGGCCAATTGGATTCTCGAGGAGTCAAGGGCATTGCGGGGGTTGACATCCGAGCCAAGCAAGCCTGGGATCACAGCAACTCGATTCCAGGAATCACGGTCGCGGTGATTGACACCGGAGTTGACTTTTCCCACCCCGAGCTCGCAAGCTCCGCCTGGGTTAACCAAGCTGAAGCCCAGGGTCAATCCAAGGTCGATGACGATGGTAACGGCTATGTCGATGATATCAACGGCTATGACTTTCTAAACAATCGTCCCACACCGCTCGATGACAATGGTCACGGAACTCATGTGGCTGGCATTATTGCCGCTCAGGGCGACAATGCCGTTGGGACCGCCGGAGTCGCTTGGCAAACCAAAATCATGGCGTTGAAATTTCTCGGAGGTTATGGCGGCGGTTCGCTCGCAGGAGCTGTTCAAGCGATTCAGTATGCCACCAAAATGGGAGCTCGTATCACCAACAACTCCTGGGGCGGAGGTGAGTATTCTGAAATTTTGCGCGACGCCATTAAGGAAGCAGGCCTCAAGGGAAGTCTATTTGTCGTCGCAAGCGGCAATTCTGGAGAGGACCTTGATGCTCGGCCTGAGTATCCTGTGAGTTATCAACTCCCCAATATGTTGAGTGTTGCATCCATCGATAATCGGGGCCGCCTCTCTAACTTCTCCAACTACGGGGCTCGCTCGGTCGACGTGGCAGCACCCGGGCAAAATATTTTGAGCTCGACTCCCGGAGGCAACTATGAATCTTGGTCGGGAACGTCAATGGCCGCCCCATTTGTCGCTGGCGCAGCGGCCCTGGTGACCGGCCAAAATCCCGCGCTCACCCCCATCGAGATCAAAGATCGAATTAAGCGCACCAGCTCTCCGCTGCTGGCGTTGCGGAACAAAATTTCCTCTGGCGGCACTCTCAATTTGCTCAACACGGTATTGAACCAAACTTCGCCCGAGGACCCCAACGATCCCGGAAGGTGGGAAGGTCAGCCCTCCACCATCGCCACTCCCCACCCCTACCGGGCTCAAACCGATCAAATCTGGGAAGTTCAAATCCCCGGGGCTAAGATGGTGGCCGTTCGCTTTAGCCAGTTTGAAGTTGAACGCGGCTACGATCGTCTCATTTTTTTGGACGCCAATAATAATCTCATTGGGATGTGGACCGATCGACCGGGGCAGGCCTGGTCACCCACGGCCGAAGGTGATACTTTGAGGCTCCGGCTTATTACCGACGGTTCGATTGAAGCAGCGGGCTTCACGATTGACCAAGTAGGAGTAAAACGATGAAGGGAATCGCTTGGGGCCTGTTGAATTTGCTCGCGCTCTCGTTCTCCTGGCAAATGGCGAGCGCCGCGTTTCGACTTGAACTCGGAGGTGGATACTCCTACTCGCGGCTCGAGTATCGCTCGAGTACCGCTGCCTTTACTCTGCTCTCGGATGCCGGTACTTTTGCTCTCGGTGAACTGGGCTTTGGCAGCCAAAGTTTCGAAGTCTTTTTCGAGGGACACTACTCAGCCGATAAATACGCAGCCCCTCCCACTCGAACCTTGGTCACAAGCGAAATCTCGCGCGTGGATGCCGCTGCCGGGGTACGATTGATGTGGGAAAACCTCTCGATTGCCATCAAGGGTCTGCAAAAACAGTCCATCTTTTTCGACGTCCAAGGGGCCAGCACTTATGAGCTCCAAACCGAACCCATCACCTTAGGTGTAGGCACCATCCAGTTTTACGTTCGCGAAAAGTCAATGAGCATCCTAGTTGAGCTTGAGGCCGGCAGCATGATTGCAGCCGGTGAATTCAACGCCGCAAAGGCCGAAGCCAAACGTTATTTTGGCGCGAGCTCCAAAGTCAACATTGGTCGAGTCTTCGGGCTCAGTCTCGTCGGTGGAATGCGAAATTATGAGTACGAAGCCGCTGACACTCATTCCGTTTTTGATTTTTATGGGGGCCTTCTTTTTAGTATGTCGTTTGCCGGCGGCAAGGGAGGCGGATCTGTACCTTGGAATTACACCGGCCCCCAATGGCCGGTTTGGTAAATTGATCAAGGATTGGGTTTGTGAATCAGCGTCACAACCGTCGCCGGACTGGTTGCTGTTCCGGCTGCCGCCTCTTGCTCGCTGGTAAAAGTGATCACATCGTTGGCATTCAATCGCCGCAGGTGATAGAGCATCACTCCCGAAGATTCATTGTGACCGTTGGCATTTCTCAAATAGAAAGAGTCTGTCCGTCCCCCCATGACAGGAGCTCCGTTCACCAGGACCCTCATTTGAGAGTTGGATCGAACTAACGCCGAAGTGACCATCGAGTTAAACATAACCACAAAGTCACCAGAAGTAAGTACGGTGATCTGGTGCGAGTTGAGAACGGTCGAATGCGAGTAGATGCCCGTATCGATCAAATTACTAGTTGTCCATTGGATTGGACTAGATGTGGTATTGAAGTTCGTCCCGCTTACCAACGAGGTGCCACTCACTGAGAGCACATTCGAACTCGACGCCAAACTCTCGATGAACACGGACGCTTGCATACCCCCAACTACTGTTACCGTCCCTGCGCGTGCTTCCAACGTGGTCTCAAGAGTTAAAATCGAGTTAGATGAGGACGTCGTTACGACCCCCGACCAAGCAACTGATGACCTGGCACCGCTCGCATAAAGATATCCTTGGCGAGCTTCACCTCCCTGAACGGTAATGCCATTGAGCTTAACAACAAGTTTGGCATTGGCATTCGCGATAGTCCCCGTTACCGGAATATTCACGTGCACGACGTAAGTGCCGATTGCGTCCAGGGTGATATTGCCTGGATTGATCACGTTGTCATGAGTAAATCCAGAGTCCTTAATGCCCGAGGTCCACTTGAGCGGATAAGCGGTTGTTTGATTCAAATTCGTAGAATTTGTCGTTTGAGTGGCGGACGCGGTAAAGATTGTTCGGGCCGACGAAACAAATTCAGCTGTCACGGTTGCTTTTTCAAGAATGGTGATAGTCCCGGCAATCCCCCCTGTCTCAACCGTTACATCAATAATGTCATTCACCACCAAACTCGGAACCAAGATTGCCACTTGATTTGAAGACTGATTGTGACCAGCTGCCCCAATCGCCATGTAGCTCGACTGAGCCTGGCTGCCATTAACTGCCACGCCATTAACCCGAATGACTGATCGAACGCTTCCATTGGTAACAGTTCCCGTGACCGGGAGATTAAACGAAACCAAATAATCGCCCGCCACCAAGACCTTCAGCTGATGAGAGTTGGTGGTCGTGGAGTGCTGATAATAATTCATGTCAATATCAGAAGAACTCCACTGCATTGAGTATGCGGTCGACTGATTGAGATTGGTCGGTGTCGTGGGAGCGTTGGTTTGAGTTCCCTGAAGGACTGCCATCCCTGCGGGAATGGTATAAGCCTCATAGCTTGCCGAAGTCGCTGAGCAGGCCGACCCATTCCCAGCGGCATCTGTGGCCTTGGCGTAATAGCTCACGACGGTGTTCCAGGGTGGAGTGATCCCAACAGAGAAAGTTCCACCGCCAGAAGTTGAGCTACTTGCGACCGTAGTGGTGCAGCCCGCATCAGAGTAAATGACTAAACTGGAATTTGCCTCGGCCGTTCCTTCCACACTAACAGCTTGGGTGTTGGCTCGAGTCGCCGGTGTGGTATTGGTTACCGTCGGAGCTGCCGGAGGTGTCGAATCCTCGACATAGGACACCGACGTCAACGAACAAGACGACGAATTATTGGCCGCATCGATTGCTCTGCCATAAATCGAGGTGACAGAGTCATTGGCCACTGTGGCTGCGACCGCGAAGGTTCCGCCAAAAGTGGCGCTGCCGGTACCGATTTGGGTTGTGCAACTCGATTCCGAAAAAAGGTGGATCGTCGCTCCCGCCTCTGCCGTACCGTTAACTGTCGGCGAATTATTATTCGCTGGTCCCAGTGGTGATGAACTCACCAAGTTCGGAGCGGCTGGAGGAGTTGAATCTTCAACGTAAGTTAAGAAGGAACTTGTGCAGGCCGAGATGTTGCCCAAGCCATCAACTGCGCGGGCGTAAATATTGGTTGTGGCATCACTTGCCAAAGACACTGCAATTGAAAAGCTCCCGACTCCATCAGTGGCACCAGAGCCAAGAAGGGTTGAGCAGCTGGAATCACTGTACAAAGATACCGTGGCGCCCACCTCGGCACTTCCCATTACGCTCGGGCTATTGTTGTTTGAGGGGCTCACGGGTGAAGTACTAGACAAAACCGGAGTTGCAGCAAAACTATCCTCGACATAGTTAACAAAGGTTGACGAACAAGCGGAAAGATTGCCCGCGCTATCAGAGGCTCGACCATAAACTGTGGTCGTCGAGTTCTCGGCAACCGCAATTGAAATGCCAAAATTTCCGAGTCCGTTGGCCGTGCCCGATGACAACGAAGCGGTGCAACTTGCGTCACTGTACAAAGTCACAAGGCTGCCGGACTCCGCCGTACCGCCAATGAGAGGAGCGCTGTTGGTGGATGGGCTTATGGGGGTACTCGTACTGAGCGTCGGCGCCGAGGGAGCGAGCGAATCCTCAACATACGAAATGGAACTCGCCGAGCAGGCCGACGTGTTCCCTGCCACATCTGTTGACTTTCCATAGATGCTGGTCGTGGAATTATCCGCCACCGAAGCCGTAGCTGAAAAGTTGCCGCTAATGTCTGCTGCTCCCGAACCAATTGAGGTGGTGCAACCTGAGTCCGAATAGAACGTCACCGCGGCGCTCGCCTCCGTAGTTCCCGAAACCGCAGGACTGTTTTGATTGGCCGGGCTGGCCGGAGTGGTTCCCACAAAACTCGGAGACGCCGGAGGCGTCGAGTCTTCGACATAGGCGATCGTGGACACCGAACAACCAGAAATGTTCCCAGCTAAATCGCTGGCTTTGGCGTAGAAGTTTGAGGTGGCATCACTTGCGACCGTCACTGGAATAACAAAATTTCCCGATCCATTAGCCGTTCCTGTTCCCACTAAAGTCAAACAAGAAGAGTCCGAATAGACTGCTACCCCGGCGCCAGCCTCGGTAGAACCTCCGACACTGGGATTGTTGTTGTTCGAAGGACTTACTGGCGAGGTCCCCGTCAGGGTGGGAGCCGCCGGAGGCGTGGAGTCCTCGATGTAATTGAGCGCCGACGACGTGCAAGCCGAGGTATTACCGGCCGAGTCGACAATGCGGCCATAGATACTCAATGAAGTGTCCGAAGAAACTGTCAATGAAATGGCAAACGAACCACTGCCGTTCGCGACACCCGAGCCTAACAGAGTCGAGCAACTCGCATTTGAGAACAAGGACACCGTGGCGTTGGGTTCCGTAATTCCAGAAACCGACGGGGTGTTGACACTCGAAGGACTTCCTGGCGTCGTGCCGCTGAGGATAGGCGCCGCCGCCGCCGAGTCTTCAACATAAGATGCAAAGGTGGTCGAGCAAGGCGAGGACACCGCACCATCCGACACGGCGGCAAAAAGACTCACACTGGAATTGTCAGCAACCGAGGCTGCCACCGCAAAGGCACCTGATCCATCGGCAACCCCTGACCCAACCAGAGACGAGCACGAGCTATTTGAAAAGACAAACACTTGCGCGTTTGCAAAACTGGTTCCACTTACAACTGGATTGTTGTTATTGGCAGGGCCCACCGGTGAGATTGCGGAAATAACTGGTGCGGCCAAATCCCCGACGGGAGGGATTTCGTCGAGATCCTCGGTGGGCTGCCCCCCGCAGGCGCTGATCGCCAGCAAGACAACGAGGGCTAGTATAAGTTCAAGTCTGTTACTGCGCACCTTCATTATCCTCATCCTCTCGTCCGCCGACTCACAAATTCTAAAGAGGATCTTAGCTTTCATTATATACTAACAACTTCTTAACAGTTATGGATTCCTCGTGGGTTTCTCTTAACAATTCAAAGTCTTGTAACCCTCAACGCGAGTGAAACAAACTCAAAGAGAGCCAATTTGATACGAATTCTGTCTCATCATGAGGCTGATTCAAAAGCTGAGTCGAATTGGTACAAGGTGCAACGCACCAGACAGGTCTTTCGCTCTGGTCCATTACGCCGGTCCCAGATTTTTCCGATAACAAGAGATATCTACTTTATGTCAGATCTTGGCAAACCACAGGATAAGGAGATCAAGTATGTCCGTGGAGTGGCTGGTTTTACTTGGCGGCGTTACCGTGATTTTTGTTGTCATGTACAACTCACTCGTCGCAAAGAAAAATGAAATTGAAAACGCTGTGGGGGCGGTCCATAGCTACCTGCAAAAGCGAGCCGATCTCATCCCTTCGTTGGTTGCGACCGTCAAACAGTACGCTCAGCACGAAATGAAACTCTTAAACGACTTAACCGCCGCTCGCACGGCCATACAACGCAAGCTCAGTGACGATGGAGAACTGCAAAAGGCGGACTCACAAATGTCCCAAATGTTCGGCCAAGTCTTTGCAGTCGCCGAAAACTATCCTGAACTCAAAGCCAGCGAAAACTTTCTCAACCTTCAAGGGTCACTCAATGAAATTGAAGGGCAACTCTCGGCGGCCCGAAGAACCTATAATTCAGCAGTGGTGCGCTATAACAACGCGGTGGAAAGCATTCCCACTGTATTCTTAGCCCAAGCCCTTGGATACCGTCGCAAGGCGGTTTTTCAAGTTGAACCAGCCAACGCCCAACGACCTGACATTACCAAGCTCTTCGGCGAGACAGGATCTTAATCGTGGCCGAACTGCAAGAGCTCCGTCAACGCCTGTCTCAATCGGCTGAGTTCTGCCAAGCAGAACTTTGGCCTCTGGTTGACGAGTTTCAGTTAAAACACCAACTTGACCTGGATCCCATTAAACACGAAGCGACCCGCTCGTTGCCGCTCATTATCGGCGGCTGGATCGTCAGTCAGATCGTTGAGTCTTCGCGACTCACTGGCGCGCCCAGATCCGTCCTTGGACTGGCAAGTGCGGCCATCTTCATGGTGGGTCTCTTTCTCATCGGCCGAGAGCTAGTCAAAATTGCACGCAACCGCGCGCGAGCTTTCTCTGAACTCCAAAAGCTCCGTCATGATCTCAAACAACGAGCCGTAAGATACTTGTCTCCCGAATTCGAATTCAACGCCCAGTCGCCCTTTCCGGATCGACTTTATAAAGGCTGTGGTCTGTTCTCGGCCAGTTACGATCGGGCGAGTGCCGAAGATCATTGTGCCGGGTATTTGGGCCAAACCCACTTTGATCTCATTGAAGTCGCTACCTATAACCGTGAGACCTACCGCGACTCCAAGGGACGGCGACGGACTCGTTACATTCCGATCTTCAAGGGACTTCTCTTCCGCGCCGACTTTAACAAAAACTTTGTTGGCCAAACCCGAGTGCACACCGACCGCCTAGAAAACGGAATCGGCCTGCTCGCGAGAACTGCTCAACGTATTGGTACAACGGGGTCAAAACTCAAACTGGTCGAACTCGAGAATCCCATCTTCGAGGCCTCTTTTAAAGTCGTCTCAACCGACGAAACTGAAGCCCGTTACCTATTGACGCCGTCATTTATGGAAAAGATTTTGGACCTCAAGACCAAGTACAATGCTAACTTGCAGCTTTCTTTTTTTGAGAAGAGCGTCGTCGTGGCGATTCCCCACCCCGGACAGTTCATGGAAATCGGCTACTCTCTTAAAGATCTCACCGTTGCAATTGAAACTTTGCTTAGCGAGCTGGTCGCAATCCTAGAAATTGTCGAGGAACTTGACCTCAATACCCGCATTTGGAACAAACAACAACAAAAGGTAGGGACTTAAAATGGGGGCTTCCATTCGGATATTAGCAGCTATCGCTGCCATGTGCTTGACCATCATGGGCCTGTTGACGGTGTTTGGAGTCATTACCACCGAGACACTCAGTTTTGGGGCCGGCAGAATCATGCTTGGAGTCGGTGTCCTTTTAGCGGCAGCTCTGGTTTTCAAAGCGCTGGGGTTTGGGCAAAAATCAAACGACACTGAGCCCCCGCCCACTCTTTAGGAACTCACAGGCAAAACCCCGACCAACTCCGCTTCTGGCTCAATCAGAAAGTGGGGAATTTCTTTGGCGATATTCCGTCCGTAGTCGTGAGCGAATGCCCCTCGAACCGCCACAGGATCCACCTTGAGCTCATCAACGAAGTAACTGACCATTGATTTAATCAAGTCGAGCTGATGGAGACCATATGTCGTTTGGTGCCGTTCATGGAGAAATTCGACTAAGTCCATAAATGACCAAAAGGCCGATCCGTTCCCGCGCCCCCAAGTCCAGAGAAGCCTCAACGTCTGCCCAAAACATCCACTATTATTGATCCTCTCCCAGTACTTGGCAAAACGCTCTACCGACTGGACATATTCCGCAGAAAGATGCCTCGTGCTCAGTACCTGATAAGGCGCCTTCTGATGATAAACCATACCCCATTCATCATCATGGATCGCAATTGGAGCACCCCTAAGCCGCTTGAGAACACCCACTTGTATTTCCTGAGGGCCTAGGTCCAACAAGCGATCAAACCCCCGCGCAAATGACTCCAGATCTTCTCCAGGAAGACCAGCGATGAGATCGGCATGGAGATGCACTGAGGTGTGGTTAACCAAGAAGTGTAGATTTTCTTTGACCCTCTCCCAATCATTGAACCTTTGGATCCGATGAGCAACCTCTTGGTTTAAAGTTTGAATTCCAATCTCAAACTGAATTGTCCCTGGAGGAAATTGACCTACCAAGTCCTTTACAACTTGAGGCATTCGATCGGGAACGATTTCAAAATGCAAAAACAGCCCCTGGTCCTTCCAGGGCAAAAACAGTCGCAAAATAGCCTCGCACGTGGAAGCCGATAGATTGAACGTCCGATCTATAAACTTAAAATTGCGAGCTCCCCGCTCGAGCAGATGAACAAGCTCGGAACAAAACCTCGTCAAGGGAAATTTACGGACTTGGGTGTCGAGAGAGGAGAGGCAAAACTGGCACTTAAAAGGACACCCCCGTGAAGCCTCCACACAAACGTGACGGGTCTTCAGATCGTGATCGGAATAGAACCGATAAGGAAATTCCAAACTCGCGAGCTCCACCAAAGGCGCCTTGATGACCTGGGTGTGACCTTGCTCACGCCATTCTCCCGATAGAAAACCCCTGCAGTGCTCGCGAAATGCCTCCTCGCCTTCCCCTTGAATTACCACATTAGGTAATCCGTTCAGCGGCGAGGTTTCCCACTCATAGCTCACCTCGGGGCCACCAAACACGATGTGGAGGTCTGGCTGTCGCTGCCTGAGCTCGCGGCAACTGGCTTCAAGGTGCTCGACATTCCAAATGTAAACCCCAAAACCCACAATTTGCGGCTTGAGGCTCACGACTTCTTCGGCAATCTCTCGAGGATCGCGCTTGATCGAAAACTCCACCAGCTGGGTGACCCCTTGGAGAGGGCCCATATTTGCCCAGAGGCTACGCAAGCCCAAAGATGGATACTGATAGGTCGCGTTGACCGCGCAAAGCAAAATCATCACATCTGCTTCGCGCCCCATTCCCGACAAGTCAAGTCCAAACCTGGGCCACTCAAATCCGCGGGCCTAAAATGCCTGGTAAACCGCCAGAGCTTCACTTAGATCAAACAGCAGGCGTTCGCGTTCGCGCGAAAACTTCCTTTGCTTTCCCAGCTGGTTGTAAAAGGTGACCCTGCCAGGAAATTTATTTTCTACGTCTTCTGGAACTGAAATGTGCGACTCCATAAACAGATTACTTTCGCCGACCAGGCTATTTAAGACTCGAAACACCGCCGGGTGAAAGGAGTCGCCCGAAGTTGTCGCCGCTTTGTACAGGGCCAAACTCAGGCTTTCAATTTGCGAGGTCAGGTCAGGAGCACGTCGGACGTCTTCCATGTATCTCAGAAATCGGTCCACTGGCTCATTCATCTCGGGCGTAGGATACCATTTGCCGTAGAACAACTGCTGTTCTTCATCAGCTTCTCCCTTTGGGAATCTTTGCACCTGCTGCACTTGTGAAGTCAGGGTCCTTTTGAACGACTCGGGATCCAATTGCAAGAGCGTTTCTATCCCGTCGCGGTAGTATTCAATTTCGGTATTAACCAAGATCTCACCATAGCCTTCGCGTTTGGCATGCAAGCGAGGAGAAAAATCCAAAAAGTTCAATATCCCGGCCAATCCGTCAATAAACGAGATGTAACCATTTTCGAACTCGTCCACCGTGGCGTTGCGATCATGGTGAGTAAAGGAAATCCGCAACAGAGGATCGGCAAACTGGGAACCCGACATATCCGAACTAAAATGCACCCGCTTGATGTGATCTTCTCCATCCAAGACCAAGCGCCAATTCTGTTCAGCTCCCACGTCGACGACTAACTTGGTTCTTCCCTGCACCCATTGTCCCGATTCATCTTGAGTCGCAACTTCGATGAGGTCACGGCGGATGATTTTCTTCTTTTTCCAAAATCCCAGAAGATTAATCTCCGTCACCTGCTGCCAGAAATCACTTTTCAGTTTACGCCGCTGAGCCCTCTCCTTAACACCCGAAAAGTCATTCGCAAAGATCACCTCATCAATCAAGCTTCCCTTGTCGACAGGTAACTCATAGGCATCCCGATTGACTTGTCCCTTCTGATCGCTCCACTTGAAATGAGTGATTTTTAGGAGCAATAATTTGGTGTAGATTCGTTGGGCCATTTCGGTATACAAGCTCTCGTCTTCGACCAATACGATTCGGTCCTGGTGGCGGCGGCTGATCAATGAACGAGTCAGATCAAACCGCGACAGAGAAGCTTCGTAGCCAATTGAAATTGGTCCACCGTCGATATTCAGTCGGCCTCGACCTTCGAGATACGATTCGTGAATCAGAATGTGCCCTGGCGGCAACTGCGCTTGGGCTTGAGAGTAACTACTTCCTAAAATCTGCAAAAGGTACCTCGGTCGATCCATGGCTTCGGCTCGAGTGGCCGCGGGGTAAATCAGCGAATATCCACGAACATAAGCGACGTCCCCCGAAATCACCATGCCGTAACCCAGGCGCGCTCCGATCTTGAAGTCATCACGGACAATGTAGGCATCGGCGTAGCTTTTTGGTGACGGATTTTTTACGATGGTACGGTTCACATTTAAAATGACTCGAGCAATTACCCCATCGTCCCAACCAAACCAATCTGGCTCTAGAGAAATGCTGTTCACCGCGCCAATCAAATTGATCGCGCCGCTTTTGAGGCCTCGTTGAATTTTTTCCATCAGTGGATCGGTCACCATCGACTTGACCTCAGGTGAAAAGTCCACCGAATACCCGGGGACCCCGTGCTTCTCCGAGGGAACAGCCCGCTGCTCAACTGCCCGATCCACCGGCAGGAGTTCAAGTCGCCCGCCCGACGGCAATTGCTCACCCACTAGCTGAAAGGCCTTCACCAACTGGTTACGGCGCTCAATCAACTTTTCCACGTACAGCGACTGGTAATCATAGGGGGCCTGATTTGGCCAATTGCCAATTCTAACCGCCTCAACGATTTGTTGGCGGGTCAGTTGACCAATTTTGCGAGCCATCCAGCGAGCATCAGCCCAAGTCACATGCTTAAAACCAGAGTTAGGTTGAAAATTCCGGTAATTGAAGGTCACGGCGTCGCGCCCATCTTCTTTGACCAGAGTCCACGCAAAATCAGTTGGCCGCTCTCGGAAGTAATGCCCCAACACAAACCCCAAGTCCTGCTGCACATAATAGGTGTCAAACTCGCCCCCAGGACGAGCTTTCAAGATGAGCTTGTTGTTTTCGCCCTCTTTAAGGTCCGTGTTGTGAATCCACAGATTGAAAATTGAAAGTCCTCTGAACTCCCGACGGTACTGATGGTCGGCGCCGCCCCAATACCAGGGCCCCGGACGCATGAGTTGCTCTTCGTCCAACTCCGGCTCCAACAAGCCATCCATAAAGACGAGGAACTCGCCCTGGTTGTCGCTGCCTTGCTCAAGAATGAGCCGCTCGAGATTTTCGTCTTTATAATAAGAACTCCACTCAGTTTTAAACTTTTTAAAGGAAGTATCACCAAGATGGACCTTAACCCGACGCACATATCGAGATAGATCGCTATAAATCCCAAGGGCATTCGACAGAGCGGCCGCGGTGGGTTCACCGTGCAGCTCCATCGATAACTTGAGCTTGTACTCGCGCATTTTGCCATCAGGTCCCTCGCCGATAACGGTCAGCTTCGGTCGTGATTGTCGATGGCGTACTTCTTTAAACGTCACCTCATTCTTCGCGGGGAAGACCACCTCCACCCCGCGGTGAAGCCGGTTCTCGCCAGCGGCGAATCGTCGTTGCGGGCTGTTCTGCGAAACGTCCCCAGTAATCTCAATCACACCGTTATGAGTCGGAGGATCAAAGGTTGAGAGGTCCACTCCCTCAGACTTGAGTCTTGCCAACTCAGCCTGGGTAAAATACTCACCGGTCGCTGGGTTAACGAGATTGATCGCCTCTCCCAGTGGCGCTGCCGTCTTGTTGATTTCAAAACGCTGCGAGAACTCTTGCAAGTGGCGAAGCTTTTCGGCGATAGTGTTGTCTGCCGCCACGTCAGATTTAAGCGCGAGATCTAAATCGATGATGTTGCGTACCAGTTTCGCTTTCGCGGCAAATGAAAGATCCGGGTCCTGGTTGAGCTGGTTAGTCCACTTCAACAATAAGTCATAAAAAAACAGCGTCTTATTATTTCGAATTTTCTTGGCAACTTTGTCATCATCCTTGCCCTTTAGCATCTTCTCATTGCGCGCGACATTAGCTTGAACCTCATGCCGACGCCGTTGTAAATCACCGATCAGCTGACCAACAGCGGTACGATCGACCTCGCCGCCGGTCGTAAGCAAAACCAGACCGACCTCTTTGGCTATCTGAGGTTTTGCCCAATCAAGCTCCAACCGCAATGGCGCTGCACTCTCCGGAACTGATGAAACAGTTCGCGCCCAAGTGACCGAAGAACACAGCCATGCAACAATCAATAACAGATTATGAATCCGCCCCAATTGAATCCCCTCCTGAATTTGCTTAACCCGCGCTCAAAATAGCGGATCGAAAGGGTTCAAAAAATGGCAAATATTTTTGGGGAGAAATTTCAATCAGCGATAAGGCCCAGGGCCTCGGCACTTAGTGTAGAATGTCGACTCATTTTACAGGTAATTATGACAGAGTTGTCACCCAAGACCGGGTCAGTCCCGAAACCCGATTTCCAGGCTAAAAGGCGTCACGTAGAGTTTAAACTTCCCGTCAGTAGTCACAAACAAAAATTTACCCTCTTCGGTCGGCTGAAACTGGGTAAACCACAGGTCAGCATCTGAATCTCGACGAACATAATTAAGACTCTTGGCGGATTTGTCGATTTCGGTAAAGGCCGACTCTTTAATCACGAATTGGCATTGGCGCGTGCCGGACGGCCGTTCTACACAAGTCAGTAGGACACTTTTATCGGAAGTCTCAAGAATTTTTCCCTTGTCTCCACTTGGCAAAGTATTTTCAGGGGCAAGAAGCAAGTCGTAAAGTTTGTAAGGGTCCTGATCAAGTGAGCCGTCCTCCATGCTGAAGCCTTGGATGATAATCATCGCTTGCGCCGGAGACATCGGAAAAAACACCCCCCGAGCGGCGGCCAGAGCCTGGGACCAATGAATTCCCCCAACCAACAGTACCACTAAGAATCGCTTCATAAAGACCCCTTCCGTCGTTACCAAATTATGTTCCCAGTGTTTTTGGGTTTCGTCCAGCACTTCAGCATGTGTTACATTTGAATTCGAGAGGCACACCATCGCCAAGCGCTGGCACACCTAAAACAGGAGACGGATGTGAAAATTCACCACCTCAATTGTGGAACAATGTGCCCTTGGGGATGCCACTGGCTCCCACAACTCTCGACGGTCCCTATGGTTTGTCACTGCTGGCTGATCGAAACCAAAACCCATCTCATTTTGGTTGATACGGGCTTTGGTACCAGCGATCTCAAAAACCCCACTCAGCTAGGTCCGTCTGCTCGCCTCTTTGGATGGGATCGCAACCCGCAACAAACCGCGCTTGCTCAAATCACTCGCCTGGGTTTTAAGGCCACGGACGTTCGCGAAATTGTCTTAACCCACCTAGATCTCGACCATGCCGGAGGCATTGCGGACTTTCCAGAGGCAATCATTCATCTCCTCGAACCAGAACTCTCCGCCGCGCAACCACGTCGTGGGCTTATGAATAAGATCCGCTACCGCCCCGCTCATTTTAGCCACAATCCTAAGTGGCAAGTTCACCCCGTCGCGACGGGTGAAGCTTGGATGGGGTTTCAGGGCGTTCGAGAAGTTAAAACTTGGCCGCCAGAGCTATTGTTAGCACCACTGATTGGTCACACTGCCGGTCACTTAGGTGTGATCGCAAAAGCTTCAAACGAAAAATGGTTGTTCCATGTCGGTGACAGCTATTACTCAAGAGATGAGCTCGACTCGAAGAGGAGTTTGTCACTTGGATATCGTTATCTTCGCCTTACCGCCCACCATAACCGCTCAATGGCGCTGCAGAATCAACAGCGCCTCTCTCAATTGGTTCATACCCAGACCCCCATCGAATTATGCTCATCGCACGACCTACGAGAACTCGCAGCGCACGCGCCGACGCCGAATTTATAAGCTGGGGAGACCAACCGCCCACGAGGGCGCTAGATCGTTTCTAATGACTTCTCTAGATCACGAATGAGGTCGTCGGAACTTTCTAATCCCAAGCTCAAACGAATCCCGCGAGGATCAATCCCCGAGGTCTCTTGATGTTCCTTGGGGATTGGCGCATGAGTCATAAAGCCCGGAACCTCAATGAGAGTCTTGGTAACCCCAAGACTGACCGCTAAGGTAATTGCATAGGAGTTAGAGGCGATGTGGTCGACGAACTTTTCACAGCGATCCATGTCGCCCTTTAAAGTGAACGACACCATGGTCCCAGGTGCGAACTCACCGTCCGGTGAGCGCAACAATGTTTGCGCCAGCTCCCGCTGCGGAAAGCTGTTCAAACCAGGATAAATCACTTTCTCCACTTTCGGGTGCTTCTCCAAAAACTCCGCAACTCGCATGGCGTTCTGCTGTTGAATCGAAACACGGGCCGTGAGGGTTGAAAGCCCGTAAGTCATAATATGCCAAGCAGCCTTGGGATTCAGGACCGCGCCAAAATCTTTGCGAGCTGCCTTGAGAGATCCCTCTAAGTGACGAGGTGCCATCACCGCTCCACCCATGGTGGTACCAAATCCCGAAAGATTTTTCGTCAGACTTTGGATGACGATGTCAGCGCCGAACTTCAATGGACGACATCCCAAAGGGGTCGGAAAGGTATTATCGACCACGATGTAAATCTTCTCCTCTTCACGACGGTCGCGATTGAGTTTTCCAACTTCCTTTACGACCTGAGGTAAATCGATCATCTCCAAATTGGGATTGGTCAGACTTTCAAAATAGACCACCCTCACCTTGGGGTCAGCCAAAGCCGCACGATCGAGCGTCGAATTCATGTCAATAAAACGACTGTGAACCCCCAGCCGCGGGAGCCAATTTGTCATCAAGCTATAGGTGCAACCATAAAGAGTTCGGTGGGCAATGATCTTGTGGCCCGCCTCACACAAGGCCAACAGCGTCGTTGCAATCGCGCCCATGCCACTACCAAAGGACACTGAGCACCCGGCTCCCTCGAGCAAGGCCAGTCGCGACTCGAGCATTAAAATATTCGGCTCATCCAAACGATCATAAATTAGAATAGGAGCCGCTTGCGGATCACCATCACTGGCTGCAAACTTTAAAAAACCTTCAGCTCCCCGTCGGAGCGATTCCAAACGAAAGGTTGTGCTGCCCGACTCGGGAGGATTCAAATGATGACTAAAATCCCAAGCCGAACTCGAGTACTGACCATGGATGAGTTGCGTCGCCAAATCATAACCGGCAGGTATCTGTTCTCGGGACGACGGACCGCCACAACCGCAGTTTTCGCAACCTTCACTCATAAATGACCTCTCCTGAAATGGTGCCTGAATCTACCCTAGATTGTTACCTGGGCAAAGCGAGGAACTCGTTTTTTGACAAGGGAAGACGATCCCGATTAATGACCATCCGAATCTGACTCCCACGAGTGAGATCCAACTCCCTCAATCCTGGCAAATAAGTCCTATAAGCAGGTAAAAAGGCTTGGACATACTTCTTAACTTCTTCATCCGACATTCCCGAAAGGCCGCTATGACGCATATTTTGTTCAGCTTCGACACGCCACTGCAATACGAATTCAATTTCTTTTGGATCCAGGTGAATAAAAGAATCGAGCTGCCGATACCAAGTCTCATAGTCCGGCAAAAATGAATTGATCTGGCGCAAATTTTCATCGGCAATTTGAAGGGATGGCAAGGCCCGAAACCCCAACATCCACCCCTCAACGATTACGACTTGATTGGAGGACGGCACCGGGGTCCTCTCTGTAGTTGGGCGCCGATCGCCCTTTCCCGAGAAGGCCGATTTGTCAAACCGGGGAATTTGCACTTCATCGCCCGGATGAATGAGCTTGAGTCGAGTGAGGACATCAAGCCCCAGGGCCACATCATGAGTTCCGGGATAGCCGCGCATCTGCAAATACGGATTCTCCGAATTAGCCCGAGCCAGCTCGTCAAGTTCTTTGCGCGTTCGATAGAAGTCATCGATCGAGATTGCGGTCGTAGGACAGCCAAAAAGTGCAAAGCAATCTCTCAAAATTAACGCCAACGTCGATTTGCCACAGCCCTGGGCTCCGCTAATTCCGACAAAGAAACTTCGCGATGACGGAATTTTCGACTTCTCACGGAGGCACCAGAAAAAAATGGGCAGATAAAATTCATGAACTCGACGCGCAAACTCTTCGCCCCATTGCTGCCTCTCCGACAGAGTTTTACCCGCCTGATTCCATTGTTCCGGGCTCACCCGTAGCGACAGGCCGAGCCGGGAGCAACTCGAGTCGATCTCTGCAGCAGAGTATGGTTGATAAATCAACCTAGCCACCCTCGGTAAAGTGATGATTTGATACCGCTTTAAAAATCCACCGCTCTCGCCCGCTCTCAGTCACCGCCGTTTGCCCGGCGACTTGCCACCCTGATTGAACCAATTTGTCCAGCACCTCTTGGGGATTCTTGTTGGGCGATAAGACCAGCACGAGATTACACTGACTGGATAGGCGGTCGATAAATCGACAGATTAATCGAGCGCCGACTCCAGCGACTACCAAGTTGGCGCGCTCCTTCGGCAACTCCATCTCTAAAATGTCCGCCCGGCTGATGCGAAGTTCTCCCCGCTCGACTTGGGTAGCATAGCGCAGTTCAGTTTCCGAGATCAGGCGATCCACAACCGGCACTGACTTATCCACAAAATGGACAAATGGAAATTCGCCCTCGGCTAGAGCTCTTTGTCCGACTAGGCCATGATCACAGCACAAGTCCCAAACTGGCCAACCAGAATGGAGTTGGTCCACCAACTGACTCAACCGCAAACTCAACTTCACCCGTGGACGATGGACACGACTCATTTCGGTCACATTCTCCAGTTGGTCATGAATTCCCGAATTCTCCCCAAGATGCGCCACGAGCGCAAAGCGGGATCAGCGGAGCGTTGTTCGGAGTTATGACCTTCAAGAGCTGCGAGAACACCGTAGTAACCTCTCCCCTCATCTATGAAAGGGTACCATCCATACACACCCGGACAACTGTTGATATTGAGCTGGAGACAGCCCTCGTCTCCACCAGGCTCACACTCTAACCAGTTTCCCAGTCCCATGTGGTAGGATTTGTTCAGTAGGATCTTCATTGGAGAGGATTCAATCTTAGTGGAAAGGGTAAACTGATCCGTCAGCATTTGATCTACTAAGAATTTAGGCAAATACTTTTGCCCGTTGTCGACGAGCATCCGCAAAAACAGGGCGTAATCACGCATACTAATAATCAACCCCTCAAATGCTGACGGGTTTGATTGCCCGTCGAGCTTTGTAGCGTCCGTATAGTAAGAAGTGTCGGAGCCTAGGTTCAGTGGTTTCACCAAATACTTTTTGACTAGGTCAACCCACCGCTCGGAAGTCACCCGTTCTGCCATGGCCGCAGCAATCTGAATGTGTGAGGGTCCATACGAAAACGAATCCCCTTCCCTCACCAGTGGAATTTGCTCACCCGTCAGCTTCCCATAAAACTCCGTTGCACAGTCTTGAATCGTTCGATCCACCCGTGAGAAACAGTCAAAGTTCACAGGGCGCCCGGGGAAACCGGAGGTTTGACTCAGCAAACCGCGCAAGGTGATCTTTCCCGCCGGCCCTTTCCACCCAAGAACTTGCCCAGTCGTGGAACCTAGTTTGAGCTGCTTTTGTGCGACGAGCTTCAAAAGGACCGCAGTCGAAATCCAAAGCGATGACGAACCGGCTGGGAGCGGGCCAGTTCCCGAAAACGCACCTCTCCCTCGCTGAGTTTCTGCCTGTCCGAGGGCCATCGCATAAAGCAACTGGTCGTCCTTGATACGAAACAAAAACAAACCCAAACCTTCGCGTTGTTCGATTTTCATTTGTTCAACTAGGAATTCACTTAAGTCGTCTTTGAAAACCCGCGGTCGATCCGTGGCTTTTTGGATGTGAGGACCGCGGCGACGCTTGGTGTATCCCGAATTGCTGTTCGGCTCAGCGGGAGGCGTCTGACATCCGACCAAGACCGCAATTAAGAGTGGCAATAGGACTCTGATCAATCGCAAGACTCCTCAAGTTCCAGGCGGATCCCAGTGTAAGCCCAGGGACAAAATCTTGTCCATTACCTGGCTATGATCCAATCCATGAGTGCGCGCCGATTCGGCAAATTCATCACCAATACCTATGTCGGGATTCGGATTGGCTTCAATAACATGAATCACACCCGACTGGTCCATCCGCATATCAATGCGGGCATAGCCGCTCAAACCCAAAGCTCGATAGGTTCGCTTGGCTGTCTGCTGAATTCGATCAACCGTCGCTGTGTCCAAATCGCGAGCAGGCCCCGCTTCAATGCCGTATTTTTTCCGATAACGAGCGTCCCACTTAACCTTTCGAGTTGCGATTTTTGGGGTTCGCTCCGGCAGATGGTCAAAAAAGAGCTCCCATGGCGGCAATATCGTCAAACGTTCGTTTCCCAAGACTCCCACATAGAACTCACGACCATCCACAAAGCGCTCGGCAATCACATCTGACCCTAACTTGTCTGCAAAGTAGTTGATACGATCCTTGAGTTCCCGATCATTGGTCACAATGCTATCCTGGGTGATTCCCAAGCTTGCCTCTTCAGTGAGTGACTTAACAAACAAAGGGTAGGGCATACGCTTGGGCAATTGAATCTTCCGCGCAGCCGAAAATACAAAAAAGTTTGGATTGGGAATTCGATGGTAAGTCAGAAGTTTTTTTGCCAAATCCTTACTTCGCGAAATCATGAGACCACGAGGGTTACATCCCGTGTACTTGACTCCGAGCATTTCCAAATAGGACACCACATGCTGGTCAAAGGTCGCGCGGCCAGCAAACTCCTCTAGAAGATTAAATACAATGTGTGGTTGGTGTTTTTCGATCGCGTCTTTAATTACCCGTAGGTCTTCATCGACCCCCAGTAATTCAACTTGATGACCCGCTTCGACCAAACTCTGGCGAACATCAAACTCGGTTTTCCACTCGGCGAATTCCCATTCTTTTTGGCTTGGAATCTCGTCCGGGGGAAATAGGTCCGAGTGAAGCAGGACCAAGACCCTCAATCGCCTCATAGAATAATATGGTGCCTCTTTTGGCTCAAGTCTTCAAGAGCTTGTCGAGCCACCACGTCCAAGACTGGCCTGAGAGATTGACCGGGTTTGACCCTCAACTCCAATTCCCGCGCTCGATCGGCCAATCGAGCAATGACTCCGTCAATTCGATATTTGTACTCTCCCATCTGGTCGGCCAATGCTCGACTAAGAGTCGGTCGATGGATTCGCAAAAACCGGGCCGCGTGCTGGTGGTGCGACGAGGACCGCCCAACAGCGGGAGAAAAAATCGCGCGGAGGTTGGCATCCATTTCGGTCGGGGACCCCAGACCCAGCCGCCGCTGCTTCGAAGCCAAGTAATTGCCGAGAGTTTGATTAGACTTCTCAATCGGATCAACTCGAAACTTGTTGGTGAGTAACGGTCGCCGGTTACCGATCTCACTCATGATTGCCTCTATGGACTCCAGTTTACGTCGAACCGTTCCGCTTGGATAACGTTGCCTCCACCGGGATCCGGGCGTTAACCAGATGGCGAACGTTTCCGCAAAGTCTTCCGCCGGGTGGCTCTGGGCATATTGGTCGTTCAAGTGTGTGACATACTGTCGACTAAAGGGCTGAGGTAAATATGACTTCGGGTAAGGGACCTCGATATTTCCAAAAGCGGCGACTCTTAACCGATGGCGGCGAAGCCCGTAGGCATTTTCTATGGCGTGGCCTGTTTCGTGGCGCAAGAGTTTCATCAGCCACTCGTGATCGGATCCCTCAGCATAACCGATCCACTGCTCTTCAAGAGCGATCAGGCGAGGATGGGCCAAATAAAATGGGACGGCAATCCCAGGGACGCCGTCTGGACAAAACCACTCATCCGACAACCAGAAATGAGGGTAAAAGCGAAGTCCCCGAGCCCGTAGTTCCGCTCGCAACTGATTGATACCAACCATCACTGGGCTGCGATCTAAGTCGAGTTCGAGGCGACCCAAGGGCGTCCGCAGGAGCTCCCTCTCTCTCACGCCATCGATTTTATGCTTATTGACCCTGCCCAACGGAACCCTCTCCTTTAGCCCCCCTCTATAGCTCAATCGCATTTGGCGTTCAAGTCCGCTCCTGGCACCTGGTTTTTCTCTCTTCGTCTCAAAAGGGGACCCTCCGCCCAAGCTGGGCCTCAGTCGGGGCTGACCGTCAGGGCCCAGGTAACCCTTAGAAACTCATAAAAAAACGCCACCCGAGGGTCCTATAGGATGATTGAAAAAATGTCGATGACTAATCCATGAGTGCGAAACGTACAAAGGTACTCGTCGCTTCGACAGACCCTACCTTTCTCAATTTGAGCTTGCCCGAGCTAAAGGGTGATTTTGATGTCCAAGTGGCGACTTCAGTTGAAGCTGCGCAATTCCTCATTCGAGAATGGGAGCCTGAAATCGGCGTCTTTGATGGGGACTGTCCGGCTTCTTCCTCAATGGTCAAAGTACGAATGCTTCGCTCCCTCAATACTTTTGGTGTGATAGTCCTCTGCGCTTCACCGACCGCAGTCAAAGAAGAACGTGCCTTTCGCGAAGGAGCCGACTACTTCTTGGCCGTTAACGGACCTTACAAGAGTCTGCGGATGAGAATTCATTCCCTCTGTCGAAGGCTCCAGGCCGCTCAACCCACGCTAAGGGCAGTGCCCACCACTACGGTAGAGGTGGTAGCACCCGCTCAGCCGGCGATTGTGTTCTTGAATATTCAGATTTTCCCTCAGGATTATCTCGTCAAACGACACGAGGACATTGTAAATACAACACCAACTCAATTTCGTCTGCTCTTGGCGTTTGTATCCCACCCCGAGCAACTCTTGTCGCGTGATTGGCTACGAGAACAGGTTTGGGAAGGCGCCGCCATCTCTCACCGATCGATTGACGCCCAAATTTCAAAGCTCAAAAAGCAGATCCCCGAACTTGATCGATTCCTCGTCAATGTTTACGGCAAAGGTTACATTCTGACTCGTCCCCAAAAGGACGCCGCTTAATATCTATTTATTTGCGACATGAAACGTCGACAGAAACTTCAGTTCCAGCCGGCGGCTGAGGACTAAAGGTCAACAAGCCATTGGCTTGAACATCGAATTCAATTTGAAATGGCGGTGCTGGTGAAAAGCTCACTTCGATTTTGTCAGCATCCGGCACGCAAGGAAGGACCTTCACATTGGCATTCACCGGTAGGCGGCTGCCGATATCGCCCATTTGTGCTCCGTAATCAGCCGCGCAAATGCTTCCGAGTTCACCCCGCAAAAAGCCTGGATGAGCCCCTCTCAGCTCGGAGTCAGCATCCGCCGTCACCAAACGAGCATATTGAGTCCCGTAGTAGCCACGCACTCGCGCTTGACTATTCTGTTGATCCAAACAAGCAGAATCACCCGGACGAATAATCACTGAATGAACACTCACTGTCTTGCCTTTACCCAATTGAGAATTCACTTTCTGAGCAAAGGTTAACGGCAAATCATAGGTTTCCAAGGGATAACCGGAAATATTGCCGCCATTGGATCGCTCATCCTCATCAGCCAAAATGACGACCGCCAAATGAGAGTCCGGGCGAAAAAATCGGGCATCGGCTCGATCCAACGCCAGGTTCAGGGCATAGATGCCACGCTCATCGCCCGAAGGGCAATCGGTATAACTTGTGTTGTCGCAAGTGAGTGTTTCATTACGACGAATAGTTTGGCGAAACTGGCTCGCAACATCTGGAATCAAAGGGTTGAGAATGTAGTCACCGCTAGGAAATTTAATGAATTTCCCATCCTGCAACGACCCATAACCATTTGCTGAGCGAGCGACATTATTACCTGGGCTGGCTGATACGTCCGTTGTGATTAGGCTAATTTGATAATCCAAGTTCGCAATTCGGTTCAATAGGTTAGGAAACCGGTCGCCCATGTAGGTTTGCTCGGTGTACATCGATCCCGAGTTATCAACGACAAATAAGATGTCGACCCGACCCACTTTGAAATTGAAGTGGTAGTTGAGCCAGCCCGATTGTTCAAAGCAGGTGTTCGTGCCGTATTCATTGGCGTTGGCGCACGCATCACTGGGCACTGACTTAAACTTGACGTCAGAGCAACCCACGTAAATCACGATGGCGGTCATGACGATAAGGTGTAATCGGTATTTCCTCAACAAACCCATTCAAACGCCTTCCTGCAGTTCAATGAGTTCAAATCCAATATATGTGCCAATATGATACAAATGCTAAGTAATTGATTTTTAAGCTATTTATGTAATCTCGAGGGCTTTTCTCGATCTCTTCAGTGTCAATGCGCTAACCACAGGGACCAAGTTCGGCGCCGTTTCTCTAATTCGGTTAATCCGTGTAGACTATCTTCATGAAATTTGGGGTCAAAAGCGGAATTCCAATTTTACTCATCGTCTTTGCTTTGGGATGGACGGCGGACTCCATTCTTACTCAATACCAATTCGCTCGATTGTCACCTCGCGATCGTCTCCAATATCTTTGGAACCGCGATTTTGCGGCCTTGCAAAGAGCAAATTCGGTTCCCCCTGGCTGGTATCACCTAAAAGAAATTGTCTATCTGGGTGGCGACCCCATGGCCAAATTGTGGATCAACGAGGGTCTTCGTAGTCCCCACCCAATTGCAGAGAGCGGCAGCTACCGGCTCGACGTGATGGTTTTAACTTTCGAAGAGGACAACCAGCTGGGCGCGATCATCCAGTACAATCTCGTCAACCTTAAGACCTCAAATATGGAATGGGAGCGGGGTCGCACTTTTATCCTAAGTGGTGCGCCCAGCGAATGGGATGAGTGGGTCGCGACCAGTAAATCTTGGCTCCGCCAGATGCTAAAAACAACCAAGGCCCCGAATACGAAGCCCTCCTTAGACCAACCTCCCCAAGCGCCGCCACCAAAGCCACACCCCCAAGCGCCACCAGCAAAGCCACACCCCCAGGGGTCTTAACTTTTCGTTACTTAGGAGTTGTCTTCCCCAAAGTCCGGTCTAGGTACACGTACTCCAAGGCCGTTCGGCGGGCACGTTGCTGGAGATTAGCACTCGCACTATGCCCTCCTTCAATGTTTTCAAAGTACAGAACGGGGTGGCCAAGATCTTTCATCTTGGCGACCATTTTTCGTGCATGTCCTGGGTGAACTCGGTCATCCTTGGTTGAGGTGATAAAAAAGACCTCTGGGTAGGACTTTTCGGCAGTCACATTGTGAAAGGGTGAATACCCTTCCAGCACCTTTCGCATCTGAGGATCCGCTGGATCGCCATACTCACCCACCCAGCTTGCACCGGCGAGGAGTTGGGAATATCTGAGCATGTCCAACAGGGGAACTTGGCAAACCACCGCGCCAAATAATTCAGGCCGCTGAACAAACACTGCGCCCACCAACAGCCCCCCATTGCTACCACCCATGATTCCCAAGTGGGAAGGAATCGTAATTTTCCGTCGAATCAAATCCTCCGCCACGGCGATGAAATCGTCAAAAGCCCTCTGACGGTTTTCCTTTTGGGCCGCCTTATGCCAACCCGGCCCGAACTCACCGCCGCCACGAATATTTGCAATGACATAGACATTGCCCGGCTCCGACCAAATCTTTCCCGTAACACCCAAATAGTGAGGAGTCATGGAGGTTTCAAATCCCCCGTACCCATAAAGGAGAGTTTTGTTCTGACCGTCGGGACGCCGCTCTTTGGGACCGATCACAAAATAGGGAACCTTGGTCCCATCTTTACTGACTGCCTCCAACTGCTCAACGTTCAAGTTTCCACTCTCAAACTGATTGGGCAACGATCGAATGACTTGAGGAAATCGACTGCCATCCCGAGACAAATAAAGTCTATTTGGAATGGTAAAACTTTGGTAATTGATAAGAATGTCAGTGGTGAAGTCGTTCGCCGAAACCACGCTTGCAGATCCATGGTCGGGAATGGCCACCCCCTGAACTCGCCACCGATTACCACGAAATTTGCCCCTATAGATCTTGGCTTTGACATTATCAAGCACCGAGAAAAACAAGGCATCTTGGCTCGTCGAGGCTTCCTGCAAAGAGACTCGCTTGGATGGCTCAAAAATCTTCCTGACCTCTTCGATCTTTCCCGAACGAAGAAAAGCTTCAGCCGAAAATGACACCAGTGATCCGGCCGCCACCATTTGCTCCTGACCTCGAGCTCCCTTTATCCGCCAGTCAGATTTCGTTTGAACCAACATCTCTCCCTGAAAAAGACCCTGCAACTCGGCATCTGCCGGTATTGGGATTTCCACGAGTTCCATGTTTGGCTTCACATAGAAGTTCTTGCTCTCGAAGAAGGTAATTGATCGGCTGACAATGAGTGCCTGTCCTTCTGGGCGAAATGAGCGATACGCCCAAACACCAACGTCGGACTTTTCTCCGCGAAAGAGCACCTTGGCCTCTAATAGGGGAGTGCCCCGCTTCCAAATTCTTTGTTCCATAGGATAGCCCGATTGAGTCAGGGTACCAGGCCCAAAATCCGTCCCCACGAGTAAAGTATTTTGGTCAAACCAACTCCACCAGGTCTTCCCCTCTGGAATCACAAACCCATCGCGCACGAACTCACGAGTCTTAAGATTGAACTCACGAACGACTGACGCATCCTTGCCTCCCCGCGAAAGGGTGACCATGCACCGTTCGTACTCCGGTGGTAAACAACTCACGCCCTTAAAAACCCAATTTTCCTTTTCCTTCTCTGCCAATTGGTCAACATCGAGCAAAACTTCCCAATCGGGGTTTTCTTTTTTGAATTCCGCCAAGCGGGTTCGCCGCCAAACCCCACGGACACTCTTTTTATCCTGCCAAAAATTGTAAATGCTGCCGTTGCGCAGTTGCCCGTAGGGAATCCGGTCATCAGATAGAAGAATCTTTTGAGCCTCAGCCTCGAAGCCACGGTATTGAGGGGCCATTTCCAGGTAACTCAAGGAAACGCGATTTTGCTCTCGCACCCATGCGAGAGCCTTTTCTCCCTCAACCTCTTCAAGCCACATGTAGCTATCATCTTTTCGCGCCAACTCACTCGTGGAGCACCCGACGACTGCGGAAACTAGGCCGCAAATCATAAGAACACGGGTCAATTTCAAACCAACCCCATGGCCCCCCAATAGCTCAATCCCGCGAATCATTACGACCTCCCCATTTCGCCAAAACTGCCAAAGCCTTTAACCAATGCAAAACTCAAAATGGCAAAAAAAAAACCCAGTCGGTTTTCACCGACTGGGTTCGAAATAAAGAGCTGGCATCGTGCTACTCTCCCACAGGGTTTCCCCTGCAATACCATCGCCGCTGATAGGCTTAACTTCTGAGTTCGGAATGGGATCAGGTGTACCCCTACCGCTAAAGACACCAGCAAAAAATTAATAAGCTCAAATCTTTACGATCAATCAATTGATCTCAAGTCATTCTTAGCAAGAAAGTATCCAAAAAATTTTTGAAAAAGCCGCACGACTTATTAGTACAGGTCAGCTGAACACGTCACCGTGCTTACACTCCCTGCCTATCAACCTCCTAGTCTCGAAGGAGTCTTTAGGGGGCCGAAGCCCCAGGGAAAACTTATCTTGTGGTTGGCTTCCCGCTTAGATGCTTTCAGCGGTTATCCGTTCCAAACATAGCTACCCTGCCATGCCGCTGGCGCGACAACAGGAACACCAGAGGTTTGTCCATCCCGGTCCTCTCGTACTAAGGACAGCTCCACTCAATTTTCCTACGCCCACAGAAGATAAGGACCAAACTGTCTCACGACGTTCTGAACCCAGCTCGCGTACCTCTTTAAATGGCGAACAGCCATACCCTTGGGACCTGCTCCAGCCCCAGGATGAGATGAGCCGACATCGAGGTGCCAAACACCGCCGTCGATGTGAACTCTTGGGCGGTATCAGCCTGTTATCCCCGGAGTACCTTTTATCCGTTTAGCGACGGCCCTTCCACTCGGGACCGCCGGATCACTTTGACCTGCTTTCGCACCTGCTCGACTTGTAGGTCTCG